>DASVFT010000058.1:0-32200 GCA_036379935.1 Solirubrobacteraceae bacterium | reverse complement strand
CCCCACGGCGCGGGATCGACGCCCGCGGCGGCGCGCCGCAGCGCGGCCTCGCGGCCGGCCCTCGGTGCGGCGGCGTCGCCCCAGGGCGGTCGCAGGTCGGCGCAGAGCGTGGCGGCGTGCAGCCCCTGGCTGAGCACCTCCGCCGGCGCGCGCTGGGCCCGGCGCACGCCGCGAACGATCCTCTCCAGCCGCTGCGCGTCCCCTCGCCGGGCGGCGCGCAGCGCGGCGAGCACGCCGGGGAACGACGGCGCGCCGACGCTCATCGCCACCAGCGTGTCGTAGAGCTCAGGACCATCGTGACGCGCGCGCACGACGGCGGCGAGGTCCGCGGCCGGGTCGCCCGGGCACCGCTGCGCGCGGCACACCGACCGCAGCACGCGCGCGGTCTCGTGCATGCCGTCGACCTCGAGGCCGTCAAGGCTGGCGGCCGGCACGACGGAGTCGAGCACCAGGCGCGCCACCCGGTCGGGATGGGCGATCGCGAAGCGCTCGGCGACGAACGTGCCGTAGGAGGTGCCGTCGAGGGTGAGCTTGTCGGCGCCGAGCGCCGCGCGGAGCATCTCCAGGTCGGCGACGGTGTCGGCCGTGGAGTAGAAGCGCCGGGCGGGACCGATCTGGCGTGCGCAGGCCTCGACGGCGCCCTTGGGCGGGACGGTGAGGTCCGAGGTCCCGACCGCGCGCTGGAGCGCCGGGCAGCGCAGCGCTCCGGCGCCCGTGCCGCGCTGGTCGAGCATCACCAGCCGGTACGCGCGCAGGACGGCGCGCATGCGCGCGCGCACGCGGGGCACGTAGTCGACCCCGCCCTGGCCCGGGCCGCCGGTGAGGACGACCAGAACGCCGCGCGGCGCGTCGGCGTTGTCGGCGGCGGCCACGCGAAGGTCGACGGTGCCGGGCACGCGCCCGCCGTGGTCGAGCGGCACCCGCAGCGTCGAGCACGTGAAGCCGCGCGCGTGCCGGCACGGTTCGGAGCCGGTCAGGCGCGCTGCCGGAGCGGCGGTGCGCGCCCCGCCGCACGCGGCCAGCACGGCGGCGAGCACGGCACCGGTGAGGGCCGCCCTGCACACGCGCGAAGGATCTCACGCGCCGCGTGCGGAGCCCGGGTGAGCGGGGCGCGGGTGAGCGGGGCGGCGGATCAGCGCAGGATCACCGAAGCAGGTGCGGGCGCTAGTCGCGCATGGCCGGGAAGAGGACGACCTCCCGCAGCGAGCGCCGCCCGGTGAGGAGCATGACGACGCGGTCGATCCCCACCCCGATGCCGCCGGTCGGCGGCATGCCCTGCTCGAGGGCCTGCACGAAGGCCTCGTCGTAGGGCTGGGCGTCGTCGTCGCCCTCGGCCGCGTAGCGCGCCTGCGCCTCGAAGCGCTCGCGCTGCACGTCGGGATCGTTGAGCTCGGTGAAGGCGTTGGCGATCTCCATCCCGCCGGCGAAGGCCTCGAAGCGCTCGACCAGCCCCGGCTTGGAGCGATGGGCCTTGGCGAACGGCGACAGCTCGACCGGGTAGTCCATGACGATCGTCGGCTGCTCCAGCCTGGGCTCGACGTACTTGGAGAGGAGGTCGTCGACGAGCTGGGGCCAGCTGAGCCCGTCGGTCGGCAGGTCGAGGCCGCGCTCGCGGATGGCGGCCTCGAGCGCATCGCGGTCGCGGATCGCGCCGACGTCGATGCCCGTGGCCTCCTCGATCGCGCCGACGAACGTGAGGCGCTGCCACGGCGACTCGAAGTCGATTTCGCCGGCGTAGCTCACCGCCTGCGCGACCTCGCGCATGAGCGCCTCCAGGCGCGCCGCGGTCGACTCGTAGTCGGCGTACGCCTCGTACCACTCGAGCATCGTGAACTCGGGGTTGTGCTTGAACGACACGCCCTCGTTGCGGAAGTCCTTGCCCAGCTCGTAGACCCTCTCGAGACCGCCCACGATCAGGCGCTTGAGGTAGAGCTCGGTGGCGATCCGCAGGTAGAGGTCGCGATCGAGCACGTTGTGGTGCGTGACGAACGGCCGCGCCAGCGCCCCGCCGTAGAGCGGCTGGAGCACCGGCGTCTCGACCTCGACGAACCCCTCGGCGTCCAGGTAGCGGCGCATCGCCGTGATCACCTTCGCGCGGGTGACGAACACCTCACGCGCCTCCTCATTGGCGATCAGGTCCAACTCGCGATGGCGGTAGCGCGTCTCGACGTCGTGCAGGCCGTGGAACTTGTCGGGCGGGGGGCGAAGGCTCTTGGCGAGCAGCGCGAAGTCCTCCACGCGCAGCGACAGCTCGCCGCGCTTGGAACGGAAGGCCTGGCCGTCGATGCCAACGATGTCGCCGAGGTCGAGCTCGAGCAGGCGCCCCATGCGCTCCTCGCCCAGCACGTCGACCTTGGCCTGGAGCTGGATGCGCCCCGAGCGGTCGTCGAGGTCGAGGAAGGCCATGCGGCCCTGCCCGCGGCGCGCGTGCAGGCGTCCGGCCACGCGGTAGCGCGCGTCGGAGTCCTCGCCCGCGGGCAGGTCGGCGTGCGCGGCGTGGACGGCGCTCACCGGTTGGACGCCCGGATACGCGTGCGGAAACGGCTCGATGCCGTCGTCGCGAAGGCGCTCGAGCTTGGCGCGCCGCGCCGCGAGAAGCTCGGAGCCTTCGTCGGCCACGCGGGCCTCTACGCGACGTCGATCTTGGTGATCTTGAGCTTGCGCTTCTTGCCGTTGGGCAGGGCCACGTCGACGGTGTCGCCGCGCTTGTGGCCGATGAGCGCCTTGCCGACCGGCGACTCGTTGGACAGCTTCTTCTCCGAGGGGTTGGCCTCGGCGGAGCCGACGATCGTGTACTTGTCGCTGTCGCCCGTCTTCTCGTCCTTGACGTTGACCGTGACGCCCACGCGCACGAGGTCGGTCGACAGCTCCGACGCATCGATGACCTGCGCGGAGCGCAGCCGCTCCTCGAGCTGCGCGATCTTCTGCTCGAGCATCATCTGCTCGTTCTTGGCGTCGTCGTACTCGGAGTTCTCGGAGATGTCGCCGAACTCGCGGGCTTCCTTGATCCGCTCGGCCACCTCGCGACGCTTGTTCGTCTGCAGGTCGTCGAGCTCGCGCTGGAGCTTCTCGAGACCTTCGGGGGTGAGGATGACGTCCTTGGGCATGGGCGTGGTGGATGGTGGGTTGCGGGCCGCCGGAGACACACGAAACCCCGCTCGGCGGCGGGGGTGCGCAGCGGCGGCGTGGCGTGACGAGCGGGGCAGTATAGCGCCGTGCTACGCGGCGGCCGCGAGCCCGTCCAGCCCGTCGAGGACCGCTCTGGCCTCGGCCACGGTGGCCGTCTCCTGCAGCGCGCGCTGCACCGTTTTTGAGGCGTCGAGGCGGTCCAGGTACCACGGGTAGAACTTGCGCAGGTAGCGCGCCCCGCGCTCCGGCCCGAGGTGCTCGACGGCACGGTCCATGACCCAGTGAAGCTCGGCCAGGACCTCCTCGCGCGTGGGCTCCGCGGCGCGGGTGCCCAGCACCTGCTCGAAGAGCCACGGGTTGCCGAGCGCGCCGCGCGCAAGCATGACCGCGGCGGCGCCCGTGCGCTCGTGCGCCGTCCGGATGGCCTGCGGCGTGCGCAGCCCGCCGGTCAGGACGACCGGCGCGTCGAGCGAGGCGACCAGCCGCGCGGCGAGGTCGTAGTCGGGCTCGCCCTTGTGGTGGACCGCTGCGCTGCGCGGATGGAAGCCGATGGCGCTGACCCCGGCGTCGTGGACCAGGCGGTGGGCCAGCTCGTAGCCGTCGGTCTCCCCCGGCCGCTGGCCGGAGCGCAGCTTGACGGTGACCGGCAGCCCCGAGCCCTCGCGGGCGGCGCGCGCCACGGCCACCGCCGTGTCGGGGTCCTTGAGCAGCGCCGCGCCCGCGCCCGTCTTGCACACCTTGGGCACGGGGCAGCCCATGTTGAGGTCGATGAGGTCGGCTCCGCGCGCGGCGACGGTGGCCGCCGCCGAGCGCATGACCTCGGGATCCTGGCCGAAGAGCTGGATCGAGATCGGTCCGCGCGCGCGCTCGTCGGGATGGATGCGCAGGAGCTCGCGCAGCGTCTTCTCGTTGCGGTGGTGGACGGCGAAGCTCGAGACCATCTCCGACACGGCCAGCCCCGCCCCGTAGCGCTTGGCCTGGAGGCGCACGAACCAGTTGCCGATCCCGGCGAGCGGGGCGAGGACGACCCGGTTGGCGATCGTCACCGGGCCGATCCGCCACGGCGTGGCGAGCTCAGGCGTTGCGCTCATGCAACAAGCGTAGGCCGGTCAGCGTCAGCAGGTCGTCCGTCTCGTCGATCTCCTCCGTGAAGGGCACGATGTGCTCGGCCAGGCCGCCGGTGGCGATCGTCTCGATGTCGCCCATCTCGGCACGCAGGCGGCGCAGGATGCCGTCGACCTGGCCGGCGTAGCCGTAGACCACGCCGCTGCGGATGGCGTCCACCGTGGTCTTGCCGATGAGCGAGCGGGGCGGCGCGAGGTCGATCTTGGGCAGCGCCGCGGCGCGGTTGGTCAGCGCCTCGATCGAGATCTCGACGCCCGGGGCGATGATGCCGCCGAGGTACTCGCCCTCGGCCGAGACCGGATCGAAGGTCAGCGCGGTGCCGAAGTCGACGACCACGCAGGCGCCGTGGACCTTGTCGTACGCGGCCACCGCGTTGACGAGCCGGTCGGGCCCGATCTCGCGCGGGTTGTCGTAGCGCAGCGCCATCCCGGTCTTCATGCCCGGGCCGACGACGAGCATCTCGTGGTCGAGGTAGCGCGCGGCCATCGACTCCCACTCCGGCCGGAGCTGCGGGACGGTGCTCGACACGATCGACGCCTCCAGGTCCGCCAGCCCGATCCCGCGCAGCTCGAGCAGGTTGCGCAGGACGGCGCCGAGCTCGTCGGCCGTCGAGTCGCGCACGGTGGTGAAGCGCCAGTGCTCGACGAGCTCGGAGTCGCGATAGGTCCCGAAATGGGTCTGGGTGTTGCCGACGTCGACGACCAGGAGCATGGCGACGCGAGTCTACCGCCATACACGTACTACACACATACGGTGTACGATTGGTGTATGACCCGAGTGCGCACGAACATCGAGATCGACGACGGCCACGTGCAGACGATCATGGACCGCTACGGCGTCCACACCAAGACGGCAGCGGTCGACCTCGCCCTGCGATATCTCGCGGGTCAGCCGATGACGCGCGATGAAGCGTTGGCGATGCGCGGAGCGCGCGCCATCGACGAGCCGCCCGCCGACGCCGCGCCGGACGCGTGATCCTCGCCGACACGTCGGCGTGGGTCGAGTACGACCGGGGCACCGACAGCCCTGTCGACCAGCGCCTCGCCGCGCTCATCGACGGCTCGGACAGCGTCGCGGTGACCGAGCCGGTGGTGATGGAGGTGTTGGCCGGCGCGCGCGACGACCGCCGAGAGGCGGATCTGCGCAGGCTGATGCGGCGCTTCGAGCTCCTGCCCTTCGACGCGGTGAGCGACTTCGACGCTGCCGGCAGGATCTACCGTCGCTGCCGCGCGGCCGGCGTCACGCCGCGTGGGATGGTCGACTGCATGATCGCCGCGGTCGCCTGGCGCCGCGAGGCGACCGTCCTCGCCCATGACGTGGACCTGGACCGCGTGGCGCGCGTCATCGGCATCGAGATGGACGGCGCGTCGCTTCGCGCGTAGGGCGTCTCAGGGGCTGTGGGTGGGCAGGCGCAGCGGTGGGCCGTCGCGGCGCACGCCCTCGTCGAGCGGCATGGCGGCGAGGCAGTCGCGCAGGCGGGTTCCGTCGGGCGTGCTCAGGTCGAAGTCGAGCTCGAGCAGCGGGATCAGGACGAAGCGGCGGCTCGTGGCCTGCGGGTGCGGGATGGTCAGCCGCGCCGAGGCGTAGGGGCGATCGCCGAGCAGCAGGACGTCGACGTCGATCGGCCGTGGCGCATGGCGGATGCCGCCCTCCAGGTCGCGGCCGAGCTGCGCCTCGATCGCCTTGCAGGAGTCGAGCAGCTCCTCGGGACCGAGCCCTGTCTCGATGCGCACGCAGGCGTTGAGGAACGTCGGCTGGTCGAGGATCTCGCCGACCGGATCGGTGTCGTACGTCGACGAGCATGCCAGCACTATCGCGCCGTGGTCGGGCAGCGCGTCGACGGCGGCCTGGAGGTTCGCGCGACGGTCGCCGACGTTGGAGCCGAGGCCGAGGTAGCCCCTCATGCGCCGACAGGATGGCGGACCGGGCGCTGTCCTTGGCCTCTCACCATGCCGTCCAGCCGCCGTCGACGGCGAGGATGTGGCCGGTGACCGAGCGCGCGCGGTCCGAGGCGAGGTAGACGATCGCCGCCGCGACGTCCTCGACGGTGGCGATCTCGCCGCCCGGCAGGCGCCGGCGCACCTCGGCCGCGAACGCGGGGTCGGCCAGCATCGGCTCGGTCATCGGCGTGCGCACGAACGTCGGCGCCACGGCGTTCACGCCGATGCCGTGCGGCGCCCATTCGACCGCCAGGGCCTTGGTGAGGCCGTTGACCGCGTGCTTGCTCGCGCAGTACGCGGCGCGGCCGGGATAGCCCACGACGCCCATCTGCGACGACACGGTGACGATGCGCCCGCTCGCGCCGCGCGCCAGCAGGCGGCGTCCCACCGCGCGGCAGGCGAGGAAGGTGCCGCGCAGGTTGACGTCCATGAGGACGTCCCAGTCGTCGGTCGGGTAGTCGGCGGTCGGCCCCGGCCGGTTCAGGCCGGCCGCGGTCACGAGGATCGAGACCGGGACCGGCCCGGCGTCGGCGTCGGCCGCCACCCGCTCCACCTGCTCCTCCCGGCGCACGTCGGCGACCTGGATCCACGCGCGCCCGCCGGCCGCCTCGATCTCGACGGCCACGCCCATGAGCTCGGCCTTCGTCCGCGAGACCAGCGTCACCGCGGCGCCGGCCTCCGCCAGGGCCAGCGCGGCCCCGCGCCCCAGGCCCCGCCCCGCTCCGGTGACGAGCGCGTGGCGCCCCTCGAGACTCCGCTCCGCGCCCGCGACCGGCGCACGGCGCCCCTCGACACTCCGCTCCGCGCCCGCGACCGGCCGGTCGCGCCCGTCGCCGCTCACGGGGCCAGCTTGGCCACGCGGACGTCGCAGCTGCGCGCGTGCGCCTCGAAGCCCTCGACTCGGCACTGGCGCGCGCACCGCTCGCCGATGAGCGCGCTGCTGTCCGTCGAGCGGACCTCCTGGTGGGTGATGGTCTTGAGGAACTTGCCGACCCACAGCCCGCCGCTGTAGCGGGCGGCGCCGGCTGTCGGCAGCACGTGGTTGGTGCCGATCGTCTTGTCGCCGTAGGCCACGGTCGTGCCCTCGCCGAGGAACAGCGCGCCGTAGTTGCGCAGGCGCTCGAGGTACCAGCGCGGCTGCTCGGTGAGGACCTCCACGTGCTCGAAGGCGTGCTCGTCGGCGAGCGTGACCGCCTCCTCTGGCGAGCCGACGACGTGGATCGCGCCGTGGTCGCGCCAGGCGGCGGCGGCGATCTCCGCGGTGGGCAGGTCGTCGGCGAGCTGACGCTCGACCTCGGCCGCCACCCGCTCGGCCAGCTCGGTGGAGGTGGTGACGAGCACGGCCGGGGACGTGGGGCCGTGCTCGGCCTGCCCGATGAGGTCGGCGGCCACGACGACGGGGTCGGCGTGCTCGTCGGCGATGACGAGGACCTCGGTGGGGCCGGCGAGCAGGTCGATCCCGACATCGCCGAAGAGCTGGCGCTTGGCCTCGGCGACGTAGGCGTTCCCCGGGCCCACGAGCAGGTCGACGCGCGCGATGGTCTCCGTGCCGAGGGCCAGCGCGGCCAGGGCCTGGACCCCGCCGAGCACGTAGATCTCGTCGGCGCCGCCCAGGTGCATCGCGGCGATGGTGGCCGGCGTCGGCGCGCCCTCGTAGGGCGGCGTGGAGGCGGCGACCCTCGTCACGCCCGCGGCCTTCGCCGTCACCACGGTCATGTGCGCGGAGGCCACCATCGGATAGCGCCCCCCGGGCACGTAGGCGCCCACGGCCCAGACCGGGACGTGACGATGGCCGAGGAAGACGCCGGGAAGCGTCTCGACCTCGACGTCGCGCAGCGCCGCGCGCTGGGCCTCGGCGAAGCGACGGACCTGCGCCTGGGCGAAGCGGATGTCGTCGAGCGACTCCTCGTCGACCTGGGCGACACACGCCTCGATCTCCTCGTCGGAAAGCCGGAAGCTCTCCGGCTCCCAGCCGTCGAACCGGGCCGAGAGCTCGCGCACCGCCTCGTCGCCGCGCTCGCGCACGGCCTCGATCATTTGATGCACGGCGTCGGCGACGGGTTTCGTTGAACGGCTGTCTGCAGCGGCTGAGGTCATTGCATACGTATGTACTCCTTCGCGATCTCGACGTCAACCGCAGCGGGTACCGTTCGGCCCATGCCACCGCGCCGCGGACAGCGCGTGACCAGCCGGGACATCGCGCGCGAGGCCGGCGTCTCGCAGCCGACGGTGTCGCGCGCGCTGCGCGGCGACCCGCGCGTGGCGGCGGCCACCGCGGCGGTCGTCCACACCACGGCGCGCCGCCTCGGCTACGTCCCCGACGCCGCGGCGCGGATGCTCATCACGCGGCGCACCGGGACCGTGGCCATCGTCGTGGCCGACATCACCAACCCGTTCTATCCCGAGCTGGTCGAGGCGCTCCACGACCAGCTCGGCCGCGCGAACTACCGGACGGTGCTCCTCAACGAGCGCACCGACGTGCGCGGGGGCGGGGGCGTCGAGGACCTCATGCGCGGCGGCGTCGTCGACGGCGCCATCGTGGCGACAGCCACGCTCGACGAGCGCACCCGCGCGCTGCTCGCCGGGGAGGAGTCCCCCATCGTGCAGCTCGTGCGCGAGGTCGACGGCGTCGAGCGCGACGCCGTGGTGGCCGACAACCGCGGCGGCGCCGCGCTCGCCGCCGAGCTGCTGGCCGGGCTCGGCCACCGGCGCATCGGCCTGATCTCGGGACCGGCGGAGACCTCGACCGCGCGCGACCGCGACGCCGGGTTCGCGGAGGCGCTCGCCCGCCTCGGCGTGCCGCTTCACGCCGCCCTGCGGCGTCGGGGCGAGTACGCCCACCACACCGGCCATCAGTGGTGCCTGGAGCTGCTCGATGCCGCGGAGCCGCCGACCGCCATCTTCTGCGGCAACGACGTGATCGCGCTCGGGGCCGTCGACGCCGCCCGCCGGCGCGGCGTCGCCGTGCCCGGCGAGCTCTCGATCGTCGGCTTCGACGACATCTCGCTCGCCGGCTGGGAGTCCTTCCGCCTGACCACGGTCCGCCAGCCGCTGGCCGAGATGGCCCACGCGGCCGTGGCCGGGCTCGTGCGCCGCATCGAGGGCGGCGATGACGACCCGCCACGCCGCATCGTGTTCCCGACCGAGCTGATCCAGCGCGCGACGACGGCGCCGCCGCGCTAGTCGCTGGACTGGCGCCAGACCTCGACCGAGACCTGCTCGACCGGAAGCGGGATCGGAGGCTCGGGTTTGGTGGCCTTGACCCACACCTCCTCGGCCGCGAAGTCGGACAGCAGGCGATCGGCCAGCGCCGAGCACAGGCGCTCGAGCGTCTTGTACGAGCGCTGCTGGGCGATGAGCGCGACGCGCTCGCACACCTCTGCGTAGTCGACGGTGTCCTCGACGAGGTCGGTCACGGTCGCGTCGCACTCGCCAACCTCCAGGCGCAGGTCGAGCACGAGCCGCTGGCCGACCTCGCGCTCCGCCGCCGTCACGCCGTGGTGGGTGTAGAGCGACAGGCCGGTGACCTCGATGGTGACCTCGGTCTGCCGCCCGCCGTCCTCCTCGTCGTCGTACTCGTCGCCGTCGAGCTCGTCGTCGAGGTCGTCGTCGTCAGCCGCCATCGGCGCGCAACGTAGCAGTCGCCACCGCCAGCGCGTCCCGCGTGGGCGCCACGTCGTGGACGCGGAAGACGGCGGCGCCGCGCTCGAAGGCGATGACGGTGGTGGCCAGCGTCGCCGCCACGCGGTCGTGCGGGTCCTCGCGGCCGGTGAGCCGGCCCAAAAACGACTTCCGCGACGTACCGATCACGACGGGCAAGCCGATCGTCACGATCTCGTCGAGCCGGCGCAGGAGCTCGAGGTTGTGCTCGAGCCGCTTCCCGAAGCCGATCCCCGGGTCGACCATGATGCGGTCCTCGCGCACGCCCTCGCCCACCGCGAACCGCACCCGCTCCTCGAGGAAGGCGCGGACGTCGTCGACCACGTCGTCGTAGCGCGGCCTCTCCTGCATCGTCCGCGGCTCGCCGAGCATGTGCGTCAGGCAGCAGTCGCAGCCGCGGTCGGCCACGAAGCCCGCGAGCTCGGGCTCGTGGCGAAAGGCGGTCACGTCGTTGACGTAGGTGGCGCCCGCCTCCACGGCCGCCTCGGCGACGCTGAGCTTCATGGTGTCGACGCTGATCTGGGCGCCGGCGCCCCGAAGCGCGCGGACCACCGGCACGACACGTGCCAGCTCCTCGGCGACCGCCACCGGGGCGGCCCCGGGACGCGTCGACTCCCCGCCGACGTCGAGGATGTCCGCCCCCTCCGCGACGAGCGCGCGACCGTGCGCGACGGCCTCGTCGTAGGCGAACCACTCCCCGCCGTCGGAGAACGAGTCCGGGGTCACGTTGAGGATGCCCATGATCCGCAGCGCCATCGGCGCCCGATCCTATGACCCGGCCCCCGACGCCGCGGTGTTGAGGGGGTGGGCTGGATTGAGCGTCATAGTGACAGCGAATCCAGCCCACCCCCCGCGCCGGGACCCCTTTCCCTCGGTGCCCTGGCCGCGGGCTACGCCCGCTCACGCAGCCGCCGGCAGCGGCCGCGTCGCAGAGCCGGATCGAGCCAGCGCCACGAGCGCCGCGACGACGGGCAACGCGCCGGCCAGCAGCAGCGTCCAGCGCGCCCCCAGGGCCGACACCAGCAGACCGCCGCCCACCAGCGCGACGAGCTCGGCGCCGTTGCGCCCGGCGCTGTACGCCGCCCACGCGCGACCACGGAGCGCGTCCGGTACGCGCGTATGGATGAGCGTGCGCACGACGACGTTCTTCGTGCCGTGCCCGATCCCGCCGGCCAGGTAGGCGACGAGCGCGAAGGGCAGCACGAGCCAGAGCGTCGGCAGCGCGAGGCCCGCGCCCTGAAGCGCCATCGCCGCCAGCGCGACGGTCACGTACCGCGCCTCCGGCACCCGGGTGGCGACGAGCGTCGAGCCGACCACCATCCCGAGCGTCCACAGGGTCATGAGCGTGCCGTAGCCCGCGTCGCCGGCGTCGAGGACGTCCTTGGCGAAGAAGACCTCGGCCGTGGCCGACGCGGTCATGAAGAGCAGCGAGACGAACGCGGCCACGACCACGCGCGCGAGCACGGCGTCGCGCACGAGGAAGGCGATCCCCTCGCGCGCGCGTTCTGACCGTCGATCCAGCGCGGCGCGCGGCTCGCGACGGGCCTTCAGCGCCTGCGCGGCGACCGCAACGGCCAGGAAGCTCGCGGCGTTGACGAGCAGGGCGACGCGCGTGCCGCCCGCTGCCGCCAGCAGCCCGCCGAGCACGGGCCCCGCGGTGAAGCCCAGGTAGCGCGCGGCTTCGATGCGTCCGTTGGCCGCCGCCACCCCGGCGGAGCCGGCGACGGACGGGACGAGGGCGAACTCCGCCGGCTGGGCCACCGCGACGCCGACGCCCAGCAGCGCGGTCAGCGCGAGCGTGGCGGCCATGCCGTGGAAGGCGAACGCGAGCACCACGGCGATCGCGCCCTGCGCGAGCGAGACGTCGCGCAGCAGCCGGCGGCACTCGGCGCGGTCGGCGAGCAGGCCCGCCGCCCCGCCGAGCACCACCGACGGCGTCCACAGCGCGATGAACAGCGCGGCGACCGCGAGGCCCGAGCCCGTGCGCTCCTGGACGTGCAGGGCGAGCGCCACGACGCCGACGAAGTCCCCGAGGGCCGACAGGCCCACGGCGCCCGCCAGGAGGTTGCGGTCGCGCATCCCTCGCTCCGCAGCGCCTCAGGCGCCGGCGCCCTGCATCACCTGCGCGGCGTGCTCCATCGTCCGCGCGCGCTCGTGCGTGGGCGAGAACTCGAGCACCAACGCGTCCTCCTCGACGACGACGTTGTGCCCCGGCGGCAGGTAGTAGGCCTGGCCCGCGGCGATGCCCTCCTCGGTGCCGTCGGTCGCCAGGATGCGCAGACGACCCCTGATGAGGTAGCCCCAGTGCGGGCTCTGGCATGCGTCGTCGGGCAGGCCCTTGAACAGCGGGGCCGTCTCGACTCCCGCGCTCAGGCGCTCGAACGCGATGGTCATGCCACCCTGGTCGATCGCACGGGTCGTCGCGACATCGGCCTCGAACTCGACCGGGACCTGATCCTGCGAGAACGCTGGCATTTGCTCCCTCCCTTTCGCTGGTGTGCGGGAGGACGACGCTACGGCCGGGCGACCGCGGCGTCATGCGTGCGAGCACCCAATTCGGGCGCCGCAGTACCCATCTTCAGGCGACGCCGACGGCCAGGGCGTACGACGCGGCGGCCGCGCGGGCGGCGCGGCCCGAGGCGCCGATCTTGTCGTAGATGTTGGCGATGTGGCGCTCGACCGTGCGGACGCTGAGCACCAGCTCCCCGGCGATCTCCAGGTTCGAGCGGCCGCGAGCCACGAGCCGCAGCACCTCGAGCTCTCGCGCCGTCAGGCCGGCGGGCCGCGCCGGCGCGTCGGGCGCGGCGGGGCTGGCACCGAGGGCCCGCAGCGCCTCGTCGGCGGCGCGCGCCTCGCGCTCGGCAGCTTCGTGATGGCCGAGGGCGCGCAGCGTGCGCGCCAGCTCGCGGCGCGCGTGGGCCGCCTCCCACCGTCCGCCGGCGCGGGCATAGAGGTCGACCGCGTCCTCGAACGCGGGCCGCGCCAGATCCCACGAGCCCGCCGCCGACGCGATCAGCCCCTCGCCCATCGCCGCTGCCGCCGCGCTGGCCGCGGTCCCTGCGCTCGACGCGATGGCCCGCAGGGCGTCGGCGGCCTCGCGGGCGCCCTGCTGCTCACCGGCGGCCAGCCGCGCGCGGACGAGGATCTCCAGGGCGGGCGCACGGTCCGTGAGCCCTTCGGCCGGCAGGCGTCGCAGCGCTCGCTGGGCCTCGTGCGCGGCCGCCGGCGCGTCGCCGCGGTCGAGGGCGAGGGCGGCCCGCACGAGCGGCGCGAGGAAGTGGCCGTCGGCGGCCTCGAGCAGCCGGGCCGCCTCCTCGAGCATGCCCTGCCGGCGGCGCAGCTCGGCCAGGCGCACCATTCCGTCGGCGATGCGGTTGGGGTGGATGTCGGCGAGCGGCCCGAGGCTCGAGCGCAGCTCCGCCTCGGCCTGCGTCCACTCGCCGCGCCAGATGAGGATGTCGGCGTAGTGGGCGCGGCACGCCGCGAAGGTCAGCCGGTCCGACCACTGCTCGCAGAAGCCCTTGACGTGCTCACACCACTGGGCGGCGCGCTCGAAGTCGCGCACGCGCTTGCAGGCGTCGATCAGGTAGCAGCAGCAGCTCGAGATGGCGTCGAGGTCGGCGAGCTCGCCCGCCACCGTGGCCGCCGTCGCCTCGTCGAGGCGGCGCATGCCTTCTTCGACCTCGCCCTCGCAGACGAGGGTGAGGCCCTCGAGCGCGAGGGCCATCATCTCGACGTCGACCACGCCGCTCTCGCGCCCGAGGTCGCGCGCTTTCGCGGCATGGGCGCGTGCGCGCACCGGATCGCGGTCGACCTGAAGGGCCAGATGGCCGCGAAGCAGCGCGAGCCAGCCGTGCTCTGCTCCGGGCTCCACGTCCTCGAGCAGCCGGTCGGCGCGCTCGATCCACCCGAGGCCGACCGCCATGTCGTCGTGGAAGTAGAACTCGCCGAGGCAGAGCTGGAGCGCCACCCGGGCCGCCGCGCGGCGGTCGTCGGCGCGTCGGTGCAGGCGGTAGGCCTGCTGCAGCGAGCGGATCGCGGCGTCCTGCGCTCCGAGCCAGCGCGAGGCGAGCCCCAGACCCTCGAACGCGGCCGCCGACGGCGCGGCGTCCAGGCTGCGCTGGAACGCTTCGCGCGCCGCCTCCCAGTCGCCCGCGGCCAGCGCCGCGTGTCCGGCCTCGACCTGCGGGCCGACATCCTCGCCGAGCGCGGCCCCCTCGAGCATCGCGACGGAGGATACGCGCGGGCGCGGGCCGGCCGCCAGGAGCGGGCCTGTCGGGAAGCCCGCCCCTGGCCGCCGGCCGCGCCGTCGGGGCCGCGCTACGCCACCGCTCCTCCTCCTCACCTCGTCAGCGTGATCTTCGAAAGCCCGAACGGCGTGTCGACTTCCACGCCGCGCCGCTCGGCCAGGCCGACGGCCAAGAGCTGCGCGGGCACGATGGCGACCACCGGTCCCAGCCACTCGGGAACGTCGACGAGGGCCAGGAAGGGGTCCCCGGGGGCGAGCGCCTCTCGGCCGGGCGCCCCCAGCGCGGGGTCGTGGCCGATGGCCGTGACACGCGCGCCGCGCTCGCGCGCGGAGGCGACGAGCTCGCGCATCGACGCGAGCGTCGGCCCGTCCGGCGCGATGGCCATCAGCGGCTGGCTGGGGCCGACGGTGGCGATCGGCCCGTGGCGCAGGTCGGCCGGCGAGTACGCCTCGGCCACGATGCCGGCCAGCTCGCGCACCTTCAGCGCCGCCTCGAAGGCCGTGGCGTAGTGCGCGCCGCGGCCCACGACGGTGAGCCGCGTCCACTCCGAGCCCGCATCGACCGCGGCGCCGACGTCGCCGCTGCGCACGAGCTGGGCGGCCAGCGCAGCCGGGAGCCGCCGCACCTCGGCCGTGCGCACGCGATCGCCGTCGGCCGCGAGCGCCGCGATCGCCGCCAGCGATGCCGTGTAGGTCTTCGTCGCCGCCACCGAGCGTTCCTCGCCGGCGCCGAGGTCGATCACATGGGCGGCCGCGGAGGCGAGCGGCGACAGCGGGTCGTTGGTGATCGCCGCCGTCAACGCTCCCTGCCGCGCCCCCTCGGCCACGACGCTGACCACGTCGGGCGACGCCCCCGACTGCGAGATGCCGAGCACCAGGCCGTCGGCGTAGCGCGGCGGCGCGTCGTAAAGCGTGTGCAGCGAGGGCGTGGCGAGCGCCACCGGCAGGCGCAGGAGGCGGCCGAGGAGGTGCTGGGCGTAGCGCGCCGCGTTGTCCGACGAGCCGCGCGCGGCCAGCACCGCGTAGGGCGGACGTCGGCCGCGCACCTCGGCGGCGAGCGCCTCGATGGCGTGGCGCTGGCGGTCGAGCAGGCGCGCCACGACGTCGGGCTGCTCGGCGATCTCGGCGCTCACGATGTGCGGCTTCGCCTCAGCCGGCGACATGCGCGCCTCCTCCATGTGGCCGCCTCGGGCACCCCTAGCCGGCGACATGCGCCCCTCCCTCCACCAGCACCCGCTGGACCTCGAGGCGGTCGTCGAGGACGACGACGTCGGCCGGCGCGCCGACGGCCAGGCGACCGAGGTCCTCGCGCCCGACGATCCGGGCCGGCACGGTGCTTGCCGCCGCGAGGGCGTCCTCGAGCTCGACGCCCAGGCCGTGCAGGTTGCGCACCGCCTGGTCCATGGTCAGCGTGCTGCCGGCCAGCGTCCCGTCGGCGCGGCGCACGACACCGCCCTCGGCGACGACCTCCGTCCCCACCAGCACGTAGCGGCCGTCGCCCATCCCCGCGGCCTCGACCGCGTCGGAGACGAGCGCGAAGCGCCCGGCCGCGGCCTGCCACGCGACGAGCACGGTCTCGGAGGCCAGATGGTGGCCGTCGACGATGACCTGCACGGTCACGTCGGTGCGCGCCAGCGCCGCCATCGCGATGCCGGGATCGCGCGGGACGCTCGGGCGCATCGCGTTGAACAGGTGCGTCACCGTGCACGCTCCGCGGTCGAAGGCCAGGTGCGCCTCGGCCGCCGTCGCATCGGAGTGCCCGCACGAGACGGTCACGCCGCGCCCGACGAGCTCGTCGATGAGCTCGAACGCGCCGTGCAGCTCGGGCGCCAGCGTCATCTGGCTCACCGGTCCGGCGTCGAGCAGCCGGCGCAGCAGCGCGAGGTCGGGCGCGCGACAGCCCTCGGCGTCGTGCGCGCCCAGCCGCCGGGGCGACAGGAACGGTCCCTCGAGGTGCGCGCCGAGGATGCGCGGCCCGCACGCTCGGCGCGCATGGCCGCCAGGGCCGCGGCGAGGTCGACCTCCGGCGCGGTGATGAACGTCGGCTGAAAGGCGGTCACGCCCGTGGCGAGAAGGGCCTCACCGGCGCGCCGATAGCCGTCAGCGTCCGCGTCGCGGAAGTCGACGCCGGCAAAGCCGTTGGCCTGCAGGTCGACGAACCCGGGGGCCGCGATCAGCGATCCGCCACCGCCGCCCACCGCGAGCGCGGTCACGACGCCGCCGTGGATCTCGACATCGCCCGGCAGCAGCCGCCCGTCGACGAGCGCGGCTCCGACGCCGAGCCTCATTGGCTCCTCACTTCTCCTCCTCGTGCCCCGCCGCGCTCGGCGGCCGGGCATCGGATACGGCCGTCCCCGACACGACGACCCTCTTCCCCTCTGTGTCTGCGCTACCGCGAGCCCAAAGCTGGCCGGAGCTCCGTCACGAGCCGGTAACGGTCACCCCGATAGATCGACCGGACGAACTCCACCACCTCCCCTCGCTCGCTCGTGCTCGTTCGCTCGAAGAGGAAGGCCGGAGCGTGCACCGGCACGCCCAGCACCTCAGCCTCCTCGTCGTTGGTCACGGTCGGCTCGATGGTCTGCGTCCCGGCCACCACGACGGTGTCGTAGCGGCGCGCGAGCAGGTCGTAGAACGACTGGCCCTCGAGGTCGCGCTGCGTGAGTCCGGGCGCGATGCGCTGCGGGACGTGCAGGAACTCGATGGCCATCGTCTCGTCGTCGGCCAGGCGCAGACGGCGAATCGCCCACAGGCGGTCGGCGGGCGAGACGCGCAGGCGCGCCCCGAGCTTGGCCCCGGCGCTCTGCTCCTCGAAGGAGAGGATGTGGCTGCCCGGACGCATGCCCCGCTGGCGCATGTCCTCGGAGAACGAGGTCATGGTCAGCGGCAGGGCGATCTTGGGCTCGGCGACGTACGTGCCCGACCCGTGGCGGCGCAGCAGCAGCCCTTCGCGGACGAGCTCCTCGATCGCCGCCCGCAGCGTCGGCCGCGACACGCCGAGGTCGGCCGCCAGCCGCCGCTCGGGCGGGATGGCGGCGCCGACCCGAAGCCCGCCGACGAGGTCGAGCAGGGCGTCGCGGACGAGCTCCTGCTTCGATCCACCGCCGTTTTGGTCTACACCACTTGCCACCATTTCTCTCTCCGGCCCCTGGCGGAGCGAGCGGCAAGGTACCCCGCCATGTTCGATTGGTCAATACCAATCCTGAACCACTTGGCTTGATTTGGCTGTGCAGCAGGCGTCGAGTGGTCACTTCTGGCGCGTTGGCGCTCTGCGCGCTGCGGGGGCGGGGGGCGTCAGGCGCGTGAGCGGTGGGGCGCGTCAGGCGCGAGCGGTGGGGCGCCGCGAGCGGCGCGAGCGCGCCCGGTCACCGCGGGGACCGGCCATCCGCAGCACCAGCTCACCCGTGTCGACCTCCACCGCGCCCAGCTCGACCGCTCGCGCCCGCACCGGCGGAGGCAGGTCGTAGTGATCGCCCTGGAAGCCCCGCCGCGGGACGCCCAGCCGCGCGGCGAAGGCGTGCAGCTCGTCGAAGCCAGCGTCGCTGACCATGTGGCACCAGTGCGTCCAGCGCAGCCCGGCGTCGGGGTACTCGCGCAGCGGGTCGACCAGCACGGCCATCGCGGGATGATGCCACCGCGTCAGGCCCGTCCGGGGGCGTCGGTGGCTCACCGTCGAGCCACCGAACGCTCGCCTGAGCTCGCATGACGCGCGGATCGTCGTCCCTGGCAGGACGCAGGGGCCGGGACAGCGCTTTGCACGGCCCGACCCCGAGGACGCCGCCAGGGGCGACGAGGCGCCCGTCAGGCGAGCTCGGGCTTCTCGGGGAGCTCGAGCCCCCGGGCCTCCACGCCTCCGCCGGCCAGGCCGGGGCGCGGGAGCGGCCGCGGGGCCTCGCGCGGACGCTCGGGAGCGGGCTCGCCGGGGATCGGCGGCTGCCCGGGAGGCGGCGCCTCCGAGCCGAAGACCTCGGCCTCGGTCTTGCCGGCGAGGAGGGCCTCGAACTGCTCCTTCTCGATGGTCTCGCGCTTGACGAGGATCTCCGAGATCGTGGTCAGCGGCTCGCGGTACTCGGTGAGGAGGTCCTGCGCGCGCTGGTGCGCCGACTCGACGATGCGACGGATCTCGTCGTCGATCTCGCGCGCGATCTCGTCGGAGTAGTCGGGCTCGGCGGAGAACTCGCGGCCCAGGAAGGGCTGGCCGTGGTCGTGGCCGAACACGCGCGGGCCCAGCTTCTCGCTCATCCCGAAGCGCATGACCATCTGCTTGGCCGTGGCCGTGACCTTCTCCAGGTCGTTGGACGCGCCGGTGGTGATCTCGCCGAAGACGATCTCCTCGGCGGCGCGGCCGCCCAGCGTCATGGCCAGGTTGTCCGTGAGCGCGGCCGTCGTCGTGAGGAACTTGTCCTCCTGCGTCATCGAGATCGTGTAGCCCAGCGCCTGCCCGCGGCTGATGACCGAGATCTTGTGCACCGGGTCGGAGTGCTCGAGGTAGTGCCCGACGATCGCGTGCCCCATCTCGTGGTAGGCGGTGATCAGGCGCTCCTTCTCGCTCATGACCCGGGTCTTCTTCTCCGGGCCGGCGATCACCCGCATGATGCCCTCTTCGAGCTCGACCTGGGTGATCTCGCGCTTGCCGTTGCGCGCGGCGAGCAGGGCCGCCTCGTTGACCAGGTTCGAGAGGTCCGCGCCGGTGAAGCCCGGCGTCTGGCCGGCGAGCGCGTCGACGTCGATCTCCTTGGCCAGCGGCTTGCCGCGGGTGTGGACCTCGAGGATCTTCGACCGGCCCTTGCGATCGGGGCGGTCGACGACGATCTGGCGGTCGAAGCGGCCCGGGCGCAGCAGCGCGGGGTCGAGGATGTCCGGGCGGTTGGTGGCGGCGATCAAGATGATGTTGTCCTTCATCTCGAAGCCGTCCATCTCGACGAGGAGCTGGTTGAGCGTCTGCTCGCGCTCGTCGTGCCCGCCGCCCAGGCCAGCGCCGCGGTGGCGCCCGACGGCGTCGATCTCGTCCATGAAGATGATGCAGGGCGAGTTCTGCTTGGCCTGCTCGAAGAGGTCGCGCACGCGCGAGGCGCCGACGCCGACGAACATCTCGACGAAGTCCGAGCCCGAGATCGAGAAGAAGGGGACGCCGGCCTCGCCGGCGACCGCGCGGGCCAGCAGCGTCTTGCCGGTGCCCGGCGGGCCGTAGAGGAGCACGCCCTTGGGGATGCGCGCGCCGAGCGCCTGGAACTTCTTGGGGTTCTCGAGGAACTCCTTGATCTCGTGCAGCTCCTCGACCGCCTCGTCGACGCCGGCCACGTCGCGGAAGGTGATCTTGGGCGAGTCGACGCTCAGGCGCTTGGCGCGCGACTTGCCAAAGGACATGACCTTCGAGCCGCCGCCCTGCACCTGGTTCATGAGGAAGATCCAAAACCCGATGAAGATCAGGAAGGGCAGCACGTAGGTCAGCAGCGAAAGCCAGCCGTTGCTCTTGGTGCCCTGGATCTGGAAGTCGTCGATCTGACGCTGCGCCTTGGCGGCCTCCAGCCGCGACTCGAGCCGATCGGCGTTGTCGGGCAGGAAGCCGGTCTCGTACTGCGGGCCGCTACGCGGCTTGACGATGATCGTGCTGTCCTTGTTCTTGACGTCGACCGTCTTGATCTGGCCGGCCTGCAGCTGCGCGATGAAGTCGCCGTACGACGGCGTCGGCTCGTTCGAGCCCTGGCCGCCGATGAGCTTCTGGGCGAAGAAGGCCAGGACGACGACGATGAGGATCGGGAACGCTGCGCTCTTGAAGAACCGGCTCATGAAGGCTTAGATCGGCGTCCGCGACGCGCAACGTGAGAGCGCGTCCGGGCAGCCAAGCGTACCAGGGGGTCTGCGATGTCCTTGCCGGCTGTACGCGCGCGAAGGGGTGCGCGGATGCCCCGCGGGCGGTGTGCGGATGCCCCGCGGGCGCACCGTCGCTAGGCGCCGCTGTCCTCCAGCGCCGCGACATAGGGCAAGTTGCGATAGCGCTCGGCGAAGTCGAGCCCGTAGCCGATAGCGAACCGATCGGGGATCTCGAACCCCACGAAGCGGATGGGCAGCTCGACCTTGCGGCGGTCCGGCTTGGTGAGCAGTGCGCACACCTCCAGCGAGGCCGGATTGCGCGCGCCGAGGTTCCGGAACAGATATTGCAGCGTCAGCCCGGAGTCCACGATGTCCTCGACGATGAGCACATGGCGGCCCTCGATCGCCGTGTCGAGATCCTTGAGGATGCGGACCACGCCGCTGGAGTCCGTGGCCGAGCCGTAGGACGACACGGCCATGAAGTCGACCTCGCACGGGATGTCGATGTGGCGCATGAGATCGGCGAGGAAGAAGACGGCTCCCTTGAGCACGCCGACGAGCAGGAGATCGCGATCGGCGTACTCCGCGTTGACCGCCTCGCCCAGCGCCCGGACGCGTTCCTTGAGCTCGTCGGCCTGGACGAGGATCTCGCCGATCTGGGGATCGCGCATCGAGCGCGGGACTATAGGAGGACATCGCGGTCGGGGAGCGGCGGCGTGGGCACGAAGCGCACGACGCCCGCCTGCACCATCGCCCGCGCGCCGTCGCCGACGTCGAGCGCGCCGTCGTCCCCGACCGCGAGGATGTCGCCGAGACGCGCGGCCGCGCGCGGGCACAGCTCGCCGGTGGCGGACTCGGCCAGCCGGCGCACGACGAGCCGGCCCAGCGCCGGCGGCAGCGCGGCCAGGTGCTCGACCGCGATGCGATCGCGCCCGGCCAGCGCGGTGTCGACGACGACGTCGAGCACCGCCGCCTCCTCGCGCAGGACCTCCGCCGTGCGCACGACGTTGTCGGCGGCGCGCGGATCGACCGCCTCGAGCGCCGGCAGCAGCCGTCCTCGCACGCGCGCGCGCGCGAACTCGGCGCTCTCGTTCGTGGGATCGTCGCGCCATGTCAGTCCGCGCGCCCGGCACCAGTCGGCGGTCTGCGCGCGCGTGACGCCGAGCAGCGGCCGCACGAGCCTGCCCGTGCGCGGCGCCATCCCCAGCAGCGCCCGGCGCCCGGGCGAGGCGGCCAGCCGGTAGAGCACGGTCTCGGCCTGGTCGGTGGCGGTGTGCGCGACGGCGACGAGGCCGTCGCCGGCCTCGCGCGTCGCCGCGGCGTAGCGCACGTCGCGCGCCCACGCCTGGAGGTTCCCCGGCGCGTCCTCGGGCCGGTGGGCGCGGTGCACGGCGAGGTCGACGCCGAGGCGCTGGCACAGGACGCGGCAGTGCTCCTCGTCACCGTCGGCTCCATCGCGCAGCCCGTAGTTGACGTGCAGCGCCCGCACGGCGCAGCCCAGCTGGACCGCGACGTCGAGCAGGCAGACCGAATCGCGGCCGCCGGACAGCAGGACGACCACGTCGGCCCCGGCGGGCAGCAGGCCGGTGGCGCGCACGCGGGCGAGCAGGTCGTCAGCCATCGTGCGAGTGACCGGGCAGGCGTGCGCCGCAGAACGTCAGCGGCGGGACCTCGATGAAGAGCGTCCCGCCGCTCGCGGGCTTATCGTCCCGCCACGTCGACCGATGGCGCTCGTCCGGTGAAGGGCGGCACCTTGCGGGTGGCGAGCCACCCACTCTTCGGCCTTGTGCCTTGCTCGGTGCAGAAGTCATAAGCCGCGGCGACGATGGCTGTCAACGTCAAACGTCGCGCCTCAAACCTTCACCGCCGGCATTGGAGAGGTTCCGCCGCGCGCGGGTCCGCCTCTCAGGTCGGGCGAGAGCGCTTCGGCGCCGCGGCGGTGCTGCGCTTGGCGGGCGTCGTGCGCCGGCGCGTGGTCGTCGTGGCCTGCGCCTCGAGCGCGGCGAGCCGCTCCTCGAGCGCCGCGACCCGCTCGCGCAGCGCGCGCAGCTCGTCGTGGCCGGCCGGCCGCAGCTCCTCGAGCGTCTCGCGGAAGCGGTTGGCGGCACCGGCCAGCTCGTCGGCGAGCTGCTGCGCGCGCTCGCGCGTGAGGCCGGCCTGGCCGGCGGTCGCCTCGATGGCCTGGGCCGCGGCCGAGCGAACGACGTCGCCCCGACTCTGCTGCTTCTTGCTCGCCGGCTTCTTGGCCGTGTCCTTCTTGGGTGCGGGCTCCTTCTTGGGCACGCCAGGAAATCTAGCGGCCTATCCTCGCCCGGTGGCGCATCTGCACCCGACCTCCGAGCTCGCCGAGCGCGCGCTGCTGCCCGACGACCCCGGTCAGGCCCTGGCCCTCACGCGCGTCCTGTTCGACGAGACGCCGCGGATGTTCAACCACCACCGCGGCCTGTGGGGGTACACGGGCGTGGCGCTCGACGGCGCGCCGCTGACGATCCAGAGCACCGGGATCGGCGGGCCGAGCGCGGCCGTCGTCGTCGGCGAGCTGCACGCGCTGGGCCTGCGCCGAGCGGTCCGGATCGGTCGCGCGTGGGCGATCGACGGCACCCTGCGCGCCGGCGAGCTGCTGGCCGCGACCGCGGTGGTCGGCGCCGACGGCGTCAGCCGCGCGCTCGGCTTCGGCCCGCACGTCGAGCCCGACCGGACGCTGGCCGCGGCGCTGGAGGCCGACCGCCGCGGCACGCTCGCCTCCGTCGACCTCCCGGACGCCGACCCGGGGCCGCAGGCGCTGGCCTTCGACATGGAGAGCGCGGCGGTCCTGGGCGCCGCCCGCCGCGCGGGGATGCCCGCCGCCTGCCTCGTGGCGATCGAGGGCGCTCGCGATGCAGAGAGGGTGGCCGAGCGCCTGGGCCGCGCGGCGCTGGCGGCGCTCGCACCCGTGGCGACGGGACGCTAGGTAGCGCGCGGCGCGCGCCTGGCGGCGCCGGCCCGCTTGGCCGGCGAGCGCTTGGCCGGCGCCGTGCGCGCGGCTGCGAGCTCCTTGGCGATCGTGTCCTGGATCGCCGCCAGACGCTCGTCGAGGCGATCGACGCCGTCCTCGATGCCCTCCAGTCGCTGGGAGAGCGAGCGCACGCGCCGGGTCAGCCGCTCCAGGTCGGCGGCCGAGGGGATGTTGAGGGCGCCGAACGCGACCTCCTGCGCCTGCGCGGCCTTCTCGCGCGCCTCGAAGGCCCGCGCGATCGCGCCGTGGACCAGCGGGTTCTCGAGCAGCTCCTGAGCCAGCCGCCCGATGGTGTCCTCGCCCTGTCTGGCGAGGCGGTCGCGCAGCCCGTCGCGGCGGGAGTTCTCGGCCATGCGCGGAACGCTACCGGAGAGGGCCCTGAGCGCTCATATCTAACCCTCAAGTAGAGGGTTATTCTGCTCTGGCGTGAAAATTGGCGTGCAACGGCCGCGTGTTTCGCCGGGCCGGCACGTTGTTAAGGGGTCAAGGGGCCGGGCGCTCCGGCCGATCACCGAGGCCAGACCCTTAACGGCCCAGATTTCCCGTTGCCATCGAAAAGAACACATCGCGCCCGGCGCTCCGCCAGAACGACCCATGCTAGGGTCACGCCGCCGCGCGAGGTTCGGGGGGCCGGGCCACTACGCATGTACACGCGCAAGCTCCTCATCGGACTGGCCATGGCAGCGCTGTTCCTGGCCGGCTTCGGCTCTGCCGCCGTGCCGGCCTCGGCCGAGCAGCGCAGGCTGCTGGTCACCCTCCTCGGTGGCGCGCAGGTCACCGTCACCGTCGACGTGCCGCCCGGCACGCCGGTCGACCAGATCAAGATCCCCGGCGTGACGACGCCGATCGTCTCGGTCCAGGACATCACGCCGCAGCAGCCGACCACGCCGCCGGCCCCGACGGCCCAGCCGGGCGCCCAGCCCAGCAGCGGCGCGCAGCAGGCAGAGCCCACCACCTCGCCCAACACGCCGACGCAGGAGCCGAAGGCCGGCAAGCAGGTCAAGCAGGAGACGACCGGCAAGGAGCACAAGCCTCAAGCTCCGGTTGAGGCTGTCACGAAGGCGAAGGACGACATCGCGAAGAAGGCCAAGGACCTCGCCGGATCGGCGCGCCAGCCCGACGGCACGCCGACGCCGGCGAACCCGACCTTCTCCGAGGCGCTCCCGGGCCCCGCGCCCATCGGCGTCCCCAACTTCTTCATCGACAAGTTCCGGATCCCGCTCTTCCTGCTCCCGATCTACCAGGCGGCCGGGATCGAGTACGGCGTGCGCTGGGAGGTGCTCGCCGCGATCAACGAGATCGAGACGGACTACGGGCGCAACCTCAACGTCTCGACCGCCGGCGCCGTGGGGTGGATGCAGTTCATGCCCGGCACGTGGAAGCGCTACGGGGTCGACGCCAACCACGACGGGCGCAAGGATCCGTACAACCCGGCCGACGCGATCTTCGCGGCGGCGCGCTACCTCAAGGCCGCTCAGGCCGAGACCGACCTCCCGCGGGCGGTCTTCGCCTACAACCACGCCGACTGGTACGTCGACTCGGTCCTCATGCGCGCGCGCCTGATCGGCGGGCTGCCCGCCGACCTCGTCGGCTCGCTCACCGGCCTCACCCAGGGACACTTCCCCGTCCACGCCAAGGCTCGCTACGCCGATGACATCAGCGAGCGCGACGCCAAGAAGCGCATCAAGCACGGCAACGCGGCGCGCCCGGTCGAGGCCTCGAGCAACCGCCACGGCATCAACATCTTCGCCAAGGCCGGCTCACCGGTCATCGCCGTGCAGGACGGCAAGATCGTCCACATGGGCACCACCAAGCGCCTGGGCAAGTTCGTCCAGCTGCGCGACGTGTACGGCAACACCTACACCTACGCGCACCTCAAGAAGCTCTCCTACAGCTACCCGGTGCCCAAGGAGCGGACGGTCTCCAAGCAGCAGGTCGACAAGGAGCTGCACCTGCCCAAGAGCGACCCGGCGCCGACCGAGCCGGCGACCGCGGGGACGCAGGTCAACCCGGGCGCCAAGGCGGCGGCGCCGCGGTCCAGCGCCGCTACGCGGCCCGACGCCGTCTCGCCCGAGCTGCGCAAGGAGCGCGTGTTCGCGCACCCCGACCGGCCCGCCTCCTACCGCTCCGGCGGCGAGGAGCAGCTCCTCGACGCGGGCGCCGACATGCCCAGCTCGAGCAACTTCAAGAGCTACTTCGCCGGCGTGTACGGGCTCAAGCGCTCCGACGTCACGCTCAAGCACCTGAAGGTCGGCAGCACGGTCATCGCCGGCACGATCCTGGGCCGCATCGGGCGCACCGAGCAGAAGATGGCGCCGCACATGCTCTTCGAGATCCGCCCGGCCGGCCGCGGGGCGCCGCGCATCGACCCGAAGCCGATCCTCGACGGCTGGAAGCTGCTCGAGTCCACGGCCATCTACCGGGCGGCGGGCAAGAACCCGTTCTGGGGTCCCGACGCGAAGAACCCGTCGATCGGCCAGATCCTCCTCATGAGCAAGGAGGCGCTGGGCCGGCGCGTCCTGACCGATCCGAGGATCGACGTCTACAAGTGCGGCCGGCGCGACATCAGGGCCGGCGGGATCGACCGTCGCGTCCTGGCCACGCTGGAGTTCCTCGCCGCCAGCGGCTTGAAGCCCACCGTCACCGCCCTGCACTGCGGCCACAGCTACCTGACCGCCTCGGGCAACGTGTCCGAGCACTCCTACGGCGACGCGGTCGACATCGCGAAGATCAACGGCATCCCGATCCTCGGCCACCAGGGGCCGGGCTCGATCACCGACATCACGATCCGCCGCCTGCTCACGCTCCAGGGCACGATGAAGCCTCATCAGATCATCTCGCTGATGACCTTCGACGGGGCCGACAACACCATGGCGCTGCCCGACCACGCCGACCACATCCACGTCGGCTTCCAGCCGCTCTTCGGCTCCAACCCGAAGCTCGGCCGGCAGCTGAGCTCCGTGCTCAAGCCCGGCCAATGGGTCAAGCTCATCGGCCGACTGGGCAGGATCGAGAACCCGAAGGTGCCGACCAAGGTGTCGAAGTACGCGCTCAAGGTGCCCAAGCGGGCGAGCCGGGCGCACGTCGGCGAATAGCGGCGGGCGTCGGCTGTTCGGCTTCGTCCAGCTCGAGTTCCCGTGGGCGCTTGGACCGCACGACGGCCGCTACGTCGTGCGCGGCCACGCCGGGGAGGTCGAGCACGTCCTCGTCCTCACGACGCTCGGGGCCCAGGAGCGCCGCTGGCTGCGCCGGCCCAGGGCGCGCCGCGCGGACCCCGCGCCGGCGCCGGTGAGCACCACCCGTGTCACGCTCATCGCGGCCAGCGCCTTCGACGACGGGCGGGCAGCCGAACGCTGGCTCGGCGAGGCGACCGCTGATCGCGAGTGCGGCGCGGCGCGGGCCGGCGCGGCGGTGACCACCCTCAACCGCATCCTTCACCTGCACCGCGCGGCGACGGCCGACCCGCACGTGCGCGAGGTCGACGTCGACCAGGCGCTCGTCGTACGCGTCGGCATCGGCGAAGGCGAGCAGGTGGCGGCCGGGCACTGGGTGCGCGCGACGGAGCTGCCACTCCCGCGCCGCGCGCGCGGTCGCACGGCGGCGCTGCGGCCGCAGGAGCGCCTCGCCGCGCTGCTGAGCGCGCGCGACGCCGCCCTGGCCTGCGAGGAGCTCGCCCTCCGCGCGCGCCAGGACGTCGACGCCGGGCGCCGCCGCGAGGCGGCGCTCCAGCTCGAGGCCGCCCTCACGATGGCGATGGCCGAGCTCGAGCCGTGGGCGCCGCGCGGCGATCTGGCGGGCCGCCTGGCGGAGCTGCGCGGGATCCTGCCCGCGGTGCAATCGGCCGCCCAGGCGGCGCTTCAGGGCGGGGTCGACGACGCCGACGAGGCCGCCGTGCGCCACGCACTCGAACGCCTCGAGGCGGCGCTGCGCGCACGCACCGTCTTGGGGTTCGACTGATCGTCCAGGACCGAGGATCAGATCGCGCCCATCGGGCGGCTGCGGGCCGCCGGGTGCGAGCGTAATGTGCGCGCGGCATCTGGGTTGAACAACGAGAGGGACCGAATGAGCCAGCCGATGCCACCCGAGCTCGTCGAGCAGACGACCGAGCTCGCGCTGCAGGAGAAGAGCAAGCTCGTCAAGTCGCTGCGGCGCTTCGACATGATGTTCTTCACCGTCTGCGCGTTCGTCGGGCTGGACACGCTCGGGACGGTGGCCTCCAACGGCGCGCAGGGCTTCACCTGGCTCGTCGTGCTGGCCGTCGTCTTCGTGCTGCCGTACGCGCTGCTCATGGCCGAGGTCGGCAGCGCCTTCACGCAGGAGGGCGGCCCCTACGAGTGGGCCAAGATGGCGTTCGGCCGCTTCCAGGGCGGGATCTCCGCCGTTCTGTACTGGGTCACGAACCCGCTGTGGGTCGGCGGCTCCCTGGCTTTCATCGCCACCGAGGCGTGGAACGACAACCTCTTCCACATCGGCGCGGGCTCGGCCGGCGACTACATCTTCAAGCTCACGTTCATCTGGCTGTCGATCACCGTGGCCATCGTCTCGCTGCGGCGCGGCAAGTGGATCCCCAACGCCGGCGCGATCCTGCGCATCGTCGTGCTGGGCTTCTTCACGCTCACCACGATCATCTACGCCTTCGACCACGGCGTGAACGGCTTCCCGATCGGCGATCTCAAGCCGACGTGGGCCATCTTCCTCGCCCTCGTGCCCCTGCTGCTGTTCAACTACGTCGGCTTCGAGCTGCAGAACGGCGCCGCCGAGGAGATGGAGGACCCGCAGAAGGACGTGCCGCTCGCCGTGATACGCAGCGGGATCATCGGCGTGCTCCTCTACGCGGTCCCGATCTTCGCCATCCTGATCGTCCTGCCGGGCGAAAAGGTCACCGGGATCGGTGGCTTCCTCGACGCCGTGACCGAGACGTTCAGCGTCTACGGCGGCGCGCAGGACTTCCTGCTCGGCGCGATGACCCTGTGCTTCGTCGGGACGCTGCTGACCTCGGGCGCGGTGTGGATGATCGGCTCGGACCGGATCCTGGCCGTGGCCGCCTACGACGGCGCGTTCCCGGGCTTCTTCGGCGTCTTCAACCGCACGTTCGGCACGCCGGTCCGCGTCAACACGATGTCGGGCATCTTCGCGAGCATCTTCATGATCATCGCCGTCGCCAGCTTCCAAGGCGGGACGGACGCGAAGTTCGTCGTGGTCCTGACCATCGCGATCTCGACGACGCTGATCTCCTACCTGTGGATCTTCCCGGCCGCCGTCAAGCTCCGCTTCAGCCATCCGCACGTTCACCGGCCCTATCGCGTGCCGGGCGGCGAACGCGGCATGTGGATCGTCGGCTTTTTGACCACGTTCTGGGTCGCGCTGGGCAGCTTCGTGGCCGTGTTCCCCGGCGTGCTGGAGAAGCTCTTCGGGGTGCCCTACGACTTCAAGGACGAGTGGGGCGTCAGCCGCGGGACCTACGAGGCGCTGACCCTCGGGACGCTGGCCGTCGTGCTGGCGATCGCGATCATCGGCTACGCCCTGGGCCGCTCCGTGCGCGAGCGCGTTGCCGTCGTGCCGCTCGAGGCCGATGTGACGGCGCCCGCGCCGGTCAGCTAGAGCGCGGCGAGCAGCGCCTCGAGCTCGGCCACCACGTCGCCGTCGAGCTTGACGGCGGCGCGCTCGTCCCACGGCGTGGCGCCCTGGGTGACGACCGCCACGCGGCCGCCGTTGGAGCGAGTGACGCCGGGCAGCTGCGCGATCGGGTGGACCTCGAGCGAGGACCCGACGCACAGCAGCAGGTCGGCTTGCGCGGCCAGCGCGTAGGCGCGATCGAGCGCTTCGGCCGGCAGCCACTCGCCGAAGAGCACGACGTCGGGCTTGAGCGCCGCGCCGCAGTCGCAGCGGGGCACGCCGGCCGGGTCATGGGCGAGGCGCTCGCGCACCTCGGCCAGCGGGTAGCGCGTGTCGCAGCTCAGGCACACGGACTGCTCGATGCTGCCGTGGACCTCGATGAGCTCGCGTGTGCCGGCCTTGCGATGGAGCATGTCGATGTTCTGGGTGATGACCGCGTGCAGCCGACCGCGGCGCTCGAGCTCGACCAGCGCGCGGTGCGCATCGTTGGGCTCCTTGCCGTCCAGCGTCTGGAAGCGGTGGCCGTAGAAGTGCCAGAAGCGCTGGGGATCGGCGCGCCACGCGTCGATGTGGGCGACCGCCATCGGGTCGACGTTCTCCCAGAGGCCGGTCCCCGGCGAGCGGAAGTCGGGGATGCCGGAGGGCACGGAGATGCCCGCGCCGGTCAGAGCGACCACCGTGCGGGCCTCGCGGACGAGACGGGCGAGTGCTGCTACCGACCGCCCCACGATGGCTGCCGCTTGCCCAGGAACGCCGCGATCCCCTCGCGCGCGTCCTCGGTGCCGAAGACCTCGGCGAAGGCGCGCTTCTCGGCCTCGATGCCCTCGTCGAGGTCGGCGTGGCCGGAGACCTCCTTGATCCTGGCCAGCGCGACCGGTGCCTGCCCGGCGAGCTTGCGCGCCCATTGCAGCGCGGTGTCGAACAGCTCGTGGTCGAGCACGACGCGGTTGACGAGGCCGAGCTCGTAGGCCTCGTCGGCGCCGATGGCGTCGCCGACGAGGTTCATCTCCAGGGCCTTGCTGGCCCCGACGAGGCGCGGCAGGCGCTGAGTGCCTCCGAAGCCGGGGATGATCCCGAGCTTGATCTCGGGCTGGCCGAACAGCGCCGACTGCGCGGCGATGCGGACGTCGCAGGCCATCGCCAGCTCGCAGCCGCCGCCGAAGGCAAGGCCGTTGACGGCGGCGATGGTGGCCACGCCGGCGCGGCCGAGGTCGCGCATGAGCGCGTGGGCTGCGTCGGCCAGCTCGCGGCCGCCGGCCTCGTCCATGTCCGTGAACGCCTTGATGTCGGCCCCGGCGGAGAACAGCAGCGGGTTGGAGGAGGCGATGACCAGCGCGCGCACGTCCGCGGCCTTGACCTTCTCCCAGACGGCGCCGAGGTCGGCCATGACCTGGGGCGCGATCGCGTTCATCTGGCCGTTGGCCAGCCAGGCGATGGCCACCTCGCCGCGGGTCTCGAGCTTGACGAGCTCGCCGGGCTGCTCGTCGTCCGGTTGCGCGTAGGGGTAGAAGCCCTGGCCGCTCTTCTGGCCGAGGCGGCCCTGGGCGACGAGCCGGCGCAGGGTCAGCGGCGGGGCGAAGCGCTCGCCGTGGCGCTCGGTCGCCTGCTCGAGGCGCTCGAGGACCGCGTCGAGCCCCTCGAGGTCGGCCTTCATGAAGGGCGGCATGAGCCCGCGGCGCGGGTCGAGGCCGGCGCCGGCCATCAGGCCGACGTCGATGTCGCGGTGCGTGGCCACGCCCTCCTCCAGCACGAGGCTCGCCTCGACGAAGGTCTTGAGCGTGAGCAGCTCGACGAGCTCGTCGACGTCGGGGTCGGCGTCGCCCTCGACGTTGGGCTCGCCCTGCGAGGAGTAGAAGCCGTCGCCGCCGGTCTTCGCCCCGAGCTTGCCCTCGGCCACCAGCCGCCGCATGGTCTCGGGGACGTAGAAGCGCTCGTCCCCGTAGGACTCGTGGAGGTGCTCGGCGACGTGCAGCACGGTGTCGAGGCCGAGGAGGCTGACCAGGAAGTAGGGCCCGACCGGCACGACGCTGGCGGCCCCGACGCCCTCGTCGATCTTCTTGATCGACAGGCCCTTGGATTCCTGCTCACGCCAGACCTCGGACATCCCGGCGGTGAGGATCCGGTTGACGACGAAGCCCGGCACCTCGGCGCAGGTGATCGGCTGCTTCCTGATCGCCTGCGCGAAGTTGGCCGCGGCGCCAACGGTCTCGGGCGAGGTGTCGTCGCCTGCGACGACCTCGATCAGGGGCATGATCGAGGCCGGGTAGAAGTAGTGGAAGCCGACGACCTGGTCGGGGCGGTTGGTGGCCTCGCCGATCTCGGTGATCGACAGCGACGAGGTGTTCGAGGCGAGGATGGCGTGGCCGGGCGTGGCGGCGTCGAGCTCGGCGAAGACGGCCTGCTTGATCTCCATCCGCTCGGGCACGGCCTCGATGACGAAGTCGACGTCGCCGAAGCCCTCGTAGGTGGTGGTGCCGTGGATGCGCTCCATCACCTCGTCGACCTGCGCGGCGGCCTGCTCCTCGGTCAGCTTGCCGCGCTCGACCAGCTTCGAGGTCTGGCCTCGGGTGACGTTCCGCGCCTCGTCGAGGCCCGCCTGGACCAGGCGCTCCTCGACGTCCTTGAGCACGACCGGGACGCCGGCGCCGGCGATGGTCTGGGCGATCTGCCCGCCCATGGTGCCGGCGCCGACCACGGCGGCCTTGAACACGAACATGGGACCTGAGGCTATACGGAACCTTCGCGTTCAGCTGCCACCTCGGTCCGGAACCGGCGCAGCGTGCGCTGGAGGGCCTCGCGCTGCGGGCGGCGGATGAACAGCAGGTCCACGAGCGCCATCGCCGGCTTGGTGTCCTTGAGCTGATAGTGGAGCTCGAGCGCGACGGTGACGCCGGACGCCGTGGGCGTGAACGTGACGCGCTGGGTGCCGTGGAGCTTCTCGTCCTCGACGGCGAGCGTCTGGCCCTCGCGGGCGGCGTACTCGGTCACGCGCTCCTGCACGCGGCCGCGGCCGCCGGGGTTGGAGTCCCACAGCACGCGCGCACCGGGATGCGGCCAGTCGCCCTCGAGCCGCGCGACGTGGTGCAGGCCGTCGATGAACGTGGGCCACCGCGAGGTGTCGTACCACAGCGCCTCGGCCTCGCTGGCGAGGCCGGGCACGTCGATGCTGGCGCGGACGCGACCCATCAGACGCGCAGCTCCGCCCGGATCCGCTCCAGGCTGTCGGCGATCGCATCCAGCCGCGGCGCCAACTCGCCCGCCAAGCGCCTTCGCTCCGCCTCGCCCGCGTCAGTCAGGCGATAGAAGCGCCGCGAGCGGCGCTCGGGGTGCTCCCACTCCCCCGCCACGAGCCCCTGCGCCTCGAGCTCGCGCAGCAGCGGGTACATCGTGTTGGGGTTCACGCCGATGAGGCCGCCGCTGACCTCGGCGACGCGCTCGATCAGGCGCCCGCCGTACGAGGGCTCGTCGCGCAGGAAGTGCAGGACGAGCAGCCGCAGCAGGCCCGCGCGGCGCATCTCGCCGACGAGCGGGTCCTGCGAGCCGGCGCCGCGCGCGCCCGCCGCGCGCCGCGCGGTCTCGAGCGGCGCGGCGTCGGCGACGGCCCGTTCGGTCCGGCGGCGCGGCATCCGCCGCCACGGTACCGGCCCCGTCGCCGGACCCGCCGTGGCCCCT
>DASVFT010000057.1:0-8005 GCA_036379935.1 Solirubrobacteraceae bacterium | reverse complement strand
AGCGACTTGGCCTGCTCGAGGTCCTGCGCACGCTGGGGGAGGTCGCTCGCGTACATCGGGTCGTAGCGCGAGTACATGTCGTTGCCCACCTGCCCGTTGCCGCTGAGCACCTGCTCGACCATCTGCGGGCGGTCGACGATGAGCCGGAACGCCTGGCGCACGCGCACGTCGTTGAAGGGTGCGACGTCGACGCGCATGGTGAACGGCTGCCACGCGCCGGTCTTGGAGTTCAGGACCTTCACGCTGCGGTTGCTTGCGAGCGCCGCGATCTGGGCGGCCGGCAGGTTGGTGATCGCCTCCACCTGACCGCCGAGCAGGGCGTTCACCCGGCCGGTGTCGTCGGCGAAGTTGATGATCGTCACGCCGTCCACCGCGGCGCCGCCGTCGCGCCAGTACTTCGCGTTCTTGGTGAACACGCTGCGCTGGCCGGGCGACAGGCTCTGGTACACGAACGGCCCCGTGCCGACCGGCTTCTTCGGGTTGTAGCCCTCGTGCACGATCCCCGTGGTCAGGCGCGTCATCTGGTCGGGGAAGTCGATCATCGACGCCTTCATGGGGATCCGCACGGTCCGCTCGTCGAGCTTGCGCATGCCCTTGATGTCGACCAGCGTCAGGCTCGAGGCCGCGTTCTTCGGGTCCTTGGGATCGGTGATTCGCTGGATCGTGAAGATCAGGTCGTCGGCGGTGAGCGGCTTGCCGTCGTGGAAGGTCACGCCTTCCCGGAGGCGCACGGTCCACTCCTTGGCCGCGTTGCTCGGGGTGAGCTCCTCGGCCAGCGAGAGCCGCAGCTTGTTCTGCGGGTCGTACTCGGTGAGGCGATCGTAGAGCTGGGCCGTGCGCGCATAGTCCGCGTCGGTCGTGCCCTTGTGCGCGTCGAGCGTGTCCTGCGCGCCGCCGCCGCTGACGCCCACGCGCAGCATCCCGCCCGCGCGCGTCTTCGGCTTGGCGTTCGTGGTCGTCGTGGCCGTCTTCGACCCTCCGCCCCCGCATCCGGCCAGCGCCGTCAGCGCGAGGCCGCCGCTCGCCGCTTGACGGAGAACGGTGCGGCGCGTGACTTCACGCTCCCACGGCTGACGCTGCTCATCCATGCGATCCCTCTCGGTAGGCGTGGTGCGTCGTGGAGCGTGCGGACGGCACCGCGGGTTTAGTAAATGATGGCACGATTTTGCTAAATCTAGGCGCGGGCTCGACCCCGTGTCAAGCGGGCCGCGCAAACGAGCGCTGCGGCGCCAGGAGCGCTGCGGCACGGGCCCCCGACGGCTCCGCGCGCTGCTGAGCCGCCGTCGCCGGCGGCGCCGAACCCCCGACGGCTCCGCGCGCTGCTCAGCCGCCGTCGCCGGCGGCGCCGGAGCCCAGGCCCTCGCCGAAGCGCGCGTCGCGCCACGCGAGCGCGGCCTTCAGCCCCTGCTCGGCGGCGATGCGGTCGAACTCGCGCTGTTCGGGCGTGTCGGCCGCGTTGAGGATGGCCGACAGGTCGAGGTTCGCGCTCACGGCCTGGCCCACGCCGAGCGCGTCGTAGGCACGGACCAGGGCCAGCTTGGTGAGTCGGAGCACGGCGAGCGGCGTCGGCGCGATCCTGGCCGTCAGCGCCTCGACGGCGGCGTCGAGCTCGTCCGGCCCGACCACCTGGTTGACCAGGCCGATGCGCCGTGCCTCGGCCGCATCGACCACGTCCCCGGTGAACAGCAGCTCGCTGGCCCGCTTGTGCCCCACCACGAAGGGGAGCAGGAGTGTCACCGGCCCGGAGCCGTAGCGCACCTCGGGCTCGCCGAAGCGCGCGTCCTCGGTGGCGACGACGATGTCGCACGCCATCGCCAGCTCGCAGCCGCCGGCGAGGCACCAGCCGCGGACCGCGGCGATCGTGGGCTTCGACAGCCGCAGGAGCTGCATCGTGACGGCGACGTCGACCGACAGGACGTCGTGCCAGGCCAGGGCGCCCTCGATCTCCTCGCCGACCTCCTCCGCCATGTCGTAGCCGGCCGAGAACGCGCGGCCTGCGCCGGTCACAACGACCACGCGCGCGTCGTCGTCGGCCTCGGCCCGGCGCAGGACGTCCGCCAGCTCGTCCACGAGCGCGTGGCTCATCGCGTTGAGCTTGTCCGGCCGGTTGAGGGTGATCCAGCCGGCCGCCCCGCGCCTGGCGTAGGTCACGAGATCAGCCATCGAGGACCACCAGGGCATCGACGGCCACGGGACCGTCCGGGCCCAGGATCAGCGGGTTCACGTCGATCTCCCTCACGTGCGGATGATCCTCGGCGATGCGGCCGAGCGCCACGAGCACGTCGGCAAGCGGCTCGGCGCTCGCGGGCAGACCGGCCTCGCGTACGAGCTCGAGCGCCTGCTCGCGGCTCACCGGCGCCAGGGAGACCGCCGGGCTCAGCGACTCCACGCGCGCTCCGCCCCAGCCCACGGCCAGCACCGCTCCGAACTGCTCGTCGCGGGTCATGCCGCAGAACGCCTCGGGCCCGGGCGGAAGCTGGCGCGCGACGATCACGCGCCCGCCCAGCCGCTCGGCGGCCTCCGCCACCGCCTCGCCCGACATGAGGCCGATGGCGACGCCGCCGACCGCGCTCTTGTGCGCCGGACCGTCGACCTTGACCACGACGGGGAAGCCCAGCTCGGCGGCGAGCGCGGCGGCCTCGCCCGGGTCGCGCGCCCGCCGGTGCGGCGCGAACGCGATGCCGTAGCGTTCGAGCACGATCGCCGACTCGTGCTCGGGCAGCGCGCCGGCCGTCGCGAGCAGGTCGTCGAGGGGCACGCGCGCGTGGGTCGGGGGTGCGCTCGGCGGTGCCGGGCGCCAGCATGCGACGGCGGCCAGGGCGCGCGTGGCGTTGCGCGCCCCGCGCAGCATCGCCACGTCGAGCTCGCCGGCCAGGCCGACGATGCGATCGGGCGGATCGCCGCTGCCGATGGTGGTCACGGCGGGGAAGATGTCGGTGCCGGCGGTCACGCGCCCGATCGCCTCCACGATGAGCTCGCACCAGCGCAGCTCGGCTTCGCCGCGGTGCTGCGACGCGTCGATCTGGGCCACGAGCACGTCGTAGGCGCCCGACCCGGCCAGCAGCTCCAGCGAGCGCGGGAAGACGACCTCGACGTCGTCCACCGCCCACGCGTCGAGCGGGTTCTGCGGCTCGCCGTAGTTGGGGAACTCGCCCACGAGCCGGGCGGCGAGGTCGCCGGCGAGGGGCTCGAACGGGATGCCGGCGTCCTGCGCGCGATCGGCGAGCAGTGCCGCCTCGCCCCCGGACTCCGAGATGCCCGCGATGCGCAGGCCGCGCGGCCGCCGCCGCCGACCCAGGACCTCGAGCGTCTCCACCAGGTCGTGGAAGTCGGACACCTCGATCGCGCCCCACCGGCGCAGGAGCGCCGAGAACGCCCGGCCCGAGCCGACGATCGCGCCGGTGTGCGCCAGGGCGGCGCGCGCGCCGGCCGCCGAGCGTCCGACCTTGAGGCAGACGACGGGCTTCTCGGCCTCGGCGCAGCGCGCGAGCGCGCGCGCGAAGGCGCCCGGCCGGCGGACCGTCTCCAGGAAGAGCCCGATGGCCTGCGTGCCGGGGTCGTCGGCGAGGAAGCCGAGCACGTCGGCGGCGTCGCGCGCCATCTCGCCGCCGACCGAGACGACCGCGCGGAACCCCACCCGCCCGCCCAGCGCCAGGAGCGCCTCGGCCACCGAGCCCGACTGCGAGATCGCCGACACGTGGCCCGCGGCAAACCGATGCGGCAGGGTGCCGAGCCACAGCGAGCCGGCGGCCGGGGCGGCCACGCCCATGCAGTTGGGCCCGAGCAGGGCGACGTCGAGCGCGCCGGCCCGGGCGGCGATCTGTCGCGCGATCGGGGCGGCCTCTGGCCCCGCTTCGCTGCCCAGCCCCGGGATGACGACGGCCCGCACGCCCGCCGCCACCGCCTCCTCGAAGGCGGCCTCGACGCGACGGTGGCCGACCAGGAGGACCGCGACGTCGGGCCGTTCGGGCAGCGCGGCCACGCTCGGGCGGCACGGCAGCCCGAGCACCTCGTCGCGCGCCGGGTGCACGCCCCAGACCTGAAGGCCGCTGCGCAGCGCGCCCTCGATGATCTCGGGCCGGCGCGGCGTCGCCCCGACCAGAGCCGCGCTCCGCGGGAAGACCAGCGCGCCGATGCCGTCGCGCAGCTCGTCGCCGGGGCTCGCCGTCATGGGCGCCACGCGGTGCCCTGCGCGAGCGCCGCCTCGATGCTCGGCGTGTTCGCCAGCAGCTCGCGCGTATACGCGGCCGTGGGCGCGCTGAAGATCTCCTCGACCGGAGCCTGCTCGACGATGCGTCCCTCGTTCATGACCACGACCCGGTCGGCGATGGTGCGGATGATGGGCAGCTCGTGCGTGACGAACAGGAGGCTGAGCCCCGTGCCGGCGCGCAGCTCGCCGAGCAGCTCGATGATCGCCGCCTGGACCGAGACGTCGAGGGCCGAGGTGATCTCGTCGCAGACGAGCAGCCGCGGCCGGGCGGCCAGGGCGCGGGCGATCGCCACGCGCTGGCGCTCGCCGCCGGACAGCTCGTCGGGGAAGCGGCGCGCGGCGCGCGGCGAGAGGGCGACGCCCTCGAGGCACTCGGCCACGCGCTGCGCGATCGCCCGCCGTGGTCCCGGGAAGAAGAGCTGGAGCTGCCGGGCGATCGTCTGGCCCACGGTGCGCCGCGGGTTGAGCGACGCGTACGGGTTCTGGAAGACGTACTGGATGCCCTGGCGCTCGGCCTGCGAGCGCCGGCGCGCCACCTCCGCGAGGCGCTCGCCGCCGAAGCGCAGCTCGCCGCTCCACTGCCGGTGCAGCCCGGCGACGCAGCGGGCCAGCGTGGTCTTGCCCGATCCCGACTCCCCGACGACCGCGAGGCACTCGTCGTGCCGGATCTCGAAGCGCACGCCGTGGAGCGCCTGAGCGCTGCCATAGAAGGCGTCGAGGTCATGCGCCAAGAGCACGACGTCCTCGCCCACGCGCTGCCGGCGGGCGCGGCCGGGGGCGTCGGCCGCCGGGCCGGACCGGTCGTCCGCCCAGTGGTGGCAGCGGACCTCGTGTCCGGGCCCGACCTCGCTGGCGCGCGGAGAGGCGGCGCGGCACTCGTCCGACGCGAGGTCGCAGCGGGGGTGGAACGCGCAGCCGTCGGGACGGCTGCCCGGCAGCGCCGCGTACCCCGGGATGCCGACGATCGCGCGCCGGCCCGCGATGTCGGGCACCGCGCGCAGCAGCCGCCGGGTGTAAGGGTGCCGCGGAGCGGTGAAGAGCTCGTCGCGCGTCCCGTACTCGACGATGCGCCCGGCGTAGAGCACGGCCACCCGATCGGCGAGCTCGGCCACCACGGCGAGGTCGTGGGTCACGTAGAGCGCGGCGACGTCGTGGCTGCGGCACAGCTCGCGTACCGTGCGCAGCACGCGCGCCTGCGTGGTCACGTCGAGGCCGGTCGTCGGCTCGTCGCACACGATCAGCCGCGGCCGGCCGATGAAGGCCATCGCGATCGACACGCGCTGCTGCTGGCCGCCGGAGAGCTGGTGGGGGTAGCGGCGCAGGAACGCGTCGTCGGCGGGGAGCGCGACCTCCTCGAGCACCTCGTGCACGCGGCGCCGGCGGGCGCCGGCATCGCGCTGTGGGGCGTGGGCGTCCAGCACCTCCTCCAGCTGCTCGCGGATGCGCAGCGCCGGGTTCAGCGCCGTCGCGGGGTCCTGGGGGATGTAGGCCACCACCGCGCCGCGCAGGCCGCGCAGCGTCCTGGCGTCCAGCGCCGTGAGCGAGCGCCCGGCCACCTCGATCGTGCCGCCGGCGACCTGTCCTCCCCGGCGGACGTGGCCGAGCAGGGCCATCCCCACGGTGGTCATGCCCGAGCCCGACTCTCCCACCAGTCCGAGGATCTCGCCGGCCCGCACCTCGACGGTGATCTCGCCCACGACGTCGTGGCCCGTGTCGGCCAGCTCGATGCGCAGGTCGCTGATGGTCACGAGCGGCGCCCCCGGGGCGGCCACGGCGCTCATGCCGAGACCTCCCGGTCGATCCCGATCGCCGCGCGGGCGATGCCGTCGGTCATCAGGTTCACGCCGATGGTCAGCAGCCCGATGACCGCCACGGGCAGCATCACGCCCCACGGCTGGATGGTGATCGAGAGCCGGTTCTCGTTGATCATCAGGCCCCAGTCGGCGGCCGGAGGCTGCAGCCCGAAGCCCAGGAAGCTCACGGCGGCCACCAGCCCGATCGAGTACGTCATGCGCAGCCCGAGCTCGACCAGCAGCGTGCTGGTGACGTTGGGCAGCAGCTCGCCGAAGACGATCCGCCAGCGCCGTTCGCCGACCGCCTCGGCCGCGTCGACGAAGTCGCGTCCGACGATCTGCTGCGCGGCTCCGCGCATCACGCGCGCCACGCGCGGCGCGTGCGTCGCGCCGACCGTGAGCACGATCAGCCACAGCTTCGGCCCGACCACCGAGATCGCCAGCAGCACGAAGATGATCTGCGGGAAGGCGAGCATCACGTCGTTGAGCCGCATGAGCAGCTCGTCGAGCCAGCCGCGCGCATAGGCCGCGACGAGCCCGACCGTGGTGCCCGCGGCGACCCCGAGCAGCGTGGCCGCCGCCGAGATCCACAGCACCGTGCGTCCGCCGCTCAAGAACCGGCTGAGGACGTCGCGCCCGAGCGCGTCGGTCCCGAAGACCGCCGTCCCCGAGGGGCCGGCGTTCGGTGCCCCGACGAACTCGGTCGGCGTGTGGGGGGCCACGAGCGGCCCGGCCAGCGCCACGAGGGCGATGAGGCCGACGATGGCCGCCCCGATCTGGGCGCGCCGCAGCCGCGCCGCCCGGGCGACGACCGCGAGCCACTGGTGGCCCTCGTCTGCCTGCGCCGCCACGGCGCTCCCCTCGCCGCCGTGGACCGCCGCCGCGCTCACCTCCCCGCCGTCCGCAGCTTCGGCGTCACGAGGATCGTCGCGATGTCGGCGAGGACGTTCAGGCCGACGTAGACCGCGGCGATGAGCATGGTCAGCGCCTGCACGACCGGGAGGTCGCGGTTGCCGACCGCGTTGACCAGCAGCGCGCCGATGCCCGGGTACTGGAACACGAACTCCACGACGACGACGCCGCCGGCCATCCACGCGAGCTGGAGCGCGGTCACCTGGATCGCGGGCACGATCGCGTTGGGCAGCGCGTGGCGCCAGATCACGCGACGGTTGGCAAGGCCCTTCAGGCGCGCCATCGTGACGTACTCGCTCTCGAGCACCTCGACCATCGAGCCGCGCATGATGCGGCTGATGTACGGCGTGACCGAGAGCACGAGGGTCGCGGCCGGCAGCACGATCACCGACAGGCTCTGCCACGCATATGCGCCCGGCTCGAGGAGCGAGACGGCCGGCAGGACCGTGAGCAGCGAGGTGGCGAAGACCAGGATCAGCGCGATGCCGATCACGAACTCGGGGATCGCCGCGAGCGCGAGCGTGAGCGTCGACGCCACGTGATCGAGCGGACGGTCGCGCCGGACCGCCGACCACACGCCGATCAGCAGCGAGAGGGGCACCGCCGCCGCGGCGGAGACGAGGACCAGGAAGCTCGAGTTGACGCCGCGATCGGCGATCAGGGAGCCGACCGGCTCCTGCGAGGCGGCGGAGGTGCCGAGGTGTCCGGTCAGCACGCCACCGAGCCAGTGCAGGTACTGGCTGATCACGGGATCCCCGAGATGGAGCTGGGCCCGCAGCGCGGCGACGCGCTCGGGCGTCGCCTCCTTGCCCAGCATGGCCGTCGCCGCGTCGCCCGGCAGGGCGAGCACGGCCGCGAAGACGACCAGCGAGACCAGCCAGAGGGTCAGGAGGCCGAGCGCGACCCGCCGTACGACGAGCCTCACCAGCAAGCTCTGCCCCCGGGCCGGCGAGCGTTCGACAGAAAATAGACTGGCCATTTGAAAAACAGCGCCAGCCTACCATCGGGGACCGGCGCTCGCCAGAAGCTCGCGCCATGGCAGCGGCAGCCACCGGCAAGCGACGGGAGCCTCAAGAAAGCCGCTACCGCG
>DASVFT010000056.1:0-36083 GCA_036379935.1 Solirubrobacteraceae bacterium | reverse complement strand
ACACGCTGTGGACCATCCCGTTCGCCTTCGCCATCGGGGCGCTTGTCGTGCGCCGCGTGGACGCCGACTGGATCCGGGCCACCCGGCGCTTCGCGCTGGCCGCCTGGTTCTTCCTCGGCATCGGCATCCTGCTCGGCGCGCGCTGGTCCTATGCCGAGCTGGGATGGGGCGGGTACTGGGCGTGGGATCCGGTGGAGAACGCCTCGCTGCTGCCGTGGCTGACCGGGACGGCGTTCCTGCACTCGGTGATGGTCCAGGAGAAGCGGGGGATGCTGAAGGTCTGGAACGTCTCGCTCATCCTGGCCACCGGGACGCTGGCCGTGCTGGGCACGTTCCTCGTGCGCTCAGGGATCCTGGACTCGATCCACGCCTTCGGCGCCTCGACGCTCGGCGTGCCGTTCGTGTCGCTCATCGCGCTCATGATCGGGGCGTCGATCTACCTCATCGTCACCCGGCGCGCGGCGCTGCGCACCGAGCATCGGCTGGACTCCCTGCTCTCGCGCGAGGCCGCCTTCCTCGGCAACAACCTCGTCCTCGTGGGCCTGGCCTTCGTCGTCTTCTGGGGCACCTTCTTCCCGCTCATCTCCGAGGCCGTGACGGGCCAGAAGGCGGCGGTCGGGCCGCCGTGGTTCGATCGCTACACCGTGCCGCTCGCGCTGGTCCTCGTGCTGCTCTCGGGCATCGGGCCGGTCATCGCGTGGCGCCGCGCGACGCTGGCCAACGCGCGCCGCAACTTCCTGCGGCCGGCGCTGGCGGGGCTGGTGGTGGCGGTCGCGCTGGTCGCCTTCGGGGTGACCGGCAACGTCGCCGCGCTGATCATGTTCACCTTCGCCGCCTTCGTCGTGGCCGTCATCGGCCAGGAGCTCGTGCGCGGGGTGGCCGCTCGGCGGGCGATGGCCTCGGAGGGGCCCGCGCGCGCGCTGGTGAGCCTCGTGCGCCGCAACCGGCGGCGCTACGGCGGCTACACCGTGCACGTGGGCATGGCCGTGCTCTTCGTGGGGGTCGCGGCCTCCACGGCCTTCCAGCACGCGCGCGACGTGCGGCTGAGTCCCAAGCAGACGGCCTCGGTCGGCGGCTACGAGCTGACCTACAGGAAGGCCACCGCCCGTGCCGACTACCGCGGCCAGCGCCTGGAGCGCGTGGCGCTGGGCGCCGTGATCGACGTGCGGCGCGACGGCCGCCACGTGACGACCCTGCGCACCGAGCGCGGCTACTACCCGTCGGCCGCGCCGTTCGCCTCCGGCAGCCTCGTGCGCGGCATCTTCGAGGGCAACGCGACCTCGGAGGTCGGCATGAAGGCCGGGCTGACGCGCGACCTGTGGACGGCGATCCGCCCCGATCCCGAGTACCTCAACAAGGTCATCGACGCCCTTGCCGCCAAGACGCGGGGTCGGCCGCCGACGGAGCAGTACGAGGCCGTCGGCAAGCTGCTGGCCGTCTACCAGCAGGGGGTGTTCCCCGCGCAGTTCCGGATCATCTCCTCGCCGCTGGTGACCTGGATCTGGCTGGGCGGGATCATCGTCTTCGCCGGCGGGCTGATCGCGCTGTGGCCGGCGCCCGACGCCTCCCGTCGCCGGCTGACCGCCGGCTACGCCGGGCGCGTGGCGCGCGACCTCGGCCGCGCCTAGGTGGACGGCCGCGCGTAGGTGGACGTCCTGGCGCCGATCGTCGTCATCGTGCTGCTCGGCCTCGTCGTGTGGCTGGTCAGCGGCCCGTTGCGCGCCGGCGCCGCCGCGCCCGAGGACGTCGAGGCCGCGCGCCGTGAGGACCTCGAGGCGGCCAAGGAGGCCAAGTACCGCGAGATCCGCGATGCCGAGCTCGACTTCCGCACCGGCAAGCTGTCGCACGAGGACTGGCGCGGGCTCGACCGCGAGCTACGGGCGGAGGCGATGGAGCTTCTTCGCCGCCTGGACGAGCTCGGTTAGGCGCGGCGGCCGCTACCATCAGCGCCCCATGGAACTGATCCTCTCCGTCGTCCAGGTCGTCATCTGCGTCGTCCTGATCTTCCTGATCCTCATGCACTCGGGGAAGGACGCCGGCCTGTCGGGCGCCTTCGGGGTCGGGACCGGCCAGGGACCGCTGGGCGGGGGCTCGCTCGTCGAGCGCAACCTCAACCGCTGGACCGTCGGCTTCGCGATCGCGTTCGCGGTGAACACGATCCTGCTCATCAAGAAGCCCTGGGAGTAGCGCTCCCGCACCGCTTCCGGGGTGGACCGGGGCGGGTGGGCTACACGGTCTGGCCGGTGATGCGGAAGCCGTGCGCGCGCAGCGCGGGCGTCACCACGCCGGTGGCGAAGCGCCGGCCGTAGAACTCCGCGTCGGCGACCAGGCGCTGGCCGGCGGTGAGCGCCTCGGTGGCCTCCAGCAGGCGCAGGATCGAATCGGTGAAGCGCACGTCCCTGATCGGCCGACCGATGCGCCCGTCCTCGACGAGGAAGGTGCCGTCGCGCGTCGTCCCGGTGAGCAGCGCCGACTTCTCGTGCACGGTGTTGACGTACCACACGCGCGTCACGTAGAGGCCGCGCTCGATCGGCGCCATGAGCTCGGCCTCGTCGGCCGCGCCGCCGCCGGCGAGCACGAGGTTCGTGGGCGCGGGGCCCCAGGGCGCCCCACCCGGAGCCAGCGCGTGGCCGGTGGACACGGTGCCGGCGCGAGCGGCCGAGCGCGTGTCGTGCACCACGGCGTGGGCCACGCCGTCCTGGATGAGCGGCAGCGGGGCCTTCGGCACGCCCTCGGCGTCGAAGGCGCGCGGCAGCGTCCGCACGAAGGACGGCGCGTCGGAGAGGTTGACGGCGGGCGCGGCCACGCGCTGGCCGAGCCGGTCGACCAGCGCCCCGCGGCCCTCGGTGTGCGCCAGCCCGTTGAAGCCCAGCGCCCCGAGGAAGTCCAGCAGCGTCCCGACGGCGTCGGGCTCGAGGACCACCGGGTACTCGCCGGGCTCGAGCGCCAGCGGCTCCTCGCGCGTGACCTTCGCCGAGGCGCGCTCGGCGAGCGCCAGCGGCTGGAGTGCCGCGATGGCGGTTCCCGCGTCGGCGGCCCAGCCCGTGCGCCCGTCCGCGTCGCGCGCGATGACCTTCATGTAGGCGTCGGTGAGGACGTCGTGCGCCCGGATGCCCGTGCTCGAGGCGATGGCGGTGTCGACGAGGCCCGCCGTCCAGATGCCGAAGGCCTGCAGGTCGTGCTTGGCGCAGCCGTCGAAGGCCGTGCGCAGGGCGATGCCCGCTTCGCGCGGGTCGAGAGCGGCGGTGCGCGCGTCGAAGCCGTCGTGCGAGCGGAGGGGCGCCGGCCCGGGCAGTCCGGGGTAGTCGCCCGCGGCCCCCGCCGCGGCGGCGGCGGCGCGGGCGGCCGCGTCGGCGCGTGCGGCGACGTCGCGCAGCGCCTCGTCGGTCGACTCGTTGGTGTCGGCCGAGCCGGTGTGGCCGTCGTGCACGCGCAGCACCGAGATGGTCACGTCGTCGACCTGCGTCGCCTGCGTGGGCCGCGAGACGGCGAAGCGCGACAGCAGCGAGCGCTCGTGGACGACGGTTGCCTGCGCCTCGCCGGTGGCGAAGGACAGCGCGCGCTCGGCGAGCTCGAGCGCTTCGGGCTCGCTGGCCGTCACGCCACGCCGACCTGGACGTCGCGGAAGCGGGCTGGGGCGGCGCCGTGGGAGACCTCCATGACCTGCCCGGGCTCGCCCTTGCCGCAGTTGGTCAGGCCCCACAGGCGCCACTCGTCGGGACCGCACACGGCATCCAGCCCGCCCCAGAAGCGCGGGGTGACGCCGGCGTAGGAGCCGTTGCGGTAGAGGCGGCCGAGCTCGCCGCCGCTGATCTCACGGCAGATCTCGGTGGCGAACTGGAACTGGAGGCGGCGGTCGTCGATCGACCACGAGCGGTTGCTCTCCAGGTACAGCCCGTCGCCGGTGTCGGCGATCAGGTCCGCGAGCGTCGGGACGGTGCCCGGCTCCAGCGAGACGTTCGTCATGCGCACGATGGGCTGGCGGGCGAAGCCGTCGGCGCGGGCGCAGCCGCCCGACGCGCCGAGGCCGATGGCGGCCGCGCTCTCGCGATCCGACAGCGCCGCGCGGAGCACGCCACCCGTGATGAGCTCGGTGCGCTTGGCCGCCACGCCCTCGTCGTCCCAGCCGAAGGAGCCCAGGCCGCCTGGCAGCGTCGCGTCGGCGGTGATGTGCAGGTGCTCCGAGCCGTAGCGCAGCGTGCCGAGGTCGGTGGGCGAGACCCAGCTCGTCCCGGCGTAGGACGCCTCGCTGAGCAGGATCCGGTCGAGCTCGAGCGCGTGGCCGATCGACTCGTGGACCTGGAGCGCGACCTGCTCGCCGTGGAGGACGATCGTGCGCGTCCCCTCCGGGCAGGGCGGCGCGCTCAGGAGCTCGATCGCCTCGCTGGCCACGCGCGGGGCGTGCGCGGCCAGCTCCAGGCCGCGCACGTGCTCCCAGCCGCCCGCGGCGGCCAGCCCGCCGCCGTGCGCGCCAGGGTAGCTGCGCATCTGCAGCTCGGCGCCGTCGCTGGCGTAGGCGGCGATGCCCGCGCCGGCCGCCACGAGCTCCTGCGTGCACGCCGCGCCCTCGGTCGAGGCGAACGCCTTGCGCTCGCGCCAGGCCCGGCCCGTGGCGACCGTCCGCACGAGACGCTCGTCGCCGATGCGCAGCGCGCGCTCGGCTTCGAAGAGCAGCCCGAGCTTCTCCTCGAGCGAGAGCGAGAACGGATCGACCTCGTAGGGCGAGGACCAGTGACCGCGCGCGGGCGCCACCGGGGCGAGCGGCGTCCCCGGCCCGGCGGGCTGGGCCTGGGCGATGGCGAGCGCGCGCGCCAGCGCGCCCTCGGCCCCAGCGCGCGTGACCTCGCGCGCGGCGGCGAAGCCCCAGCCGCCGCCGACGCGGACGCGCACGCCGATGCCCTGCGAATCGGAGCTGTCGAGCGCGTCGATGCCCCCGTTGAGCACCGCGATGGCCTCGCCGCGCTCTTCGACGTGGCGCGCCTCGGCGTAGGCGCAGCGTCCCTCGGCGCTGGCCATGAGCTCGGTGAGCAGGTCGAGCACGGAGCAGTCCGCGTCGCTCACCAGGCCGCCTCGTAGAGCGCGCGGATCTCGGCTTCGTCGGCCGCCGGCGGCGTGTCGTGCAGGTCGGCGCGCTGGAGCGCGGCGCTGACGCACCGCTCGAGCGCCTCCTCGCTGACTCCGAGATCGCGCAGCTGCTGGGCGCCGGCGCGCTGGGCGAAGCGCCGGGCGAGCGCCTCCATCTCGACGCCGGCGGCCGCGTCGAGCGCCGCGAGCGCCTCGGGCGCGCGCCGGCGCAGGGCGGCGGTGGTATGGGGCAGCACGGCGGCGTTGGCGTGACCGTGCCACACGCCGGCGAAGCGAGCCAGGGTCTGCGAGAGCACGTGGTGCAGGCCGTAGCCCGTCGAGTCGATCACGCAACCGGCGAGGAGGGCGCCGAGCGCCAGCGCGTCGCGGTCGTCCTCGCGCGCGAGCAGGCGGGCGGCCTCGCGCGCGGTCAGGACCGGCACCGGCGAGGCGCGGGGTGTGAGCGGTCCCTCGATCGCGTGCCCGAGCGCGTTGGCCGCCGACGCCGCCAGGTCGTGCTCGGGCTGCGACGCGCTGAGGGCCGGGTCGTTGAGCACGAGACGCGGGCGGACGTGCGGGGTAGAGGGGTCGACCCCGCGCGCGTGGCGATGCCCGCCGGTCATCTCGGCGGCGCTGAGCGTCGTGGGGATGGCGGCCGCGTCGCTGCCGCGAGCCGCCGCCACGGCCTTGGCCGTGTCGATGACGCGTCCGCCGCCGAGGGCGACGATGAGCTCGCCGGCGCCGTCACCGGCCCGAGCGCCGAGCTGCTCGAGCAGGTCGCCGGCCGCCTCGTCGACGCGGCCGTCGGGCACCTCGTGCACTTCGCCGGCGACCGCGACCACGTCGGGAGCCGAGCGCGCCCCGCGCGCGGTCGTGAGCAGCACGTAGCCCTCAGCCAGCAGCTCGCCGGCGTCCGCCAGGGCCCCGCGGCCGAAGCGAACCAGGCGGTTGCCGTCGCGCCACGTGAAGTCCCCGATCACGGCCGGCAGCATGTCAAAACGCACGCCGACGGAGGGCCCGCTCCCAGACGGGCCCTCCGTCGTTGGCACGTACCTCGCTAGGAGCCTGGTCGGCCTCAGCTCACCGGCTGGGCGTCGAGCGCCGCGGCCTTCTCCTCGTTCCAGGAGTAGGCGTAGGCGGGGTTGTCGACGGCCTGCCACAGCGTGGTCAGCCTGAGTGGCCGGAAGGTGTCCCACATGACGGCCAGCTCGCTGGTCGACTTGGCGCCGAGCGCCTTCTCGACCGTGCCGGGCTGGGGTCCGTGGGGGAGGCCCGAGGGGTGCAGGGTCAGCGACCCGATCTCCACGCCCTTGCGCGCGGCGTAGTCGCCGTCGGCGTAGAACATGACCTCCTCGGACTGGATGTTCGAGTGGTGGTAGGGGATCGGCACCGCGGTCTCGTCCCAGTCGAGCATCCGCGGGGCGAAGGTGCAGATCACGAAGTTCGGGCCCTGGAAGGTCTGGTGGGCGGGCGGGGGGAGGTGGAAGCGCCCGGCGCGTGGCTCGAAGTCGGCGGCGTTGAAGGTGTAGGGGTAGACGTAGCCGTCCCAGCCCACCACGTCGAAGGGATGGCGGTCCAGGACGTAGGTCTGGAAGCCGTCGCGCACGCGCACGGTGAGCTCGTACTCGCCCTCGGCCTCGATCGTCTCGAGCTCGACCGGCCCGTGGAAGTCGCGCTGCGAGTACGGGGCGTGCTCCAGCAGCTGGCCGTAGCGGTTGCGATAGCGGTTGGGCGTCTCGATCTCGCCGGGCGTGTGGAAGCAGACCCAGTACTGCTCGGCGTCCTCGTCCAGCCGCCAGCGATGCGTCGTGCCGCGCGGGATGACGACGTAGTCCTTCTCTCGGAACGGCACCCGCCCGAAGATCGTGTGTAGCACCCCGCCGCCGCGGTGCACGTAGACGACCTCGTCGCCCTCGCCGTTGCGATAGAAGCCCTCGTGGGCCTCGGTCGGCTTGGCGATCGAGACCTCGATGTCGCCGTTGAACATCAGCAGGCGCCGGCCCTCGATCGCGTCGCCGCCGGGCTCGACCTGGTTGGCGTCGGCCAGCCGGTGCACGTGCGCGTCGGGCACCCACGACTCCTTGACGAGCGGGCGGAACTGGCCGACCTCGTCCAGCCGGCAGGGCGAGTGGAGGTGGTAGAGGATCGACTCGTTGCCCGAGAAGCCCTCGTAGCCGAGGACCTCCTCGGTGAGGAGCTGGCCGTTGCGCCGCGTCTGCGCGTGGCGCTTGGCGGGCACGTCGCCCAGGCTGTGGTACCGCATGGCTAGAGGTTCCCCCTGCGCTCCTGCTCGCGCTCGATCGCCTCGAACAGGGCCTTGAAGTTGCCGTCGCCGAAGCCGCGCGCGCCGTGGCGCTCGATGATCTCGAAGAACATCGTCGGGCGGTCGCCGACGGGCTTGGTGAAGATCTGCAGCAGGTACCCCTCGTCGTCGCGGTCGACGAGGATGCCCTGCTCGCGCAGGTCGGCGAGCTGGTCGGTGACGGCCGGCACCCGCACCGGGACGTCCTCGTAGTAGGCCGGCGGGATGGTGAGGAACTCCACGCCGCGCTGGCGCAGCGCGGCCACGGTGCCGACGATGTCGCGGGTCGCCACGGCGAGGTGCTGGGCGCCCGCGCCCTCGTAGAACTCCAGGTACTCGTCGATCTGCGACTTGCGCTTGCCCTCGGCCGGCTCGTTGATCGGGAACTTGACGAGGCCCTTGCCGTCGCTGACGACCTTCGACATGAGCGCGGAGTACTCGGTCGAGATGTCCTCGTCGGAGAAGTGGATCATCTCGGTCATCCCGAAGACGTCCTCGTAGTACTTGACCCACGTCTCCATCGCGCCGAGCTCGACGTTGCCGACGATGTGGTCGACGGCGAGGAGCATGCCGCTGTCCTGCGTGTCGTCCTCGACGGGTTCGAAGCCGGGCAGGAACGGGCCGTCGTAGCCGTTGCGCTCGACGAAGGTGTGCAGCGTCTCACCGTAGGCCTTGATCGTGGCCACCCGGACCGTGCCGTGCTCGTCGGAGGCCTCGTGGGGCTCGGCGAGGCCCTCGGCGCCACGGCTGGTGGCCTCGCGATAGGCGTGCTCGACGCTCGGCACGCTCAGGGCGATGACCTTCACGCCGTCGCCGTGCTTGTGCTGGTGGGCGGCGATCGGGGAGTCGGACTGCAGGGCGCCGGTGAGGACCAGGCGGATGCGGCCCTGCGCCAGCACGTGGGAGACGTGGTCGCGCGTTCCCGTCTCGAGGCCGCGGTAGGCGATGCGGCGGAACCCGAACGCGTGCGCGTAGTAGTAGGCGGCCTGGAGCGCGTTGCCGACGTAGAGCTCAACGTGGTGGATGCCGTTGAGCGGCATGAAGTCGTGATCGGGGGTCGGTGTGGTGGCGGGGGCCGGCGCAGCCTGCTGGGCCATGCTGCGTGCTCTCCTTCGTCGCGGGCGCGTGGTGAATGATTCTCCCGTTGCGGGCGAGCCTCAATGCCGATACGTTGCGCCTGGACGCATTAGCATGGCGTCATGGACGCAATCGACCAGCAGATCGTTGCGCAGCTGCGATCCAATGCCCGCGCCTCCTTCCAAGCCATCGGCCAGCGGGTGTCGCTGAGCGCGCCGGCGGTGAAGCGCCGCGTCGACCGCCTCGAGGCCGACGGCGTGATCCGGTCCTACGCGGCGGTCGTCGACCCGGGCGCCATGGGCTGGCGCACGCACGCGCTGGTCTCGCTGTTCTGCGAGGGGCGGATGGCGGCGGCCGAGGTGCGCGACGCCGTGGCCGGGCATCCCGAGGTGGCGGCCGCCTACACCGTGGCCGGGGAGGCAAGCGCGATCCTGCACGTCCGCGCCCGCGACACGGCACACCTCGAGGAGGCGCTCGAGCGCATCCGCGACACGCCGGGGATCATCCGGACCCAGACGCAGGTGGTGCTCTCGACGCTGTTCGAGCGTCCGGTGGCAGGGTAGGGCGCCCGGCCGGTGGGCGCAGCGCCTATGAGGACGAGTGCCATCCGGACAAGGCGTTGATAAGCTCGCCTTATGCTCGATGTTCGCCGGATGCGGGTGCTGCGCGAGGTCGCGGCGCAGGGCTCGTTCTCGGCCGCGGCCGAGGCGCTGGCCTACACGCAGTCCGCTGTCTCCCAGCAGATCGCCGCCCTCGAGCGCGAGGCCGGGACGACGCTCGTCGAGCGCAACGCGCGCGGGGTGCGGCTGACCGACGCCGGCCGCGTCCTCGTCGAGCACGCCGACGTCATCCTCGCACGGCTCTCCGATGCCGAGGCCGAGCTCGAGGCCATCGCCGGCCTGCGCGGCGGGCGCCTGCGGCTCGCCGCCTTCCCCAGCGCGGGCGCGTCGCTCATGCCCGAGGCGATCGCGATCTTCCGCGAGCGCCACCCGGCGGTGGAGCTCACGCTCGAGCCGGCCGAGCCCGCACCCGGGCTGGCCAAGCTGCGCGGCGGAACGGTGGACATCGCCCTCGACATCACCGTGGCCTTCGGGCCGGCGCCCGACGACGGGATCGAGCGCGTCCATCTGCTCGACGACCCGATGTACGTCGCGCTGCCCCAGGACCATCCGCTGGCGCGCAAGCGCGGGCTGAAGCTCGAGGAGCTGGCCGACGAGCAGTGGATCCTCGGGACCACGGGGTCCTGCCCCGACGCGTCGATCTTCCTGCGCTCGTGCCAGCTCGCGGGGTTCGAGCCCCGGATCGCGTTCAACTCCGACGACTACTTCGCCATGCAGGGCTTCGTCGCCGCCGGCGTGGGTGCGTCGTTCATCCCCGACCTGGCGCTCATGTCCATGCGCGACGACATCGTGGTGCGCTCGCTCGGGCCGCGCCCCCCGGCGCGCCAGATCATGGCGGCCACGCTGAAGGACTCGTTCTGCTCGCCGGCCAAGCAGGCGATGCTCGACGTGCTGGTCGAGGTCGGCGATCGGTTCGCCGGCAAGCACCGCGAGCTGGCGCTCGCCTCGTAGCAGCGCAGCGCGACCGTTTGGCGCCCGCCCCGGAGCGGGCACGCCGCCGGTATGGCAGGAGCCGTCTTCTTCGTCGTCCTCGCGGCCGTCGTGCTGCTCATCCTGATCGGCGTCGCCAACCCGCTGTTCCTGATCCCGATCATCGCCGTCGGGCTCGGGGTGCTCGTCGTGCCCCTGATCCTTGGTGCCCTGCGGGGCACGGCCGTCGGCGAGCCCGAAGGTGGTTCGTCAGGCGTCCCGACGACGCGCGAGGCCTCCTACGATCCGGTGCGCGAGCCCTGACCGCCACCGCTCGCCTCGACCCGGGCGGTGGACGCACCGGGCCAGCGGCCTAGTGGCGCGGGCATGGCCGAGTTCTACGTTCTCGTCGAGCATGCCTTGACCACAGACGAGCGCGTCGCGCTGGAAGGCGTCGGATGCACGATCGCCGCGGACCCCGCGCCGACGGCCTCCACCGGCTACGTCGCCCAGGTCCCCGCTGACGACGAGTCGGAGGCCCTCGACAAGGTGGCGAGCGCTGGCATCGACGACGCGACGATCTGGCGCGAGTTCCCGGAGGCGGCGCTGCCCTAGCGATGAGTTCGCTCGCCGGCGACGGTCTACACGTGCACGAGCCATCGCGGGACGCTGTTCCCGCCGCACGAGAGGACGCAGCGCCATGCAGCAGAGGATCACGCCGAGCCTGTGGTTCGACACCGAGGCCGAGGAGGCTGCGGCCTTCTACGTCTCCGTCTTCGACAACGCGCGGATCGTGAGCGTCGCCCGCTACACCGAGGCTGGGCCGCGAGCGGCCGGGATGGTGATGACCGTGGAGTTCGAGTTGGACGGCCAGCGGTTCATCGGCATCAACGGCGGCCCGGAGTTCAGCTTCAGCGAGGCCGTCTCCTTCCAGATCAACTGCGAGACGCAGGACGAGGTCGACTACTACTGGGAGCGCCTGTCCGAAGGCGGGCAGGAAGGACCGTGCGGCTGGCTGAAGGACCGCTACGGCCTGTCCTGGCAGGTCGTGCCCACCGGGATGGACGAGCTGTTCAGCGATCCGGACGCGCAGCGCGCCCGGCGCGCGATGCAGGCCATGCTCGGGATGGGCAAGCTCGACATCGCCGCGCTGCGCAATGCAGCCGACGGCGTCGGCGCGAGCTGACCTCGGCGGCAGTCGAAGCGCGCGCCGCGTGACCGGCTAGGCGCCGCCGGTCGCGACTGACCGTGCGGGGCGGGTGCGATTGACGAACACGGCGTCGAGGGCGCGCTGGACGCCGACGGAGAGCGCGCCGGTGAGGACCGCGGCCTCGCCGAGGCTGGAGACCTCGACGCGCGGGGGGTAGGGAACCCACTGAGCGAGGCGGGCGCGCACGGGCTCGAGGAGCAGGTCGCCGTTGGCGCCGAGGCCGCCGCCGAGGACGACCAGCGCGAGGTCGGTCACCGCGGCCAGGGGGACGATGTGGAGCGCGATGCGGCGGGCCTCGTCCTCGACGACCGCGCGAGCGACCGCGTCGCCGCCGCGCGCCGCGGCGAAGACGTCCCGGGCGTCGTAGGGCGGCCGCAGGGAGGTGACGGCGCCCTCGGCTCCGGCCAGCCGAGCGGTGAAGGCCGACAGCGCGGCGGCACACGGGTCGAGGTCGAGCTCGAGGCCGGCGCCGACGTAGTCGAGCTCGCCGGCGGCGCCGTGACGGCCGCGGTGCAGCTCGCCATGGAGCACGACCCCGGCGCCCAGCCCGGTGCCGATCGACAGGAAGGCGAAGTCCTCGACGCCCCGGGCCACGCCGCGCCACTGCTCGCCGAGCGCCGCGAGGTTGATGTCGTTCTCGACCTGCGCCGGGAGCCCGAGCACGGCCTCGAGCTCGTTCGCGAAGGCCATGCCCTCGAGGCCGGGCACATTGTCGGCCAGGCCCACGAGCCCGCTCTCGGCGTCGACGACGCCGGGCACGCCGACGACGGCGCCATCGATGAGCTCTCCCGACAGACCGGCCGCCGCCACGAGCGCGTCGCGCAGTCCGCCCACGGCCGCCAGCACGGTCGTCGCGTCCGGCACCGGCAGCTCGACGTCGTGGCGCGCGCGCACGGCGCCGCTGAGATCGCAGAGCGCCCCGCGCAGGAAGCGCGCCCCGACGTCGACGCCGAGCACGAGCGCGGCCTCGGCGACGGGCTCGAAGAACAGCGCCCCGTAGCTCGGGCCGCCGGGGTCATGGGCCGCTTCGCGCACGAGGCCGGCGTCGAGCAGCGACTGCAGGGCGAGCGAGACGGTCGGCTTGGAGATGCCGGCGCGACGCGAGATCTCGGCACGGGAGATCGGCGCGCTGCTGCGAATGGCCTCGAGCACGGTGCGCTCGTTGAGGTCCTTCAGCAGCGGCGCGGTGGCGCGCGGGCGGGCAGGATCAGCCATCTCGTCAGGGAGCCTAACGCAACGGCGCGACGCTCCGCGACCGCTCTCGCTTGACGCGGCCGGGCCAGCCAACTACGGTGCACACTTCGTAAGAGTCTCTAACCAGAGGGTGGAGGAGTCTCAATGAGACGCATGGCGATCGCGTCGGCTCTCGTCGCAGCCTTGGCGCTGGGCGCGTGCGGCGGCGGGGGCGGCTCGAAGTCCACGACGACGAGCGCAGGCGGCGGCACCACCGCCGGCCGCGAGCCGGTGACCATCACGCTGTGGAACGGGTTCACGAACCGTGAGCTCGGCGTCATCAAGCGGGCGGTCGCCGCCTTCCACAGCACGCACCCGTGGATCACGGTCAAGACCGTCGGCGGGGTCAACGACGACAAGATCATCGCGGCGATCCGCGGCGGCAACGCCCCCGACGTCGCGCAGTCGTTCACCGCCGACAACACCGGCGCCTTCTGCGCGTCGGGCGGGTGGATCGACCTCAAGCCCTACATGGACCAGAGCAAGATCGACGCCAGCATGTTCCCGCAGGCGGTGCAGACCTACACGCAGTTCCAGGGCAAGCGCTGCGCGCTGCCGATGCTCGCCGACACCTACGGCCTCTACTACAACAAGGACCTCTTCAAGAAGGCCGGCATCACCGCGCCGCCGAAGACGATGTCCGAGCTCACCGCGGACGCCAAGAAGCTCACCGAGCGGTCCGGCGACAGCTTCAAGGTCGTCGGCTTCGATCCGGCCCAGGGCTTCTACGAGAACGCTCCCGCCCACTACGGTCCGCTCTTCGGCGCGCAGTGGATCGACGGCAACGACAAGTCGGCGATCTCCAGGAACCCCGGATGGGTCGAGTTCATGAAGTGGCAGAAGGACCTCATCGACTTCTACGGCTTCGACAAGCTGAGGCGCTGGCAGGCGGGCGCGGGGGAGGAGTTCTCGGCCTCCAACGCCTTCGAGCGCGGCAAGCTGGCGATGGCGATCGACGGCGAGTACCGCACCGCCTTCATCAAGGTCGAGCACCCCGACCTCGACTACGGCACCGCGCCGATGCCGGTGGCCGACAGCCATCCCGAGCTCTACGGCGCCGGCTACGTGACGGGCAACATCGTCGGGATCCCCAAGGGCGCGAAGCACAAGGACGCGGCCTGGGAGCTCGTGAAGTACCTGACCACCGACGAGCACGCGCTGGCCGTGCTCTCCAACGGCCTGCGCAACGTCCCGACCACGACCGCCTCGCTGAAGTCCTCAGAGCTGACGCCCGACCCGAAGTTCAAGGTCTTCCTCGACGTGTTCGCGCACCCCAAGACCGCGACGACTCCGATCACGGCGGCGGGAAGCGCCAACCAGGAGCTGTTCCAGGACTTCGTGGCCAAGTGGCAGGCGGGGAAGGTCACCGACCTGGCGGGCGGCCTGGCCAACGTCGACAAGCAGATCGACGCCCAGCTCGCGAACTCGGCCGGATCGCAGGTGCCGTAAGTGGCTGCGACGCCGCTCGCAGGTGGCGGTCCCGCACCATCGCTCCCGGTGCGGGACCGTCGAGCGGGCCGTCGCAGGGCGGCGTGGCGGCGCCGGCGGCTGGTGCTCGGACTCATGAGCCCGTGGATCGTGGGCTTCACGGTCTTCTTCGGCTATCCGCTGCTGGCCAGCGTCTACCTGTCGTTCACGCACTACGACCTGCTCTCGCGGCCGCGCTGGATCGGCACCGCCAACTACGCGTTCATGCTGCACCACGACCCGCAGATCTCAAACGCCGTGCGCAACACCCTGTGGCTCATGGCCTTCGCCGTCCCGCTCCAGGTGCTGTTCGCCTTCGGCGTGGCGGCCATGATCGTGCGCGCCCGGGCGGGCGTCGGCTTCTTCCGCACCGTCTTCTACCTGCCCACGCTGGCCCCGCCGGTCGCCGCGACGCTCGGCTTCACCTACATCCTCAACCCGGCGACCGGCCCGGTGAACACGGTGCTGGGCTGGCTGGGCATCACGGGGCCGCTGTGGTTCGAGTCGCCGTCGTGGGCCAAGCCGTCGCTCGTGCTGCTCGGGCTGTGGGGCATCGGCAACGCGATGGTCATCTTCCTGGCCGCGCTGCTCGACGTGCCGCGCCACCTCTACGAGTCGGCCGAGCTCGACGGCGCGGGCGCGCTGCAGCGCCTGCGCTGGGTGACGCTGCCGTCGGTCAGCCCCGTGATCCTCTTCGCCGTCGTCATCGGCATCATCGAGGCGCTGCAGTACTTCACGCAGGCCTACGTGGCCAGTTCGATCGTCGGCGGCGGGGCCGGCAACGCCGCGGACCCGGCCAACCGGCTCGGGTATCCCGAAGGCTCGACGATGTTCTACCCGCTGCTGCTCTACCAGCAGGGGTTCCGCTTCTTCAACATGGGCTACGCCTCGGCGATGGCGATCGTCCTGCTGATCGTCGCCTTCGCAGTCACCCTGATCATCATCCGCAACTCGCGTCGCTGGGTGCACTACCAGGCGGGGATGCGATGAGCGCGACCGTCGAGGCGCCCGCGGCGCCGACGCCGGCCGCCCTGCTGCGCCGCCGCCCGCCGCGGCCGGTGCGCCGCCGCCGCGCGCTCATCGCGATCGCCGACCACAGCATCCTCATCGTCCTGGCCATCATGTTCCTCGCCCCGTTCGCGTTCATGCTCCTCACGGCGCTGATGACCTCCGATCAGGCGCTGTCGTCGAAGCTCTGGCCGCATCCGTTCCACTGGAGCAACGTCACCGACGTCTTCTCGCGGGCCCCGCTGTGGCGCTACACGCTGAATTCGATGCTCTACGCCGGGCTCTCGACGATCGGCGTGCTGGTGTCGAGCATCCCCGTGGCCTACGCGCTCTCGCGCCTGCGCTGGCGCGGGCGCGACGCCGCCTTCCTCCTGGTGCTGGCGACGATGATGCTCCCGGCGCAGGTCACCGCGGTGCCGCTCTACGTCCTGTGGTCCAAGCTGCACCTCGTCGGCTCGCTGGCGCCGCTGATCATCCCCAACTGGTTCGGCGACGCCTTCTCGATCTTCCTGCTGCGCCAGTTCTTCCTCACCATCCCCGAGGAGTACTCCGACGCCGCGCGCGTCGACGGCTGCGGCGAGCTGCGCATCCTGCTCACGGTCGTCCTGCGGCTGGCCAAGCCGGCGATCGCGGCCGTCGGGCTCTTCGCCTTCCTCTACGCGTGGAACGACTTCTTCGGGCCGCTGCTCTACACGAGCGAGAACCAGGACCACTGGACGCTGTCGCTCGGGCTCTCGCAGTTCCGCACGCAGTACCAGGTGCAGTGGAACCTGACGATGATGGCGACGATCCTCTTCATGGCCCCGGTCATCGCGGTCTTCTTCGCGGCGCAGAGGGCGTTCGTCGAAGGCGTCACGCTCACGGGGGTCAAGGGATGAAGATCGCCGTCATCGGCGCCGGCTCGACCTACACGCCCGAGCTCGTGTCCGGGCTTTCGCGCGAGGGCGAGCGCGTGGCCATCTCGCAGCTGGCGCTGCACGACATCGACGCCGAGCGCCGCGAGGTGGTGGGCGGGCTCGCGCGGCGGATGCTCGAGCGCCAGGCCTTCGGCGGTCGCCTCGAGGTGACGGGCGAGCTCGACCGCGCCCTCGACGGGGCCGACGTCGTGCTCGTGCAGATCCGCGTGGGCGGGCAGGCGGCCCGGCTCTCCGATGAGACGGTGCCGCTGGCCTGCGGCTGCATCGGCCAGGAGACGACCGGTGCCGGCGGCTTCGGCAAGGCGCTGCGCACGGTCCCCGTGGTGCTCGACATCGCGCGCCGCGCGCGCGAGCGCGCCGCGCCCGGCGCGTGGATCGTCGACTTCACCAACCCCGTCGGCATCGTCACCCGCGCGCTGCTCGACGACGGCCATCGCGCGATCGGCCTGTGCAACGTCGCCATCGGCTTCGAGCGGGCGATGGCGCCGTGGCTGGGCGTCGAGCCCGACCGCCTGGTCGTCGACCAGGTCGGCCTCAACCACCTCACGTGGGTGCGGGCGGTGTGGCTCGACGACCGCGACGTGCTGCCCGAGCTGCTGGCCTCGCACGGCGACGAGCTGTCCGAGCTGGCCGGGCTGCCGCGTCGCCTGCTCGACGAGCTCGGCGCGGTGCCGTCGTACTACCTGCACTACTTCTACGCGCACGACGAGGTCCTCGCCGAGCAGATCGCCGGTGCTACCCCGCGGGCCGCGCGGGTGGCCGAGATCGAGCGCGAGCTGCTCGAGATGTACGCCGACCCGGGGCTGGCCTCCAAGCCGGCGCTGCTCGACCAGCGCGGCGGCGCCTACTACAGCGAGGCGGCGACGCGGCTGGTGGCCTCGCTCGCGACGGGCGACGGCAGGGTGCACGTCGTCGACGTGCGCAACGGCGGCGCCCTCGGCGGCCTGGCCGAGGACGACGTCGTCGAGCTCCCGGCCCGCGTCGACGCGGGCGGCGCGCACCCGCTCCCCCAGCCGCCGCTGGCCCCGGAGCTTCTGGGGCTCACCGCTCACGTCGCCGCCTACGAGCGCCTGGCGGTGCAGGCGGCGCTCACCGGAAGCCGCGTCGTGGCGCGCAAGGCGCTCCTCGCCCACCCGCTCGTCGGGCAGTGGGGGACCGTCGCGCCGCTGCTCGAGCGCCTGATCGAGGCCGACGCGGCGCACCTCCCGCAGTTCGCGTCGCCCGCGGGGGCCCGGCCGTGAGCCTGCCCGTCGTCCTGGCCGTGGACGGGGGCAACTCCAAGACCGACCTCGCGTTGGTGAGCGCCGACGGTGCCGTGCTCGGCCTCGCGCGCGGACCGCTGACCTCGCCGCACCACGTCGGCCTGGACGGCTGCCTGCGCGTGCTCGAGGACCTGCTGACCGCGGCGCTGGCCAACGCGGGCCTCGGCGGCGGGCACCCGGTGGCCGAGGTCGGGCACGTGATGCTCGCCGGCGCGGACCTGCCGCTGGAGGAGCGCGCCCTCCAGGAGGCGATCGCCGCCCGCGGGTGGGCGGCGCGCACGTCGGTCAGCAACGACACCTTCGCCATCCTCCGGGCGGGCACCGAGCGTGGCTGGGGCGTCGCCGTGACGTGCGGCGCGGGGATCAACTGCGTCGGCGTCGCGCCCGACGGCAGCCGCGCGCGCTTCCCGGCCCTCGGCACGATCACCGGGGACTGGGGTGGGGGGCACGACGTCGGCCTGGCGGCGATGTGGGCGGCGGCGCGCAGCGAGGACGGGCGCGGGCCCAAGACGACCCTCGAGCACGCCGTGCCCGCGCACTTCGGCGTGGCGACGCCGCAGGCCCTGGCCGAGGAGATCCACCTCGGGCGCATCCCGATGCGCCGCGTGCTCGAGCTGCCGCCCATCGTGCTCGCCGAGGCCGGGGAGGACGGCGCCGGCGACCCTGTGGCGGCCGAGATCGTGGACCGCCTCGCCGCCGAGGTGGTGGCGTTCGCTCGCGTGGCGCTCACGCGCCTGCGGCTCATGGACGTGCCGGTCGAGGTCCTTCTCGGCGGCGGGATGATGCGCGCCGCCAACGGGCGCCTGCAGCGCGCCATCGCCGAGGGCCTGCGCGCGGTCGGGCCCGACATCGTCGCGCGGGTCGTGTCCGAGCCGCCGATCGTCGGCGCCGCGCTGCTCGGGCTCGACGACCTGGACGCCCCGGCGGACGCGCACGCGCGCCTGCGGCGCGCGCTGGCGGAGGCGATCCAGAGCGGCGAGGAGCTTGCGACCACGGGGAGTACGAGCGATGGCTGAGGTGCGCTTCGAACAGGCGACGAAGCTCTACGCGGGATCCGACCAACCCGCCGTGGACGGCCTCGACCTCGAGATCGGCGACGGCGAGCTCATGGTGCTCGTCGGTCCCTCGGGCTCGGGGAAGTCCACGGCGCTGCGCATGCTCGCCGGCCTGGAGGAGGTCGACGCGGGCGCGGTGTGGATCGGCGATCGCGACGTCAGCGACGACCCGGCCAAGGACCGCGACGTGGCGATGGTGTTCCAGAACTACGCGCTCTACCCGTACCTGGACGTCGCCGCCAACCTGGGCTTCCCGCTGAACATGGCGCGCGTCAAGGGCACCGAGCGCGACCGTCGCGTGCGCGAGGTCGCGGACCTGCTCGACCTCACGCCCTACCTTGCGCGCAAGCCCTCGCAGCTGTCCGGGGGCCAGCGCCAGCGCGTGGCCATGGGCCGGGCCATCATCCGCGAGCCGGCCGTCTTCCTGATGGACGAGCCGCTCTCGAACCTCGACGCGAAGCTGCGCGTGCAGATGCGCGCCGAGATCGCCTCGCTGCAGTCGCGGCTGGGAGTGACGATGGTGTTCGTCACCCACGACCAGGTCGAGGCCATGACGATGGGGCACCGGGTGGCGGTGCTGCGCGACGGGCGCCTGCAGCAGTGCGACACGCCGCGGCGGCTCTACGACCGGCCGGCCAACCTGTTCGTCGCCGGCTTCATCGGCTCGCCCGCGATGAACCTGTGCACGCTGCCCATCGTCGACGGGCGCGCCGAGCTCGGCGGCCGCCAGCTGACGATGCCCCCCGGCGTCAACGGCTCACGCGAGATCGTCGTGGGGCTGCGGCCCGAGGCGCTCGAGCTCGCCGACGACGGCCTGGTGGGTCACGTCGAGGTCGTGGAGGAGCTCGGCGCCGACGCCTACGCGTTCTGCCGCGCCGAGCTGCCGGGCGGCGACGCTCGCCTCGTGGCGCGCGCCGACGCTCGCCACCCACCGGCGACCGGCCAGCGCGTGGGCCTGCGGCCGCGCTTCGACGAGGTCCACCTGTTCGACCCGGTCAGCGGGGAGCGGCTGGGAGAGTGAGGCTCGCCTGGACGGACGGTGTCGAGACGACGGCCAGCGCCGCCGCGGTCTCGCGATCGGCCGCCGCGAGGTAACCCGCGAAGGCCTCACGCGCCTGGGAGGGGCGCGCTTCCTGCCACGCGAGATAGGCGAGGCGCGCGTCGGCACAGGCGTCGCGCCACGCCAGCCGCACGTGCTCGATCTCCATCTCGCGCTCGCGGGACGGAAGCTGGAACACGAAGGGGTCGTCAGGCATGCGCATGCTCATGACCTCACCCGCTCGTGGCGCGCCTCGCGGCGGCGCGGCCGCGGTGGCGCGAGCACGACGGCCTGCAGTCGCCGCCGCCTGACGGCGCGGCGGCGACGTGCCATGGCACGGATCTCCGGGCGCGACCACTGCTGCCGCTGCAGCGAGAGGCGAACGCCCACAAGCTCGAACTGATGGAACATGGTGACTCCTCATGAGCGAGTCCTCGGGGCGCCGCGCACGGCGGCGCCCCAAGGGCCGTGCGCTCCCTAGGCCAGCTGATGCGGGCTGGCGGTCTGAACGCGCTTGCGCGTCGCCAGACCGAGGCCCCCGACGAGCAGGAGGAAGGCTCCGCCGCCCAGGCCGATCAGGACGCCGGCGTCGACGCCGCCCTCATCCGACTGCGCCGCCGGGGCCGAGCGGTTGACGACGCCCACGCCGCGGAGGCTGGTCCGCGGCTGTGCCTGGGCGACACGGTCGATCTGGTCAGGTGCGGTCAGGTTCTGCGGCGCGATGTCCCGCGCCGTCACGCCCGGGCCGCCGCCGGCGGCGACGCTCTGGCCCTGGGGCGGGGGAACGGCCGCGCCCTGGACGTCGATGGCGGGCGCGGCCGCGGCACTCGCGGGCGCGATCGCGCAGACGGCCAGACCCATCGCGAAGGACCGCTTGAGGTTTCTCGGCTGGAGCATTGCCCCTCCTGGTGACGTGGAGAGCGCTCTCGTGCGTCCTCCGGTGTGGGAGGGAACGTCCCATCCGATGACCGTCGCCACCGCGTCATTCGACCCCCTCGCAGCGTGAGCCTCGTCACGCTTGCGCCGCCACGCGACAAGGTGGGAGGATCGCCGTCGCGGTGGCCGACTCTGGCGACCTGCACTTCCTCGATGCCCTCAGCCAAGGGAACGTCGACGAGCTTCGAGCGCTCGGCCGCCTGCGGCGCTATCCCGTCGGCGCGCGACTCTTCAACGAGCGCGAGGCCGGCGACGCGGTGCTCGTCCTCCTCTCGGGACGGGTGAAGCTCAGCGCCACCACCGAGAGCGGCCGCGAGGCGTTGCTCGGGATCCGCGTGCCCGGCGAGCTCATCGGCGAGATGTCGGCGATCGACCGCGCGCCGCGGTCCGCCACCGCGACCGCCCTGGAGCCCGTCGAGGTGCTCTCGGTGTCGAGCGAGGCGTTCGTGGCCTACCTCCACAACACGCCCGGGGTCGCGCTCGTCCTCGTGCGCGTGCTCAACCGACGCCTGCGCGACGCCGACCACAAGCGCGTCGAGTTCCTGGCCCAGGACACCGTCGGCCGGGTGTGTTCGCGGCTGGTCGAGCTGGCCGAGCGCTTCGGTGAGCCGGGCCACAGCGGGACCGATATCAACATCGCCATCACCCAGGAGGACCTGGCGGGCTGGACGGGCTCGTCACGCGAGGCGGCGATTCGCGCCCTGCGCACCCTGCGCGAGCTTGGCTGGATCGCCACCGGCCGGCGCACCATCACGCTCCTGGACCTGGAGATGCTCCGCCGCCGGTCGGTGTGAGGCGTCTCTTAGCGCGCTTCCGCACGCGATGGCGGCCGGTGTGGCCTGGCCTGAAGGGAGAGCACACCGGCCGCCGGTTTTGGGGGAGTCCCAACGTAGCCGCATCGCGCGGTGCCTCGCCGCATCGCGGTTGGAAAGCAACGCTGGTTGGCTGCACCGGCGCGCGGGCATGCCTGCACCGTGATCGCACAGCACCCCACGGAACGGGGCGAGCTCGGAAAGCGCGGACGCTTCGACCGCTTCGCCGAGAACGCCTCGAACTTCACGAGCTCGCCGACGTTCTTCGGCCTCTGCGTGGTGCTCGTGGCCCTCTGGCTGACGACGCACGTGCTCGGGCTCGCGACCGAGTGGCAGCACCTCACCGGCGATGCGCTGGCCGCGGTGGCGCTGCTGCTCCTGGCGCTGCTCAAGAACTCCGAGCTGCGCGCCGAGCACGCCATCCAGAGCAAGCTCGACGCCATCGCGGCGGCGCTCCTCGAGCAGCGCGAGGGCAAGACGAGGAAGGCCCACGAGGACCTCGAGCGCGCCATCGGCATGCACGAGGAGGTATGAGGGCCGCGCCGCAGCGGTAGCGCGCGGCCGGGGTGCCGTAGGCCTCCTACGTCAGGCTCGACTGCGCCCCGGCGCGCTCCTGCGCCAGGGTGCGCAGCTTGAAGCGCTGGACCTTGCCGTTGGGCGTCCGCGGCAGCTCGTCGACGAAGTGCACGACGTGCGGGTACTCGTAGCGGCGCAGGCGCTCCTTGCACATCGTCCGCAGCACCTCGGCGAGCTCGTCGTCCGGCGTCGTCGCGTCGCGGCGCTCCACGAAGGCCGCGATCCGGCTCGCGTCGTCGATGAGGACGCCCACGACGCCGGCGGCCTGCACCTCCGGGTGCTCGACGATGACGTGCTCCATGTCGACCGGCGAGACCCACAGGCCACCGACCTTGAGCATCTCGTCGGTGCGTCCGACGTACACGTAGGCCCCGTCCTTCCGGCGCTCGTAGCGATCGCCGGTGCAGAACCAGTCGCCGCGCATGGCCGACTTCGTCTTCTCGTGCTGGTGCCAGTAGAAGGCCGCACAGGAATCGCCGCGCACCTCGAGGTTCCCGACCGCGGGCCCGTCGAGGACCTGGCCGGCCTCGTCGGTGATGCGCAGCTCGTAGCCGGGCACGGCCTCGCCCGTCGTCCCGCGCATGACGGCGCCGGGCCGGTTGGAGCAGAAGATGTGCAGCATCTCGGTGGAGCCGATGCCATCGACGATGTCGAGCCCGAAGCGCTCGCGCCACAGGTCGAAGGTGTGCGGCGGCAGCGGCTCGGCGGCCGAGACGCAGAGCCGCACGGACTCCAGCGCGCCGTCGGCCGTCTCGTCGCGCACGAGCATGCTGTAGAGGGCCGGCACCGAGCAGAACACCGACGGGCGGTGCTCGCGCAGCTTGGCCAGGATCGGCTCGGGTCGCGTCGGGCCGCTCATCAGGACCGCCGTGGCGCCGAACCACAGCGGGAACGAGAGGCCGTTGCCCAGGCCGTACGCGTGAAACAGCTTCGTGGTCGAGAAGACGACGTCGTCCTCGCGCAGGCCGAGCACCTGGCGCGCGAAGGTCTCGCACGTCACCTCGATGTCGTGGTGGAGGTGGACGACGCCCTTCGGCTTGCCGGTCGAGCCCGAGCTGTAGAGCCAGAAGGCCATGTCGTCGCGGTGGGTCGGCCAGGCCTCGAGCTCGTCGCTCTGGGCGCCGAGGCCGGCGTCGAGCTCGGTCACGTCGGCCTCTTCGACGCCGCGGACGACGTAGCGAACCTCGAGCCCCTCGAGCGCCTCGCGCAGCCGCGGGAGCATCCCCTCGTCGGTGACGACCACGCCGGCGTAGGAGTCCTCGGCGTAGTGGCGGTAGTTGTCGATGCGGTCGAGCGGGCTGACCGGGACGGGGACGGCGCCGATCTTCATGGCCCCCAGGAAGGCCATCGGGAAGACGGTGGAGTCGTCGAGCACCATGAGCACGCGGTCCTCGCGGCGCGCGCCCAGCGCGCGCAGGAGATGCCCGGTGCGGTTGACCTGGCGGCGCAGCTCCTCGTAGGTCAGGGTCGCGTCGGGCGCCAGGTAGGCGGTCTTGTCGCCCCGGCCGGCCTCGACGTTGCGATCGACGAGGCGGCCGGCGTTGTAGCGCTCGGGAAGGACGGTGGTGGCCAGCATGCTGCTCTCCTCCTGCTACCTACTGCGACCCCTGCGCACGTTAGACGCCTTCTCGCCTCACGACCACGGACTTCTGGTCGCTGTAGTGGTCGAGCACCTCGGAGCCGTGCTCCTTGCCGTAGCCGCTGGCCTTGACGCCGCCGAAGGGCAGCTCGTCGTAGACCTTCGTCGGCGAGTTGACCCAGGTGTAGCCGCACTCGAGCTCGGCCGCGGCGCGCTCGGCGCGGTCGAGGTCGCGGGTCCACACCGACGACCCCAGGCCGAACGGCGACGCGTTGGCCAGCTCGAGGGCCTCGTCGAGATCGCGCACGCGCCAGATCGGGAGCGCCGGCCCGAAGACCTCCTCGGCGGCCATCGGCGAGTCGTGGGGCGGGTCGACCACGACGGTGGGCTCGTGGAACCAGCCGTTGGCGAGCTCGGCGTCGCTCGGGCGTCCACCGCCGGCGACGACCTCGCCGCCGCGCTGCAGCGTGCGCGCGAGCTGATCCTCGAGCAGCGCGCGCTGGCGCTCGGTGTGCAGCGGCCCCATCTGGACGCCCTCGCGCGTGCCGATGCCCACCCGCAGGCGCCGCGCCTTGGCGGCGATCGCCTCGATGACCTCGTCGGCGACCGCGTCGAAGACGTAGACGCGCTTGATGGCCAGGCACGCCTGGCCGCAGTTGTAGAAGCGCCCCATGCTCGCCGCGCTGGCCGCCCTGGCGAGGTCGGCGTCGTCGCAGATGATCATCGGATCCGACCCGCCGAGCTCGAGCGTCACCCGCTTGGTGCCCTTGGCGGCCAGCATCGCCACGCGCTCGCCGGTCGGCGTCGACCCCGTGAACGCGACCTTGCGCACGAGCGGGTGCGTCACGAGCGCCTCGCCCGCGACGGGGCCCGTGCCGGGCACGACGTTGAGGACGCCGGGCGGCAGACCGGCCTCGGTGAGGATCTCCGCCAGGCGCAGCGTGGTGAAGGGGGTGGTGTCGGCCGGCTTGGCCACCACCGTGTTGCCGCACAGCAGGGCGGGACCGAGCTTGTTGCTGAGCAGCGTCGTGGGGAAGTTCCACGGGACGATGGCGCCGACCACGCCCAGCGGCCGGCGCAGGACGCGGCCCTCGACGCCGCGATCGAGGCCGTGCACCGCGATCCCGCGCACCTGCTTGGCCAGCCCCGCGTAGTGGTCCAGCGTGTCGGCCGCCTTGCGCAGCTCGATCTGCGCCTCGCGCACGGTCTTGCCCTGCTCGGCCACCAGGCCGGGCGCGAGCTCCTCGACGCGCTGCTCGAGCGCCTCGGCCCCGGCGCGCAGGATGGCGCCGCGGTCGGTAATCGAACGTCGCGACCACTCGCCGTAGGCGGCGAAGGCCGAGCGCACTGCGCGGTCGACGGCCTGCGCCGACGCGCTGGCCGCGAGGCCGACGAGCGCGCCCGTCGCCGGGTCGGTGATGGTCAGCGCGTCGCCGTCGATCGCCTCCGCGGCGCCGTCGATGAAGGCGCCGCGCTCCAGCGTGGCCGTGCCCGTCGCGCTCATGCGCCGACGAACTCCGGGCTGCGCTTCTCGACGAAGGCGTTGAGGCCCTCGGTCGCGTCGCGTGAGCGGAAGAGCCGCTCGATGAGCTCGCGCTCGAGCGCCAGCCCCTCGTCGAGCGTCCGCTCGGCGCCCTCGTGGACGCAGCGCTTGATGGCGGCGATGGCGACCGGCGGCCCGGCCGCCAGGCGCTCGACGTGCTCGGTGAACGCGGCCTCGTCGGCGAAGAGGCCGCCGACGAGGCCGAGCCGCGCCGCCTCGTCGGGGGTGACCTGGCGGCCGGTGAGCAGCAGCTCGAGCGCGGGGCCGCGGCCGATGAGGCGCGGCAGTCGCTGCGTGCCGCCGTTGCCGGGCAGCAGCCCGAGCGTGACCTCCGGGGTGCCCAGGCGGAAGCTCCCCTCGGCCGCGTAGCGCAGGTCGCAGGCCAGGGCGATCTCGAGCCCGCCGCCGAGCGCGTGGCCGGCGATCCAGGCGACGAAGGCCTTGTCGGCCGTCGCCATCCTGCCCAGCACGGCGTGGGCGGTGCGGATCATCGCCATGTTGGCCTCGACGTCGTTGGCCAGGAAGCGCTTGATGTCGGCGCCGGCACAGAAGAACTTCTCGCTCGCGCTGCGGATCACCACCACGCGCGAGCTCGGATCGGCGGCCGCCGCGTCGATGGCGTCGCCCAGCTCGGCGATCATCTCGACGTCGTAGGAGTTCGCCGGGGGGTTGTCGAGCGTGATCGTCCCGAGGGGCCCGTCGGCGGCGTAGGTGACGGCCATCAGCCCAGGCCCCCAACGACGACCGACTTCAGCTCGACGTAGCTGTCGAGCGCTTCGAGCCCGTGCTCCTTGCCGAAGCCCGAGTCCTTGACGCCGCCGAACGGCAGCTCGTCGTAGCCGTAATGGATCTGGTTGACCCAGGTCATGCCCGCGTCGATCTCCTGTGCCGCGCGATGGATGTTGCGTACGTCGTGCGTCCAGATCGACGAGCCCAGCCCGTAGCGCGTGTCGTTGGCCCGCCTGATGGCGTCGTCGAAGTCGGTGAAGCGGAAGACGGGGAGGACCGGGCCGAAGACCTCCTCGGTCACCAGGCGCGAGTCGTCGCCCGGCTCGGCGACGACCGCGGGCTCGAGGAAGTAGCCCTTGTCGTGGCCGCCGGTGCCGCCGCCCGTGAGCACCTCCCCGCCCTTGGCGGCGCCGTCCTCGAGCTGATCGAGCAGCTCGTCGCGGCTCGCGCGCGTGTGGAGCGGGCCCATGCGCAGGCGCGGCTTCTCCGCCTTGACCGTCCCGTCGCCGGGCTCGTAGCGCTCGACGCGCTCCACGAGCGCGCCCACGAAGTCGTCGTAGACCGAGTCGTGGACGTAGACGCGCTTGCAGCCGAGGCACGCCTGGCCGGCGTTCCAGTAGCGGCCGATGATGACCGCCTTCACCGCGGCCTCCACGTCGGCGTCGGCGCAGATGATCACCGGGTCCGATCCGCCGAGCTCCAGCGTGACGCGCTTGAGCTGCGGGCCGGCGATGGCGACGACGTGGCGTCCCACCTCCGTGGACCCGGTGAAGGCGACGCGCCGCACGTCGGGATGGCCGACGAGGGCGTCGCCGATCTCGGCGCCGCGTCCCGTGATCACGTTGAGCACGCCGGCGGGCACGCCCGCGTCGGCGAAGATGCGCGCCACCTCGAGCGTGGCCAGCGGGGTGGTGGCGGCGGGCTTGGCCACCACCGCGTTGCCGCTCGCCAGCGCGGGCGCGACCTTGGTGCCCAGCAGCGTGAGCGGGAAGTTGTAGGGGGTGATCGCCGCGCAGACGCCCATGGGCCGGCGGATGACCATGCCGTAGGCGGGGCCGAAGGCCGAGGGCAGCTCCTGGTGGGCGCCACGGACCTTGGTGGCCGCCTCGGCGTAGTAGCGCACGCCGTGGGCCAGGTGGGTCACCTCGCCGCGCGCCTCGGCGATCGGCTTGCCCTGCTCGGAGGTGAGCACGGCGGCCAGGTCCTTGGCGCGCTCCTCGATGAGCGTCGCGGCGGTGGCGAGGACGTGGGCGCGGGCCTCGACGTCGGTCGCCGCCCAGGCCGGGAAGGCGCGCTTGGCCGTCGCCACGGCCAGCTCGACATCGGCCGCGTCGGCGCCGGGGACGCTGCCGACGACCTCCTCGGTCGCGGGGTTGACGACCTCGATCTCCTTGCTGGAGGCGGCCGGCCGCCACTCCCCTCCGATGAGCATGGCTGCTTCCACGGTCAGCTCCCTTCGAGTAGGACACCGGTGGCCAGGTAGCGCTCACGGTACTTCTGGTACTCCCCGGCCGCGGTCTGGCTCCAGGCCAGCGCCGAGCCGGACAGCTTCTTCTTCTCCTCGGCTGGGACGCCGGCCGCGAGCATGCCGGCGGCGATCTCGCGGCGCTCGGCGAGCACGGCGCCGGCCGCGAGCATGGCCCCGGCGCCCAGCCGCGCTCGCTGCAGCACGATGGCGCCCATGCCGACGACGGCGCCGTCCTCGATCACGCAGCCCTCGAGCATGGCCGCGTGGCCGACGATGACGTCCTCGCCCACGACGGTGGGGAGGCCCTCCGCGCAATGGATGACGGCGTTGTCCTGCACCGATGTGCCGGCGCCGATGTGGATGGCCGAGCTGTCGCCGCGCAGGACCGCGCCGAACCATATGCTGGCGCGATCGCCCACGTGGACGTTGCCCACCAGGACCGCGGTGGGCGCCAGCCAGACGTCCTCGCCGACCGTGGGGGAAACGCCGTCGAGCTCGAGGATCGTCGCCATCACAGCTGCCTTGACGACATGCGGGGGAGACTATACGTTGTCGGTCGTTAGTCAAGTGTCACATGTTGAGCTCGAGAAGCACATGACGCCGACCGTCGACGAGCGCGCTCCCCGCTCTGGCGGTCCACCCGATCAGGCCGGCACCGCGTGCATGGCCTCGCTCGTCGCATCGCTGGCCGACAACAAGGCGGCGCTGGGGCGTCGCTACGCCGAGTGGGCGGTCAGCGCTCCGACCCTGGAGTCGGCGGTCGCTGCCGCCGCCATGGCCCAGGACGAGCTCGGGCACGCGCGCTCGACCTATCCCGTGCTGAAGGCCCTGGGGGCCGAGGCCACCGAGGAGACGGGCGTCGAGGGCGGTCCGCGTCGCCTGGCCCTGCTCGATCACGAACTGCCCGACTGGACCGCCTTCATCGCCGCCAACCTGCTCGTCGACGGGGTGCTGACGACGTTCGTGGCGGCCTGCGTCGACAGCTCCGTCAGCCAGCTGGCGTCGCGGGCGAGGAAGATCTTGCAGGAGGAGGGCTCGCACCGCGTGCACGCCGAGGCCTGGGCCCGCCGGCTGTGCCGCGGACCGGCGGGCGAGCGCGAGGCGCTGGTGGCCCGGCTGCGCGAGACGTGGGACCACGCCGGGCGCTGGCCCGGCCCCGCCGACGACCCCGGCGTCCGCGCCGCGCTCGCCGCGGGCATGCTGCGCGACGACCCCGCGCATCAGCGCGAGCGCGTGCGCTCGTGGCTGGTCGACCTGCTCGCGGGCGAAGGCGTCTCCATCACCCTCCAGGAGCCGAGCGACTGGTCGCGCTGGGATGCGGAGCTGCGCCGGTATGCACCCTGACGGGGGCGCTGCCGGGGCGTTGCCCGATCCGGCCAGGGTGGTGGTGCGGCGGCGCATCGAGTGGATCGACACCGACGCCGCGGGGATCTACCACTGGACGACCGCGTTCCGGCTCGCTGAGGTGGCCGAGGCGGCCATGCATACCGCGCTCGGTATCAGCGACATCACGTTCGGTGCCCTGCCGCGGGTCGCCGTCTCGATGCGGTTCAAGCAGGCGCTGCGCTTCAACGACCCCGTCGACGTCGAGCTCGCCGTCTCGACGATCGGACGCAGCTCGATGGTCTACGGCTTGACGATCGCGGCGGACGGGGGCACGGCGGCGGAGGGGACGCTCACAGTGTGCTTCATCGACCGCTCGACCGGTCGGGCCGCCCCGTGGCCGGAGGACATCCGCGAGCGGCTGTCGTCCGGCGGCACGCTCGAGCCCTGATCTAGGATCGCGGCCTCGTGCTGCAGTTCGACGAAGAGGCCTCCCGGCAGCTCGAGGCGGCGTACGTCACGCCCGACGTCGTCGAGCAACGGCGCGTGGTCGTCGATGCCCTCGGGCTGTCGCCCGGTGAGGACGCGCTCGACATCGGCTCCGGTCCCGGGCTGCTGGCCTGCGATCTGGCGGCGGCGCTTGGGCCTGCGGGGTCGGTGGTGGGGATCGATCCCAGCGAGAGCATGCTCGCCCTCTCCGCGCGGCGCGAGCTGGCCCCGGACGCCGCCCCGGTCAGCTTCCTGACCGGCGACGCCTGCGCGTTGCCGTTCGACGACGCGAGCTTCGACGTCGCCGTGAGCACCCAGGTCTACGAGTACGTCGAGGACATCGCCGGCGCGCTGGCGGAGGCTCACCGCGTCCTGCGCCCGGGCGGGCGCCTGCTCGTCCTCGACACCGATTGGGACTCGGTCGTCTGGCACTCCAGCGACCCCGAGCGGATGCGGCGCGTGCTGGCGGTCTGGGACGCGCACCTCGCCGATCCGTACCTGCCGCGTCGCTTGGGGCGACTGCTCGCCGACGCCGGCTTCGTGGTGACGCGGCGGCAGGCCGTCCCGATCCTCAACGCCGGCTATGACCCGAGCACCTTCAGCGCCAACCTCGTCGCCTTCATCTCGCGCTTCCTCGCCGGGCGCGAGGACATCGCCGAGGCCGAGGCGAGCGCGTGGGCCGAGGACCTCGTCGCGCTGGGCGACGACTACTTCTTCAGCTTCAGCCGCTACCTGTTCGTCGGCGAGAAGTGATGCCGATGGAGCTCGGACTCTCGACGTTCGCCGATCTCAGTGGTGGCGGCAGCCCGCAGCAGCGCATGCGCGAGCTCATAGAGGAGGTGCGGCTGGCCGACGAGCTGGGCCTCGACGTCTTCGCGATCGGCGAGCATCACCGCCCCGACTTCCTGATCTCCGCGCCTGCCGTCGCGCTGGCCGCCGCGGCCGTGACGACGCAGCGCATCCGCCTGTCGAGCGCGGTCACCGTCCTCAGCTCCGACGACCCGGTTCGTGTCTTCCAGGCCTTCGCGGAGGTCGACCTGCTGTCCGGCGGACGCGCCGAGATCATGGCTGGGCGCGGGTCGTTCGTCGAGTCCTTCCCGCTCTTCGGCTATGACCTCGACGACTACGACGAGCTGTTCGCCGAGAAGCTCGACCTGCTGCTCGCGCTGCGCGATGCGACGCATGTGACCTGGGCGGGCCGCCATCGCCCGCCGCTCGACGATGCCGGCGTGTGGCCGCGCCCGGTGCAGGACCGGCTTCCCGTCTGGATCGCGGTCGGGGGCACGCCCCAGTCGGTCGTCCGCGCCGGCACGCTCGGCCTGCCTCTGACGATCGCGATCATCGGCGGTGGCCCCGAGCGCTTCGTCGGGCTCGTGGAGCTGTATCGAGAGGCGGCGCGTGCGGCCGGGCACGAGCCGGCGCAGACCAAGGTCGCCATCAACACCCACGCCTTCGTCGGCGCCACGTCCGCGGAGGCCGACGCGGCCTTCGCCGCGCCCTACCTGGCGATGATGAATCGCATCGGTCGCGAGCGCGGCTGGCCGCCGTCGGGACACGCCGAGTACGCGGCGCTGCGCTCGCCGCGTGGGGCATTGGCCGTCGGGTCGCCCGAGCAGGTGGCCGAGAAGATCCTCTTCGAGCACGAGCTGTTCGGCCACCAGCGCTACATCGGGCAGATGAGCGTCGGGGCGGTCGCCCACCGCGACGTGCTGCGCTCCATGGAGCTCTTCGGGACCGAGGTGGCGCCGCTCGTGCGCGCCGAGGTCGCGCGCCGCGAGGCGGACTCGGCGCCGGCGGGTCAGGTGGCCTGAGCCGTCCGCGCCTCAGCGCCTCAGGCCACGCGGAGCGCAGGGCGCTCGGTGCGCTCGGCGTACTCGATCGCGACCTTGAGGAAGGCCTTGCCGGCCGGGGTCTGGCGGCGGGCGGCGCGCCAGACCAAGGCGACGGGCCACGTCAGCGGCTGGGGCCCGATCGGGCGCAGCTCGATGGGCGGTCCGGGCTGCTCGGCCACCGAGCGCGGGATGACGGCGACGCCAAGGCCCTTGCTGGCCAGCGCGCGCACGGCGGCCATCTCCGTGCAGATGAAGGCATTGCGCGGCTCGAGCGCACGGTCGCCCATCGTGCGCTCGAGGCGGCGACGTAGGGCCGAGTTCTCGCGGTAGGCGATGAGGTCCTCGGCGGCCAGCTCCTCGAAGGTCACCTGCGAGCGCGCACACAGCGGATGGCCGCTCGGGAGGGCGACGACGAGCTCCTCCTCCCACAGCAGGGTGGCGGCGAACTCGTTGCCCAGGGCATCGGGATCCAGCGCGGTGAACGCGCAGTCGAGGTCGTCGGCGCGCAGGGCGACGAGCACGTCCTCCTGCGTGTCCTCGACCATGTGGATCGCCACCTCCGGATGGGCGGCGCGGAAGTCGGCGAGCATGCCGAACAGGTCGTACGGTCCGGTCGGGTAAACGCCGCCGATGCGCAGCTGCCCACGCAGGAGGCCGGTGATCTCCTCGAGCTCGGAGTGCAGTCCGTCCACCTCGGCCAGCACCCGCTGGGCGTAGCCGAGGATCACCCTGCCCTCGGCGGTCAGCTCGACGCTGCGCGAGGTGCGCCGGAAGACCTCCAACCCCAGCTCGCGCTCCAGCCGCCGGATCTGCTGCGAGATGGCCGACTGGGCCAGGTAGAGCTCCTCGCCGGCCTTCGTGAACGAGCGGTGGCGGGCGACGGCGACGATGGTGCGAAGGTGACGCAACTCCATGCTCTGATCCTCCCAGCGCGGCGGTCAGAAGTCGAAGTCACACTTCTGGGGACAGCGATCACTCAGCGTGATGGCGCACCCCGTGCAGGTGTCGTCGCCGCGTCGCCATCGAGCGCCCTGCGCACCACTCTCGGCCTCGGAAGGGGCGTCGCCGCCCTCGAAAGCGGCGTCGCCGCCCTCGAAAGCGGCGTCGCCGGTACGCGAAAGCGGCGTCGCCGGTATGAAAGCGGCGTCGCCGGTATCACGAGCGTCGAACGCGGGGTGCTTCGCAACCGTCGGCGGCCTGACGGCCGAACTGCCCCGGATCAGCGTCGCTTTCCGACGCCAAACCGGGGCAGTTCGACGAACGGCCCCAATCAGCCCGGGAACCGACGCCCGTCAACACGACCCGATTGGCGCCTCATCCACCGCCCGCTAGATGCGCGCCGCCACGCCGCCATTCCCGCTCGCATCGGCGATGCACTTCGATCCAGACCGACATCGTTCTTGCGTCCGGAAGCGACGCTCCCGCGGCGTCCCCGGCGCCTCGCGCAGCGCGTCGTCGCCTCATCGATCACCGGGGTCCACGCGACCGCCAAGCCGGCGTCACACCGCGTCACATATGACGCCCGTCTTGGCACCGGCGGCGGCGGTCGAGCCACCCAAGCGCCCCGGCGGGGAGCACCTCCTGCGCGCGCGAGCACCTCCTGCGCGGCGCGAGCACCTCCTGCGCGCGCGAGCACCTCCTGCGCGGCGCGAGCACCCCGCCGCCATCGCCCCCGCCGCGGAGCGAGCACCCGCCGCGAGCACGGCACGCCACCGCCGCCGCCGCGAGCATGGAGTACCCCCGCACGGCCAGGACCCCGGCCCCGAGGCGAGCACTCGCCGCCACCCCGGCGCGACCACCGCTCCGCGGCGAGCCGGCGTGGCCGCCGCCAGACGCCCACAGCGCCAAGGCACAGCAGCTGGCTGAGTGCTGCCCGTGCTTTTCGTGGTGAGCCGGGTGGCGCGAAACCCCTCCCTGAGGGTGGGATGCGGGGGCGCCAACATTCGAGCCGGACGGTGTGATTGTGCCGTTAAGCGGCCTGTTTCCGTATCCGCTGCATGGTTATCTTCCGCTGGGCACGGGGAATCATCCGTTCGTCGTCGTTTACGCTGACAGACCGGGGGAGCTGTTGCCTGCGGGAGGCAACCAAGCTGGGGCTCGTGGTGTGGACCACCTGATGGTGGGTCCTCGCCACCGCTTTCTCCTGACGACCCCCGTGGCTGTCGCGCTGGCCTCGCTGGCCTGTGTCGCCGCCCCCGCGACCGCCTCCGCCGACCTCGTGCCGGTGACCTCGACGGTTGAGCCGGTCGCCGCTCCGCTCGCGCCCGCCGCAGCGCCGGTTACCGAACTCGCCGCCCCGGCGACCCCCGCTTCCGCACCCGCTCCCACGCCCACCGCGCCGGTGGCGACGACGACGACGACGGCGCCGAAGGCCGCGACCGCGCCCGTGGCGACGACGACGACGGCGCCGAAGGCCGCGACCGCCCCTGTGGTGACGACGACGACGACGGCGCCGAAGGCCGCGACCGCGCCGGTGACGACGACGACGACGGCGCCGAAGGCCGCGACCGCCCCTGTGGCGACGACGACGACGACGACGCCGAAGGCCGCGACCGCCCCTGTGGCGACGACGACGACGGCGCCGGTGGCGAAGGCCGCGACGGCGCCCGTGGCGACGACGACGGCGACCGCGACCGCCCCGGTCGGGAAGCCTTCGACCGCCCCAGTCGCGAAGACGACCGCCGTGACGGCGCCGGTGGCGGATGTGACGGCTGCGCCGGTCGCGAAGGCCGCGGCTGCTGCTGCGCCCGTGCCGATGACGACGACTGCGCCGGTGGCGAAGGCCGTGACGGCGCCGGTGGCGAAGGCCGTGACGGCGCCGGTGGCGTCGGTGGCGGCGCCGGTGGCGAAGGCCGCTGCTCCGGTGGTCAAGGCTGCGGCGCCCGTGACGGCGGTGGCCGCGCCGGTCGTCTCGACGGTGCAGTCGGTGGCCGCGCCGGTGGCGCGCGTGGTTGCGCCGACGGTCGCCCCTGTGACCCGCATCGTCGCGCCCGTCATCGCTCCGGTCGCTCAAGCGGTTGCTCCGGTCGTCGGTGCCGTGGCTTCAGTCGTCGCTCCGGTCACGCGGGTCGTGGCGCCAATCGTGGCTCCGGGTGTCCACGCGGTGGCACCGGTTGTCGCTCCGGTGGCGCAAGTGCTGGGTCCCGTGGCGCAGGTGGTGGCTCCGGTGGTGGCTCCCGTGGCGCAGGTCGTGGCGCCGGTTGTCCACGCGGTGGCCCAAGTGGTGGGTCCCGTGGCGCAGGTGATGGCTCCCGTGGCGCAGGTCGTGGCGCCGGTTGTCCACGCGGTGGCGCAGGTCGTGGCACCGGTTGTCCACGCGGTCGCGCCTGTTGTCCAGGCGGTGGCTCCGGTTGTCGCTCCGGTGGCTCCGGTTCTCGGGTCGGCCAGCGGCCCGCTTGCGCCGGTCGTGGGGCCGGTGGCCGCTCCGGTTGGTCCGGTCCTAGGCCCGATCGTCTCCCCGCTTGCTCCGCCGCTCGCGCCCATCCTCCGGCCGGTGTCGAGCGGTCTGGCCCCCGTTGGCGGGTTCGTCTCGACGCCTTCGGGCGGCTCGGACAGTCGTCAGAACGCGTCGTCGCCCGCCGCTCCCTGGACCGCGTCGCCGGCGCCGCTCGTGAGCCCGACGCCGTCGGTCGACCGGCCGGCGAGCCGTCCAGCGACGACGCGCGCGCAGGCTCCCACATCGACGCCGCTGTGGACCTCGCCGCGGCTGATCGGTTTCGATGCCGCCCCGCAGCTCAACCAGCTGGCCGCAACCGTTGACGCCCCGCGGGCCGCGCCCACGGCGCGCCCGGGCTACGGGTCGAACACTGGCGGTGGCGCGGCGCCCAGCGCGCCCATCGGACCGCCGTGCAACGCCGCGGGCGCCGCTGTCGGCTCGGCCGGCGGCCTGTCGTCCGGCGCATGGGCCGCACTGGGCGTGAGCCCGGTCACGTGCCGGCCCTCTCCAGAGCTTCGTACCCAGCGGCTGTCGCCCGCCCTCTGGCGGCCGATGGCCTTCGTGTCGCTCCAAGAACGCCCTGGCTAGTCCCTTCGGGGCTTCTCACGAACCACGCCGCGCTGCCTGTCGGCACGGCGTTCCGATGAGACGTTTCGAAGGGGGAATCCATGATCACCAGGCTGGCCGCGAGAGGCGGCCGGACACGAACCACAGCAGTGCTCATGACGTTGGTAGGGCTCGCGGTCCTGATGACCGCGGTGGCCCCTGCGTCGGCCAGCGCTGCGACCAAGACCTCCTCCGCCCCGCTGCTCGCACAGGGCGTCGGGATGGGGGACATGCCCAACGCGGCCGTCCGCGGTGTGCAGCGCGTGCTGCACCGCAGCGGCTACGACCTGGGCGCACCGGGTGTCGACGGACGCTTCGGTCCACTGACCGACAGGGCAGTCCGCCGGTTCCAAGCCGACCACCGGCTCGTCGCCGACGGCGTCGTGGGCCCCAAGACCCACAGGGTCGTGGACCGCGTCCAGCGGTCGCAGCGTCGCGCCTCGGCGGGTCGGAAGGGCTCAGGCAACAGCCAGACGTCTGGCAGCCAGCAGACGCAGCCACAGCCGACCGTCACGGTGCAGGCGCCGCAGAAGACGACGACGACCGTGCTACGGACGGAAAGCGATGCCGCATGGCTGCTCGCCGTGGTCGGGAGTGCCGCGCTCGGCGCGCTGTGCGCCGCGCTCGTGGCCTTCATGCTGCGCTGGACGCGAGTCCGGCGTGACAGCGGACCGATCCTCGCTCCGCTGGTCCGCGACCTGTATCTCGAAGGCCACAGCGCCGACGAGCAGGTGGGGGCGTTCCGCGGGCAGGCGCTCGCCGCTTCGATCACAGCCGGGCCCGAGGAAGAGCCGGCCGGGAAGCGAACGAGCTACCTGGTCGACGACGTCGACAAGTTGGCCCCCGTGTGGGTGCTCGGGACCGAGGTCAAGCGCACCACCTCGCGGCTGGCGCCGGGGGAGGCGGTCATCGGCTACGTGACGATGTCGCCCGACGCGGAAGCCACGGCCGCCGACCAGCCCGCACGCGAGATCGAGCGAGCGTGCGAGCGTGCCAGGTGGCAGTTGGTGGAGGTGGTGACCGACCGCGAGAACGGCGTGTCGAGCCTCGAGCGTCCGGGCCTGGCCTACGCGCTCGAGCAGATCGCCGAAGGCAACGCGAGCGGGCTCGTCGTCTCAGACCTGAGGCGGCTCATCCGCTCGATCGTCGACCTCGGAGCGCTCGTGGAGTGGTTCCGCGACGCCGAGGCGGCGCTCGTCGCTCTCGACCTGGGCGTCGACACGTCGACCCCTGCTGGCTACGAGCTGGCCGAGAAGCTGATCAGGATCAGCGGCTGGGAGCGCGAGCGGATCACGCGACGCCCCGGCAACGGCCCCAGCCCGACCCCGGTGGCGGTCGGCGCCAACGCGTCGTCGTCCGGCCGCCCGGCGGTGGCCGACCGGCCGGCGCTGGTCCAGCGGATCAATGCCATGCGCAACGCGAAGATGACGCTCCAGGCCATCGCCGACCAGCTCAACGCCGAGGGCGTGCCCACGCTCCGCGGCGGGGCGATGTGGCGTCCGTCGAGCGTGCAGGCGGCGCTCGGCTACCGGCGGCCCGGCGCTCGCAACCAGGTGCCGCCGCCACTGGAGGGACGCTGATGTGACCGACC
>DASVFT010000055.1:0-34992 GCA_036379935.1 Solirubrobacteraceae bacterium | reverse complement strand
AGTCGGCGACCCCGTCGGGGAAGTCCCCGACCGCCCCGACCCTGCCCCTGAGGTCGGGGAGGCGGCCGGGGCAAGGACGCCCTGGCCCACCCCTTCTGGCTAGCCCCAGAACAGGTTGAACAGGCCGAACTGGCGCTCGGGGCGCCAGGCCACGGGCGGGCCCAGGCGCATGCGCTCGCCGGCGTTCGCGGCGCGGAAGCCCCAGCGGCGGAGGTTCGCGGTGGCCGTGGCGTTGGCGTCGGGCACGACGAGCGTCGCGGGCGCCGGGCCGGCGGCCGCTGCCGCCATGAGCGCGACGCCGGCCTCCTCGTCGGCCGCGCAGATCGCGATGCCCGCGCCGTAGGGGGCCTTGGCCGCCCAGCCCACCGGGGCGCCGGCGCGGTCCACCGCGACGCCCGACAGCGGGTGCAGCGCGTCGAAGAGGTGCGAGCGGTCTTCGCCCGTGGCCATGCGATCGAGCCGGCCCACGGCCTCGCGGTCGTCCTCGCGCAGGCGGCGAACGGCGAGCATGCCCGCGATCGAGCCGGCGGTGCCACGCCATGCCGTGGCCGCGCCCTCGCCGACGAATCCCAGGCGCTCGTAGAGCGGCCGGCCCATGTCGGTGGCGAAGAGCAGGACGGTCGTGGCGCCACGATCGCGCAGTCGCCCGATCGCGGCCTCGGTGAGGGCGCGGCCGAGCCCGTGGCGGCGGGCATCGGGCGCGACGCCCAGCGCGCCGATCCAGCCGGTGGCGCCGAACGACACGCAACACACCGCGCCGACCGCGCCGCCGGAGCCGTTCTCGGCCACGAGGACGTCGCCGTGCGGGCTCGAGCGCGGGAAGGCGACGAGGCGCGACACCGTCGGCCCGAAGGCCGCGCGCGAGAGGAGATCGGCGATCGCGCCGGCCTCGTCGTCGCGCGCGTGGCGTACGGCAGCCACCATGGCCGCCAACGCTAGACGAAGGCGCGCGGCCGGCGCGCCGCAGTGGTGCTAGGCCAGTGGTTCCCGATCGACGTAGCGCTCGCGGTCACGGACCACGTAGGCGTCGCGGCGCGCGCTGGTGTACATGAACAGGCCGATCACCAGGCCGACGATGCCCGCGATCATGAGGATCAGGCCGATCGTCGCGAGGCTGACGCCCGAGATCGAGTCGGTCACCGCGTAGCGCAAGATCGCGCCCACGGCGATGAGGAAGATGCTGCCTCCGAGGGTCATGGGCGTGGGCGTTCCCGCTTCCGTGCAGCCCTACACGGCGATAGACGGCTCTACGATGGGGGAATGAGCGCGGCGATCGCCGACGTCTACGACCTCCCGCAGGACCATCGCGACTTTCGCGCCACGATCCGGCAGATCGTCGACGAGCGGGTGCGGCCCCGGGCGGCGGAGATCGACGCCACCGGCGAGTACCCCTGGGACGTGCGCCGGCTGTTCGCCGAGCAGGACATCCTCGCGCTGCCCTTCGCCGCGGAGTACGGCGGCACGGGTACCGGCACGCTCATGCTCCAGATCGCCGTGGAGGAGGTCGCCAAGGCCTGCGCAACGAGCGCGCTCATGCTCATGGTCCAGGAGCTCGGCACGCTGCCGATCGCCCTCTTCGGATCCGACGAGCTCAAGGAGCGCCTGCTGCCGCGCTGCGCGTCGGGAGAGTGGTCGCCGGCCTTCGCGCTGTCGGAGCCCGAGGCCGGCTCGGACCCCGCCGCCATGAGGACGACCGCGGTCCGCGACGGCGACTCATGGGTCATCAACGGCACCAAGAACTGGATCACCAATGCCGGTATCGCCGACTTCTACGTCGTCTTCGCGGTGACCGACCGCGAGAACCGACGCATGAGCGCCTTCGTCGTCGAAAAGGAGCGAGAGGGCTTCTCGGTGGGCAAGCTCGAGCACAAGCTGGGCATCAAGGGGTCACCCACCGGCTCGCCCGTGTTCGAGGACGTGCGCGTGCCCGACGAGAACCTCGTCGGCATCGAGGGCAAGGGGCTGTCGATCGCCCTGGCCACGCTCGAGCGCACGCGGCTGGGCGCCGCCGCCCAGGCGGTCGGCATCGCGCAGGGCGCGACCGACTACGCCAACGAGTACGCCAAGGAGCGCATCGCGTTCGGCAAGCCGATCCACGAGCTCCAGGGGATCCAGTTCAAGCTGGCCGACATGGAGACGCGCACGGCCGCCGCGCGCGAGCTGCTCTACAAGGCGTGCGCGATGGCCGACCGTGGCGAGCCCGGCCTGGGCAAGTACAGCTCGATGGCCAAGCTCTTCGCCTCCGACACCGCCATGTGGGTCACGGTCGAGGCGATCCAGGTCCTGGGCGGATACGGCTACGTCAGCGAGTACCCGGTCGAGCGGATGATGCGCGACGCCAAGATCACCCAGATCTACGAGGGCACGAACGAGATCCAGCGCGTCGTCATCGCTCGCGCCATGAGGGGCTGATGGCGCCGCCGACCCGCCGCATCCTGCTCGCCGCGGTCGTCGCGCTGTGCGTGGGGCTCACGGCGGTCGTCCTGCTCCAGGGCTTCAGCTCGGACGCGACGGTCAAGGCGATCGAGACGCTTGCCATCGTCGCCACCGGTGTGGCCCTCCTCTTCGGCGGCGCCGCGGCCATCGGCCTGCGCCTGGCCGACTGGCGCGAGCCCAGCTCGGAGGAGGACTTCGAGCAGGTCGTTCTGCGCGCCGAGCGCCTGGCCCGCGATGGCGTGGCCGCCGAGCCCGACGAGACCGAGTTCCTCGACCTCGACCCCTATGACGACGACGACTTCGAGGAGCTCGTGCGCGATGCGCTCGACGAGCTGCCCGACCTGCTGCGCAACCTCGTGGAGAGCCACAACGTCGCGGTCGTCATCTCCGACGGCGGGCGTCGTCGCCGCGCGTACGGCCTCTACCACGGCGACGGCGCCACGCGCGACGACGTGCCCGACCGCATCGTCATCTACCGCGACACCCTGCGCCGGGACTTCGGCGACGACCCCGAGCAGCTGCGCGAGCAGGTCACGCGCACGGTGCGCCACGAGCTGGCCCACCACGTCGGCTTCGACGAGCTCGGGGTGCGCGACCTCGGGCTGTAGGCCGGCGCGCCGGTAGCTTTCGCGCGGCCGTGATGATCGTCATGACACCCCACGCCACCGAGGCGGAGGTCGAGGCCGTGCGGCGGCGGCTGGCCGCGACCGGCGTGCACGTCGTGGTCATGCCCGGCGAGCTGACGACCGCCATCGGCGCCATCGGCGATCCCGCGGGAGTGGCCGAGCTCGGCCTCGAGGGCATGGCCGGCGTCGATCGCGTCGTTCCGATCTCGCGGCCCTACAAGCTGGCCTCGAGCGAGCTCTACCACGCCGGTCCCACCGTGCTCGACATCGCCGGGCGGACGGTCGGCGGCGGCGAGACGTTCTGCCTGGTCGCCGGGCCGTGCACCGTCGAGTCGCGCGACCAGACGCTCGAGGTGGCGCGCGCCGTCCGCGCGGCTGGCGCGTCGATGCTGCGCGGCGGCGCCTTCAAGCCGCGCACGTCGCCCTTCGCCTTCAAGGGCCTGGGCACGGAGGCACTCGAGATCCTCGCCGAGGCGCGCGAGGAGACCGGGCTGCCGGTCGTCACCGAGCTGCTCGACACGCAGCACGCGCCGGCCATCGCCGAGCACGCCGACGTCGTGCAGATCGGCGCGCGCAACATGCAGAACTACGCGCTCCTCGAGGTGGCCGGCAAGCTCGGCAAGCCGGTGCTGCTCAAGCGCGGCCTGAGCTCCTCGCTCGACGAGCTGCTGCAGGCCGCCGACTACATCCTCAAGGAGGGCAACGAGGCGGTCGTGCTGTGCGAGCGCGGGATCCGCACCTTCGAGACCGCCACGCGCTTCACCCTCGACCTCGGCGCCGTGCCATGGCTGAAGCTCCACACCCACCTGCCGGTCATCGTCGACCCCTCGCATGCCGCGGGCGACCGGCGCCTGGTCGAGCCGCTGTCGCGCGCGGCGGCCGCGGTCGGCGCCGACGGGATCATCGTCGAGGTCCACCAGGATCCCGATGCCGCGCTGTGCGACGGGCCCCAGGCCCTCCAGGCTGCCCACTTCGCCGAGTACGCCCGCGACGTGGCCGCCCACGCGGCGCTGCTGGGCAAGCGCCTGGCCTGACCGGTGCTCGCGCCGACCGCGACCGATACCGAGCTCATCGGCGCCGCCGCTCGCAACCACGTCAGCTGGATGCGGGCGGTGGCGGGCGCGACGGGCGGCGAGGTGGTCCGAGAACGCGGCCTGACGTGGATCGCCCCGCCGCGCGAGGGTGAAGCGGCGCTGCCGTTCCCGCGCACGCCGTCGCGCCCTGCGCTCGAGCTCATGCTCGACCGCTGCCGCTCGCGCGGTGCCCGCGGGATCGGCTGCTGGGCCAGCGGCCTGGAGCCCACCGGTGAGCTGGCGGCGAGGCTCGTGGCGCGCGGCTTCGAATGGGGCTGGCAGCCGCACTGGATGGCCATCGACCTCGCCCGTCTCGCCCTCGACGAAGACGACGCTCGCGTCGCGCTCGTCGAGGAGGTCCCCGAGTACGAGGGCTACGGCCGGGCGCTCACGGCGCTTACGCGCGTCCGGCCCCAGCGCACGTGGCTCGCCGTCGCGCGGGTCGACGGCGCCTACGCCGGCCGTGCCTGGGCCCACGTGGTCGGCGGGCGGCTCGGCGGCGCGGGCGTCTACGACGTCGACGTGCTCGCCGGCCACCGCCGCCGTGGCCTCGGCCGCGCCCTCACCGTCGCCGTGTGCCGGGCCGCCGCCGCGGGCGGCGCGCGCGTGGCGACGCTCAACGCGACCGGCGAGGGCGAGCTGCTCTACCGGGCGCTCGGCTTCCGCTCGCTGGGCCTCGGGCAGACGTGGTGGCTGCATCGGCCCGGCCTCCACTCGGGCCCCGACCCGCGGCTCGTCGCGCTGGCCGAGGCCGCCGGCCGTGGCGACGTCGCCGCGCTCGCGCGCCTGCGGCCCACGAGCGAGCACCTCACGGCGCGGCTGGCCAACGGCTACGACCTCGCCGAAGTGGCCCGGAACGCGGGGCACCTCACCGCCGCCGCTTGGCTCGTCAGCGCCGCACGGTGAACGACTGCGCGAGGTCGGCGGTCGAGCTGTCGCGTGCTCGCGCAGACCGGACTGCGCGCTTCCGAGGTCACCGGCCTCGGGTCTGGTTAGATCGCGGCGTCGACAGCACGGAGGTCGCCGAGCCCATTACCGTCTGACCGTCAGCCCACCGGGAGCGTCGCCGAAACTCGACGACGACCCGGACAACCTCAGACCTGAGCACGGAGCCGATCCTCATCAAATCCTCATCTGCGCAGCTCGGCGGCACGTCATCGTCGTCTTGTGGGCCGCCGGCCCGGACCAAGGAGGTCGCTGTGCAGATCCTGATCGTGAACTTCAACCTTGACGGACTCTCCGAGGAGGAATTCGCGAGCTCGTGCGACGAGCTCGCTCCTGCCTTCGCCGCGGTCCCGGGACTCGCTTCGAAGGTTTGGCTCGCCGACCGCGCCGAGGGGATCTTCGGCGGCGTGTACACGTTTGAGTCAGAGACGGCAGTCGACGCCTTCCTCGAGTCGGACCTGTTCGCCGGAGTCGGCTCGACACCCGGTCTCGTGAACATCTCGGTCCGTCGCTTCGGCGTACTCGACGGGCCTACCCGCGTCACCCGTGGGTTGGCGCAGCCCGCGGGCGTTTGAGGCTGCCACCCTTGTCGCGATGAGCGACGGCGTCACGCTGAAGGGACGGGAGCACGAGCTGGCGTCCCTCCAGCGTGTCCTCGACGCGAACGGGCCGCGTGTGGCGTTCGTCTACGGCGTCGCGGGCATCGGCAAGTCGGCACTGCTCAATGCCTTCGCGAGCGGCGCGCGAGGGTCCGGAACGCAGGTGTGGCAGATCGACTGCGCGGCCATCGATCCGACAGAGTCGAGCTTTCGCGCTGCGCTCGACGCGGCGGGCTGGCAGCCAGGAGGCGCTGGCGTCGTGCTCGTCGACACCTATGAGATGTTCCGAATCGCCGATCCCTGGTTGCGGCACGAACTGGTTCCGTCGTTGTCGACGGAACTGCGCTTCGTCATCGCCGGGCGCGACGCTCCGATGCTCGAGTGGTCGACCGAGAGGGGTCGAGTGGGCGGGCTCGAGATCCTCCCGCTCGTCGGGTTGACCGATGAGGCCGCGCGAGCCTTCCTCGCCGACGCGAATGTGGCGGAAGACCACGCTGACATGATTTGCCGAATCGCTCGCGGCCACCCTCTCTCGCTTCGGCTCGCCGCGGAGGCAGACGTCGCCCACGTGCCGATCGACGAGGTCGGGCCGCGCGTGGTCGCCGCGCTGGCGACCGCGTTTCGCGCCGGCCTCGATGACGAGGGGCGCCAACTCCTCGACGTTGCATCGGTGCCTCGCCGGGTGACGAGAGGTGTCCTGGAGGCGATGGAGTGCCAAGACGCAGACGGCGCGATGGAGAGACTTGGGGCGCTCAGCTTCGTAGACGAAACATCGGAAGGGTTGAGGCTCCACGATTCGGTGCAAGCCGCAGTCTCCGCCCGACTACGCGCCCTCGAACCTGAGCGGTTCCGCGAACTGCGCTCGGCCGCGTGGCACCATCTCCAGCACCAGACGCGGCGGGTGGGCGCGAGTGACGCCCACCGAGTCACCGCGGACCTCCTTTTCCTCATCGACAACCCGTTCGTCCGTGAGGCGATGTTCCCCGCGACGGCCCATGCCTTCAGTGTCGAGAGGTCGCGGGAGGAGGACGCAGAAGCTCTGCGAGAGTTGTGGCACGAATTCGAGACACCGGAGGGCGCTTCGGTGTTGGACGCGTGGTTGCGCCTTCGTCCTGACGCGGTCCGTTCGGTGCGCGACCGGACCGGTGCCGTCGTCGGGTGTTCGATCGTCGCCGAGTGGCGAGACATCCCGCCCGCTCTCGAGCGAGCCGACCCAGTCGTCGCTGCTTGGTCGCGGCACGCCGCGCTTGACCCGATACCTCCCAGCCAGCGAACTCTCACCCACCGACGCTGGCTCGCCGTCGGCACCGGCGAGGGCCCGAGCGGTGTGCAGGCCGCGGCATTGCTCGATGTCAAGCGCGACTACTTCCGCCTGCAGCCACACCTGGGTCGGCTCTACCTCAGCGTCCGCGACCCCCGGCCCTTCCTCGACGCGCTGCGCACGCTCGGCTTCCACGCCTTCGACGAACCCATCGACGTCGGCGGCGAACCGTTCCATCTCGCGGCGCTCGACTTCGGACCGCACTCCGTCGACGGGTGGCTCAACCGCATCGCCGCGGCCGAGCTCGGCGAGAGCCATCAGCCATTCCTCGACGAGCGCGACCGCAGCGTCGATGTCGGTGGCGCTCGCATCCAGTTGTCGCCGCTCGAATTCGGAGTGCTGAACACCCTCGCCTCCCACCCTGCGGCGCCCGTGTCGCGCGCCGACCTACTCCGCGAGGTATGGGGCACGAGTTACGACGGTGGAAGCAACATGGTTGACGTCGTGATTCGCAGCCTTCGGAGGAAACTGGGCGATGTTGCCGACCGCATCGAGACTGTCCGCGGCGTCGGCTACCGACTCAGGTGAGGCTCTGGCCCTAACCCGGCGTCCCATGCGCAGGCTCGCTGACCGAGCTCGGGCCGAGCAAACATCGCCACCCGGGAGCGACGATCGCGCGCTAGCGGGGCGCCATCCGCAGGGCGCCGTCGAGCCTGATCACCTCGCCATTGAGCATCCGGTTCTCGACGATGTGGGCGGCGAGCTGCGCGTACTCGGCGGGCAGGCCCAGCCGCGGCGGCCAGGGGATCGACTTGCCGAGCGACTCGCGCGCCTCGCGCGGGAGCGTGGCCAGCAGCGGCGTGTCGAAGAGCCCGGGCGCGATGGTGACCACGCGGATGCCGGCCGTGGAAAGGTCGCGCGCGGCGGGGAGCGTCATCCCCACGACGCCGCCCTTCGAGGCGCTGTAGGCGACCTGTCCGACCTGCCCGTCGTAGGCGGCGATCGAGGCCGTGTTGATGCACACGCCGCGCTCGCCGTCGGCCAGCGGCTCGTTGGCGAGCATCGCGGTCGACGCGAGGCGCAGCACGTTGAAGGTGCCGATGAGGTTGATGGCCAGGACCACCGCGAAGGGCTCGAGCGGGTGCGGTCCCCTCGAGCCGGTCACCTTGTGCGCGTAGCCCGTCCCGGCGCAGCACACGCAGATGCGCAGCCCGCCCTCGGCGCGCGCCGCCTGCTGAACCGCGGCCTCGACCTGGTCCTCCTCGCGCACGTCGCACGCCGCGAAGCCGGCGCCGAGCTCGGCGGCCAGCGCCTCGCCCCTCTCGGCGTTGACGTCGGCGATCGTGACCGTCGCGCCCTGCTGGCTCAGGCGCCGCGCCGTCGCCTCGCCCAGTCCCGACGCACCGCCGACGACGAGCGCTCCGCTGCCCTGGATGTCCATCGCGCCGGACCCTAGCGGCGAGCGCTGAGCGACAGCGCGAAGAGGCCCTCGGGGTCGGTCAGGAGCTCGCGCAGCTCGAGGCCGGCCGCGGCGAGGTCGGCGCGCAGGCGGTCATGGGTGAACTTCGCGCTGATCTCGGTGCGCAGCTCCTCGCGCGGGGCGAAGGCGACCTCGAGCCCGAGTCTGCGCACGTTGACCTCCATGCGCCGCTGGGCGCGCAGGCGCATCTCGATCCACTCGCGCTCGCGGTCGAAGAAAGCGATGTGCTCGAAGGCCGCGACGTCGAAGTCGGCGTCCAGCTCGCGGTTGATGACGCGCAGCACGTTGCGGTTGAACTCGGCGGTCACGCCGGCCGCGTCGTCGTAGGCCGCCTCCAGGACGGCCGGGTCCTTCACAAGGTCGGTGCCCAGCAGCAGGTGGTCGAGGCCCGGGCGCAGGAGCTTGGCCAGCGCGCGCAGGAAGCGCCGCCGCGACCCCGGAGGGAAGTTGCCGATCGTGCCGCCCAAAAAGGCGACGATCCGCGGGCCGTCGGCCGCGGGCACGTGATGCAGGTGGCGCTCGAAGTCGCCGACGATGCCGTGGACGCGCAGCCCGGGGAACTCGTCTACCAGCGCGTCGGCGCACTCGAGCACCATGGCCTCGGTGACGTCGAGCGGCACGTAGCGCCGCAGGGTTCCGGCCGCCTCCATCGCGCGCAGCAGCAGGCGTGTCTTGGCCGCTGTGCCCGAGCCCAGCTCGACGAGCTCGGCGGCGCCCGTGGCGGCGGCGATCTCCTCGGACCGCGCCTCGAGGATCGCGCGCTCGGCGCGCGTCGGGTAGTACTCGGGCAGCTCGCAGATCCGGTCGAAGAGCTCCGCGCCGCGGGCGTCGTAGAAGTGCTTGGGCGGCAGCTCCTTGAAGGGCCTGGTGAGCCCGTCGAGCACGTCGTCGGCCAGCGAGCGCTCGTCCTTGGGCCCGACGTAGGACTCGACCACGACGGCGTCCGTCACGAGCAGGGGCGTCATCGGCTCTCCTCGATCTCGATGTCGGTGTGCGGGTCGGCAGCCAGGCGGATCCCGGCGAAGATCTGCCGCCGCGCCGGGAGGTCCCAGTTGCGGAAGGTCGGCGTGGCGACGCGCGGATCGGTGGCCCAGGAGCCACCGCGCAGCACGCGGTAGGTCGCGCCGAAGAAGACCTCGGAGTACTCGCGGTACGGATGCGCGAGGAAGCCGGGGTAGCCGTCGAACCACGACGAGGTCCACTCCCAGACCTGTCCGATGCCCTCGAGGGCATCGTGCCCCTGGTCCCAGGTCGCCGCCTTCTCCCACTCCTGCTCGGTGGGGAGCCGCGCTCCGCGCGAGCGGGCGAAGGCGTCGGCCTCGAACCAGGAGACGTGGCACACCGGAGCGGCCGGGTGCCCCGTCTCTGCGTCTGGACAGTGCGTGATGTCGTAGTCCTCCTTCCACGCCCAGCCCTCGTCGCTCCACCACTCGCGGCGCTGGTAGCCGCCGCCCTCGCTGAAGTGCAGCCACGTCGCGTTGGTGACGGGCCGGCGCGCGATGCGGAAGGCGCCGACCTCGACGTCGTGGCGGGGGCGCTCGTTGTCGTAGGAGAACACCTCGTCCGACGCTCCCATGACGAACCGGTCCGCGGGGACGTCGATCCAGCCGTCGGGCCCGTCCATGGCCGCGAGCGCCGGCTCCCCCGGGGCCAGGACCGCGCCCAGGCGCATGGCCTGGCGCATCGTCTCGGTGTGCTGGAGCTCGTGGCGCAGGACCATCTCGTGGATCACGGCGTCCTCGCCGTTGCGCTCGAGGGCGTCCAGCGTGCGCTCGCGCACGGCGCGCAGGTAGTCGCGCGCGCCCGGCGCGTCGAGCAGCTCGATGTCGCCGCGCACCGCGCGCGGGGTCTCGAACGCGTCGTAGCGGGCCGCCAGCTCGGGGTGCAGGAGCGGCTCGCCGGCGAGGCGGTGCACCAGCCAGAGGTCCTCGTAGGCCGCGATGTGGGCGAGGTCCCAGACCAGCGGGCTCATCAGCGGATCGATCTGGCGCTCGAGCTCGGAGTCGTCGAGGTGCGCCACGAGGGCGAGGGTGCGGCTGCGGACCTGTGCGAGGGCGTCGACGAGAGTCACGAGCATCGCAGTAGGACACATAGTGCCGGGTTGGGCGCGTTTCGTTACTGGGGCTAACCGCACCTTCCTGCCCGAGGGGGTACCTTCAGCCCATGGGCGTCCTCGTGTACATCGTTCTCCTGGCCCTCAGCGGCCTGATCGTCGGTGCGCTCGCGCGCCTGGCGCTGCCCGGCCCCGACCCGATGAGCATCTGGATGACGATCCTCATCGGTCTCGCTGGATCGTTCCTCGGCGGCCTGGTCATGCTCGCCATCACCGGCGGGCGCAACGCCGGCGGCATCCTCGTGTCCGTGGCCGCCGCGACCCTCATCGTCTACATCATCCGCCGCCGGCGGGGCGGGACGCTGACCGACCCCGGCCTCGGGCCGCGGCAGCCGCGCCCCTGAGCGGCCTGCGGCCGCGCCGCCTCCCCAACGCGCCCGCTTACGCGTTCCACGCCAGGAGCGCCCGCACATCGCGCTCGTAACCCAGCTTCGAGATCGCGCCCGTCTCGAGCACGAGCCTCCCGCCGAGGGCGACCGGCTGCTCGAGCCAGCGCGCCGCGAGGGCGCGCAGGGTGTGCCCGTGGCCGACGAGCAGCACGTTGCCCTCGATCCTCTGCAGCTCGGCGATGAGGCGGTCACAGCGCGCGGCGACCTCGTCGGGCGACTCGCCGTTGGGGACGCCGTCGCGCCACAGGTACCAGCTCGGGCGGGTCGCGCGGATCTCGGGCGTCCTGCGGCCCTCGTAGTCGCCGTAGTCCCACTCCAGCAGCTCGTCGCGGAAGCCGGTGACCTCGAGGCCGGCGAGCTCGGCTGTCTCCCGGGCACGCGAGAGCGGCGAGGAGAACACGGCGGCGAACCGGTGGCCGGCCAGGCGCTCGCGCAGGACGCGCGCCACAGCACGACCCTCGTCGGTGAGCGGGATGTCGGTACGCCCGGTGTGCTGGCCGCTCCGCGACCACTCCGTCTCGGCGTGGCGCAGCAGCCAGATCTCGTCAGCCATCGAGGGCGGCGGGGTCGGCGATGATCTCGAGGTGCGCGCGGTCGTAGAGCGAGGCCGGCACCTCCGGGTCCGGACCGGCGAGCACGCGCGCCAGCATCGGCGCCTTGTCCGCGCCCGTCACGAGCAGCACGAGCCGCTGCGACTCGTTGAGCTTCGGCAGGGTGAGGCTGACGCGATCCGGCGGTGGCTTGGGCGCGCCGCGCACCGCCACGCAGACGCCGGTCGCGTGCACCTGCGGGAAGCCCGGGAAGAGCGAGGCGGTGTGGCCGTCGGGGCCCATGCCGGTCAGCGCGACGTCGAGGACGGTCCCGTCGAGCTCCTCCGAGTAGGCCGCGGCCGCCCCCTCGGGGCCGAGCTCGGTGGACACGGGATGCCAGGTCGCGTCGGGGGCGTCGAGGTGCTCGGTGGCCAGCCGGTGGTTGGACTGCTCGTCGTCGAGCGGGACGACGCGCTCGTCGACGTACCAGACGTGGACGTCGCGCCACTCTCCGAGCATCGGCCCGAGCAGGTCGTAGGCCGCGGAGGCCGAGCCGCCCGACAGCGCCAGGTGCGCCTCACCGTGCACGGTGCGGGCGCCGTCGACGGCGAAGGCGAGCACCTCGGCGGCCCGGCGGGCCGCCTCCGCGGGGTTCGCACAGCGCGTGACGAGCGGGTCGGTCATGCCCACGCGCCTTCCCCTTCCGACGCTGACACCTCCGTGCGCCGGGACTCGAGCAGCGGCTGCTGGGTGGCCAGCTCGTGGTCGGCGCGGATCACGTGCATGACGGCGTTGATGAGGGCAAGGTGGGTGAAGGCCTGCGGGAAGTTGCCGAGGTGGCGCCCCGAGCGGGAGTCGATCTCCTCGGCGTAGAGGTTCAGCGGCGAGGCGTAGCCCAGCATCTTCTCGCACAGCGCGCGGGCGCGATCGTGCTCGCCGATCTCGGCCAGGGCGCTGACGAGCCAGAACGAGCAGATGGCGAAGGTGCCCTCCTCGCCCGCCAGGCCGTCGTCGGTCTCGTCCACCTTGTAGCGCTGCACGAGCCCGTCGAGGGTGAGCTCGTCGGCTATGGCGTTGATGGTGGCCACCATCCGCGCGTCGTCGGGCGGGAGGAAGCGCACGAGCGGGATGAGCAGGCACGAGGCGTCGAGTGCGGCGGTGTCGTAGTGCTGGCAGAAGACGCCGCGCGCGTCGACGGCGTGCTCGCAGACGTCGGCGTGGATGGCGTCGGCCGCCTGCTGCCAGCGCTCGGCTCGCTCCCAGTCCTCGCGCAGGCGGGCCAGGCGGGCGCCGCGATCGCAGGCCACCCAGCACATGACCTTCGAGGAGGTGAAGTGCTGCGGCTCGCCGCGCACCTCCCAGATGCCGCGATCGGGCTCGCGCCAGGCGTCGATCGCCGCGTCGACCTGCTTGCACAGGATCTCCCACGTCGACTCGGCCAGCCCGTCGCGCGACTTGGTGTGCAGGTAGATCGAGTCCAGGAGCGCGCCCCAGACGTCGTGCTGCTTCTGGGCGAACGCGCCGTTGCCGACCCGCACGGGCTGCGCGTGCTCGTAGCCGTCGAGGTGCAGCAGCATCTCCTCGGTCAGCGTCTCCTCGCCACCGATGCCGTACATGATCTGCAGCTGGTCGTCGGTGTTCTTCGATGCGACGTCGCGGATGAAGTAGAAGAAGTCGTTGGCCTCTTCGTCGAAGCCGAGCGTGTAGAGGCCCCAGAGCATGAAGGTCGAGTCGCGGATCCAGGCGTAGCGGTAGTCCCAGTTGCGCTCGCCACCAGGCGTCTCGGGGAGCGAGGTGGTGGCCGCGGCCACCATCGCTCCGGTGGGCGCGTAGGTCAGGCCCTTGAGCGTCAGCGCGCTGCGCTGCAGGAACGTGCGCCACGGGTGATCGGGGAACTCGCCGTGGCTGAGCCACTCGTGCCAGTAGTCGGCGGTCTGGACGAGGCGATGGTAGGCGTCGTCGTAGGTCTCGGGGGCGCGATCGGCGGTCCACGAGAGGGCGACGAAGGCGGTGTCGCCGTCGCGCAGCGTGGTGCGCGCCCGCGCGCGCCCGCCCTCGAAGCCGATGCGCAGGTCGGTGCTCAGGTACAGCTCGAGGTCTTCGCCCTCGGCGCGCCCGACCGCCTTGCGGTATCCAGGGCCGGCGTACTCCCACTCGACGCCCCTGCGCCCGTAGTCCAGGCGGGGCTCGCACTCCATGTGCATCTCGACGTGGCCGTTGACGCAGCGCAGCGTGCGCAGCAGGACATGGTCGGCGTCGTTGTCGGTGGGCGAGCGGCGATGGGTGAGCGAGCGCTCCTCGTCGTGGTGCCACGGCCCGACGAGCAGGACGTCGCGCACGATGATCCAGCCCGTTCGCGTCCCCCAGGTGGTCTCCATGACCATCGTGCCCGGCACGTAGCGCCGGCCGGCCGGCACCGATGTGTCCATCGGCGAGAGCCTGAACGAGCCGGCGTCGCGGTCGAGCATCGCTCCGAAGACTGAGGGCGAATCGAAGCGCGGCAGGCACATCCACTCCACGTTGCCGCTCGGCGCGACGAGCGCGCATGACTCGCAGTCCGACAGGAACGCATAGTCCGCGATCGGTGGGAAGGGGCTCCCGCCCAGCGGGACGTCGCCGACGACATGGCGCATGGTGCGCGAACGCTAGCTTGTCCTTATGGCTACGACGACGAGCAGCGCGGTCGGGATCTCACGCCGGCGCATCGACGGCGAGCCGAAGGTCCGCGGCGCCACGCGCTACGCCGCCGATCTGCCGGTCCACGGCCTGCTCCACGCGCGGCTCGTGCTCGCCGCCGAGGCCCACGGGCGGCTCGCCGGCATCGACGTCGAGGCTGCGCTGCGCGTGCCCGGCGTCGTGGCGGTCCTCACGGCGGACGACCTGCCGATCGTGGATGGCGCCGCGGGCCGCGCCGGGCAGCCGCTGGCGCGCTCCGAGATCGTCTTCTCCGGCCAGCCCGTGGCGATGGTCGTGGCCGAGACCGAGGCCGCCGCGGCGGATGGCGTCGACGAGGTCGTGGTCGAGGTCGAGCCGCTGCCGGCGGCGCTCGACCTCGAAGGCGCGATGGCGCCGGGCGCTCCGAGCGCCCGCGTCGACGCCGCGCAGGGCGATGGCGCCGACGTGGGCGCCGCCCACGCGGAGGCCGGCGGCGGCGACGAAGCGGCCGACGACGAGGAGCTCTCGGAGAACGTGGCCGGGAGCCAGCGGATGAGGGCGGGGGACGCGGACGCCGCGCTGGGCGCCGCCGCCGTGAGGGCCGCGGGGCGCTTCTCGACGAGCTGGATCCACCAGGGCTACCTCGAGCCGCAGGCGGCCACCGCGTGGCTCGAGCCCGAAGGCGAGCTCGTGGTCAGCACGAGCACGCAGGGCGCGTTCTCCACGCGCCAGCAGCTCGCCGACCTCTTCGGGCTCGCCCACGATCGAGTGCGGGTGCGGCCGGCGCCCCTGGGCGGCGCCTTCGGCGGCAAGCTCATGATCGTCGACCCGCTCGCGGCGGCGGCCACGCTCTGCTTGCGCCGGCCGGTGCGTCTGGCGCTCACGCGCATCGAGGACTTCGCCGCCACCAACCCCGCGCCGGGTCAGCTCATCGAGCTCGAGGCCGGGGCCACGGCCGACGGCCGCCTCACCGCGGTCCGCGGTCGCGTCGTCCTCGATCGTGGGAGCAACGACGAGTTCGGCCTCGAGGGGCTCGCCGCCATGCTGACCTCCGGGCCCTATCGCTGGGACGCGCGCGACATCCGCTCCTACGGCGTGCTCACCAACCGCGTCGGCTTCGGGGCCTACCGGGCGCCGACCGCGCCGGCGGCGGCGTTCGCGATCGAGACGCTGGTCGACGAGATCGCCGCGCAGCTCGGACGCGATCCGATCGAGCTGCGCCTGGCCAACGTCCTGCACGAGGGCGACGACGGCCCCGACGGGCAGCCCGTCCCGGCCTTCGGCGCGGCGGCGTGCCTCGAGCGCCTGGCCGACCGCCCCCTGTGGCGCGACCGCGCCGGGCTGCCGGAGGGCGAGGGTGTCGGCGTGGCTCTCGGCTGGTGGCCGGGTGGCCTGGAGCCGGCGGCGGCGAGCTGCCGACTCGACGCCGACGGTGGGCTGACGATCGTGACCGGCGCGGTCGACATGAGCGGCACCGAGACGACCTTCCAGACGATCGCGGCCGAGGCGTTCGGCCTGCCGCTCGACGCCGTGCGTGTGGTCGCGGGGGACACCGCGCAGACCGCCTACGCGGGCATCAGCGGCGGCAGCAAGATCACCTACACGATGGGCCGCGCGGTGCAGCGCGCCGCCGAGCAGGCGCGCGAGCGGCTGCTCGAGGTGGCGGCCACCGAGCTCGAGATCGCCCCCGAGGACCTCGAGGTCGTCGACGGCGCGGTGCGTCCCGTCGGGTCGCCCGACCGCGCCCAGTCGATCGCCGACCTGGCCCGCAAGGTCCTGGACTTCGGAAGCCCGTACGCGCCGGTCGAGGGCTACGCGGGCGTGGCGCAGACGAGCCGCGCGCCCGGCACCGCGGCGCATCTCTCGCACGTGCGCGTCGACCGCGAGACGGGCGAGGTCACGCTCCTGCGCCACGTCGTCGCCCAGGACGTCGGCCGCGCCCTCAACCCCGCGCTCGTCGCCGGCCAGATGCTCGGCGGCGCCACGCAGGGCTTCGGCTGGGCGCTGCTCGAGCAGCTGGCCTACGACGACGAAGGCCAGCTCCGCACGGCCTCGTTCGTCGAATACGCGATGCCCACGATCGACGGCGTCCCGCCCATCGACGTCGAGATCGTCGAGGTCCCGGCCCCCGACGGCCCCTTCGGCGCCAAGGGCGTCGGCGAGCCACCCGTCATCGCCGTCGCCGCCGCGGTCGCCAACGCGATCGCCGCCGCGGTCGGCGTGCGCCTGCGCGAGCTGCCGATGACGCCGGAGCGGGTGTGGCGCGCGCTCCGGCAAGACGCCACGCCTTCGTCGGCCCACGGTACGGTCACCAGCCATGGCGATTGATGCGCACGTGCACCGGTTCACGAACGCTGAGTTCGAGCGCATGGCCAACAGCGGAGTGTTCGAGGACCTGCGTGTCGAGCTCCTCGATGGCCTGCCGATCGACGTGGCGCCACCACGCGAGCCGCACGTCCGCGTGATCCAGCGGCTGATGCGCTTGTTTGCTTCGCGCATCGAGCTGGTGCGAATCCGATCGGCGTTGTCCCTCGCGGAGGGCTGGGTTCCGGAGCCTGACGTCGCCCTGGTCGAGCATGGCCCCGATCCAACTAGGTGGCCGACGACCGCATTGCTCGCCGTCGAGGTCTCCTTGACCACTCACGCGATCGATCACCGTAAGGCGTTCGCATATGCGCGGGGCGGGGTGCCCCGCTACTGGCTCGTCGACCTGCCCGCCAACATCGTCCTCGACCACACCGAGCCCGGACCTGACGGCTACGCGGTCGTCAGGCGCCTCGCCGGCGACGATGTCCTCGACGTCGGCGTCGACGGCATCGAGACCACGACCGTCGCCGAGCTCCTCACGCTCTGAGGGTCCGGCTCGCCAAGCCCGTGGTCAGGCGCGGCCGGGTCACTCGGCCCCCGGACACTTCGTCGATCGTCCGGTGACCGAGCGCCCGGCCCCGCCTGGTCCAACGCTCCGGTTGTGCCAACGCGTTGCCTCCCGAGCTTGCCGCCGGTCCTCGGCACCCTCATCGGCCTCGGTGCCCGTCAAGAAGCACAGTGCCCGCCGGCAGCGATGCCCCACCTCCCCGGTCGATGGCCGCAGATGCTCGGCCATCGACGCCCCCAGCTCGCGTTGGGCGAACAGGCGAAACCCGGCCGGCTCCACCGGTCATCGCTGGATGCGGCCCTGTCCGCCTGAAGGCGGCTGGCAGGTGGACGAATCCGGTCTGCGCAAGCGTCGGGGCGAGCGGAACTTGGCTCGCGCTGTGGCGGTGCGACCACGGGCGCCAACGCACAGCGAATGTGTGATCGCACGCGAGCAATTCCGCTATCACGCGAAGGCAGCAGGTCGCCCAGCAGGGCCGGTGTGGTGATCGGGCCGATGGCTCGCCGCGCGACAGCGGCGCCCGCGGGATGATGGCGCGGTGTCCGACGGTTTTGCTTCTGCGCAGATATCGGATGGAACCGCTCTCGCTGACCCGGCCGGACGGTTTTGGTTCATCTGTGAGGGCGCGAAGTTCGAGGTTCCGGATCGGAAGACTGTCGAGTGGCTGCTGCCGGCCACCCAAGTGCGACCGGTCGAGCAACGCGTCATCGATGCCATAGGCAATGTGCCTGCGGATGGCGCCCTGTTGCGGGAGGAGCCAGCGCCCATCTACGTGATCTATGGCGGCGCCAAGTTCCACATCCCGGACCCATGGACCCTGCAGCGGGTTTACGACTCTGCCCGCGTGTGGAACCTATGGCCCGGGGCCCTGGATCATCTCCCGGTCATCCCCAAGGACGGAACGCGCCTGCGCGAAGAGGACGATGCGCGTGTTTACGAGATCGTTGGCGGTCGCCGCCGCATTGTCGTCGATGGCGAGGGCGCGGCCGGCAAGCTGTGGCGCAACGCGCTCGTCCGATTCGGTGCCGCCCTCCCCGACGCCGGGCGCGTTCCCAGCACGACGAAGGCGCAGATCAACCCTGCGGAGTCGAGCTGGGACGTCTTTATTTCGCACGCATCCCAAGATAAGGACGCCATCGTCCGGCCGCTTGCTGCAGAACTACGCGGCCGCGGGCTCCGCGTCTGGTACGACGAGTACGAGCTGAAGATCGGTGACTCGCTGCGAGCACGGATCGAGCAGGGGTTGGCGAGCTCGCGACGCGGCATCGTCATTATAAGCCCGAATTTCTTCAAAAAGCATTGGACGCAAGAGGAGCTCAACGGACTGACCGCCCTTGAGGCGGCCAGTGGTCACCACCGCCTGCTACCCGTCTGGCACAACGTCAGCCATGCCGACGTGGCGCGTCACGCCCCAATGCTGGCAGATCGTCTTGCCGGCACCACATCGCAACCGATCGCCGAACTCGCAGTTCAGTTGATTGAGGCACTCGACGCGGACCGAGCGATCGAGGACCGTCTGCCGATTGTCGCCCTCAGCGTCGAACTTGCTCAAGTCACTAAAACCACGGTGTTTTTGAGAGTTCGCAATGTCGCATCCGTGCATGCCGTGCGCGTGACCTTTGAGCCGCGCCAAGCGGAGGGTCCGGGGGTACCGCTGACGGCGGCCAGCCCAGAAGCGATCCTCGCCGGCGAATCGCGCGTCATCCAGCTCGAACGCTTTCCGCCAGAAGGGCGCGATGCCAGTGCGCTGTACGACCTGCTCTACACCGATCCCGCTGAACGCGTCTTGAAGCGTCAACGGCTTCGCTTCTTCCTGGCCCACGACGTTATCGCGGCCCGCGAGTACGCTCATCTCGTCATGGAGCGCGACGGTACCGAGGAGACCTTCGCGTCCGAGGCGCTGCACCCGTGGCCCGCAGACGCTCGGCACCCAGTCGAGGCGTGGCTGTTCCGCCAGGAATGGCTCTTGACTCGATCGACTAGGTATGTGCAGGCGCTGCGGGCTCTACACGAACGCTCTGCTGACCCTTAGCGGTGGCTCAACGACGCTGCTGCGTCACGGCCAAGTCTGCCAAACTTCACAACGGCGCGTGCGGGGCGACGTCAGCCGCCGTCCGCAGGCTCACCGCGTCGCCGCATGGTTCACCTCCGCGGTAGTGCCGGATACTGAACACAGAACGGAGGCCTGTCCTACGCTCAACCGCCCGGGCAACGGCCGTGGCTTGAGCACCGTGTTACGGTCACGTGTGCTAACGCTTCGTCATCTGCCAACGCGCGCGATCGACCGGATGCTCGCCCGCACAACAGGTCTGCCCCAAAACAGACCTCTCGCGTGGCGACTCTACGTCTAACCGCATAGTGACTCATGCCCGTGCCGGCCGCGATTAGCTTGCCGGCGCTTCCGATGGCGCTCCGCTCACGCGCTGCGCCGTCACGCGCGAAACGAGCAGTCAATGTCTGGGTGCCGCAAGTTTCGGGGAGCCTCCCGTCTTCGCCATCGGCGAGTTCTCTGAGCCGCCGATTTGATCACGGCGGCGGGAGCGGCTTAGACGGCCGCCTTGAGTGACCGCTTGCGCCGGCGAGCTCGGTATCGGCCGTTACAGCGGAAGGCCTCGAGGCCCGCGGTGTAGCCCGGCTGACCAACCCCTCTCATGCGCTACAGAGGATGCGTAGGATCGCCGACCGATGAGGCAGCCTGACCAGTCACCCGCTGAAAACCGCCAGATCATCGGCACGCGCTGGGTGGTCGTCGGTGAGCGGGTGGAAGGCGGGATGGCGTCGGTCGTCCCAGCGTTCGACCTTGCCGGCGAGTTCGGCCAGGTCGCGCTGAAGCTCCTGCCAGCGGCCACGAACGACCGCTGGCGGCGAGCGGCGTTCGAGAACGAGCAGGAGGCCATCGCGCGGCTGGCCCACCCGAACATCGTGCGTCTCCTGGAAGTCGGCCGCGACGAGGCGACAGGGCAGCGCTACCTTGTCTTCCCCTGGTACCGAAAGCGCCTGCATGATCGTCTCCGCGAGCGCGGAGCGCTCACATGGGAGCGCTGGTGGGAGGACTACGGCGGGCCGATCCTTCGCGCGCTTGAGCTCATCCATCGCCAGGACGTCATCCACCGGGATCTCAAGCCCGCAAACATTCTGCTCGACGGCGACGACCGGCCGATCATCATTGACTTCGGGATCGCGAAGCTTGAGCGGCGGCTGGCGCCGGAGGAGCCGCCCGGAGGGGAGTCGAGGCCGTTCACGCCCCCGGAGCCCGACACGCCCGCGAAGTACATGGCCACGCGCGACGTGCACGCTTGGGCCGCGCTCACCGTCTTCGCAGTCAGCGGCGCGGACCCGCATCCCGGTGATGATCGATCGGACGACCGCGTCCTCTGCGATGCGCTCGTGGCCGCGCGTGAGCGGCTCCCGGCGAGGATGGTGTCGATCATCGGTCGTTGCCTTGCCGTGGAGCCGGCCGACCGACCGGCGACGGCTGGCGTCCTGCTGACTGAGGTCGAAACGGCGCACGCGGCCGACGCCCAGGCCGAGGCGACGCGCCGCCGTGGCGACGCGCCCGTCGTCCACCTCCGACTGACGCGACGCTCCAGGGAGGCGCTGGAACTCGAGCGCGACCTGTATTCGGCTGAGGTCGACGATCTCGTCACAGACGATCTCGGAGATGAGTGCGCGGTGCTGCCCTACGCGGGAGACCCCGATCAATACATCGTCGTTGGGACAGAGCTCTCGCTGCATGTGGCGGTCGACGACGACGCGGAGCGCTTTGCGGTCATCAACGCAGCGGTCGTGCCGGACTCCGCATTGGAGCGCGATCGCCTACGGGGCTGGCCGGGACCGGTCCGGTTCTCCGTTCGTCCTGTAGCCGATCACGCCGCTGCGCAGGATGCTGTCGGCTACTTGCGCCGCGAGGTGGCCGCGCACGACGCCCAGCGCCGCGCGGACGAGCGCCGGCAACGCACTGCGCGCCCGCTGACGGTCTGGCGCACGCTGCTCGGCCTGCTTCGCTCGCTGGAGATCGCACGCGAGGATCCACTGCCCTACCGCGACGCCCGAGTTACGCACCGCGGCGGGGTCGCCTTCGCCGTGTCGCGTCGGGTGGGCTCCGAGTTGCTCGGCCAAAGGCGCGCCGCACCTGCCGACGGCGACCGCGGCTTCGTCGGCGACGTGGTGAGTGTCGACCGCAGCAATGCCGTGGTGCTGCGAGCGGTTTCCGGGGACCCGCGTGATGTCCTGCCGACTGGCCAGTTGCGCGTCGACACTCACGCCGCGACCGCCGCGATCGAGCGGCAGCAGCGCAGCCTCGACGCGGTGCAGTACGGCCGCGCACGGCGCGCCGATCTCGCCCGGTTGGTCACCGAGCCTGGCTCCGTGGCCGTGCCCAGGCCGATCCTCGGTCTGACGTTCATGGTCGGGCTAGACGAGCCGAAGCAGCGCGCCGTTGAGTCGGCCCTAGGCTCTGACGACCTGATGCTGGTCCAGGGGCCCCCGGGCACCGGGAAGACGACATTCATCGCCGAGCTGGTGCTGCAGGCACTGAGGCGCAATCCCGACACCCGGGTTCTGCTGTCTTCGCAAGGTCACTCGGCCTTGGACAACGCCTTGGTGGAGTTGCACCGGCGCGACCCGTCGATGCGCCTCCTGCGTGTTGCGCGTACAGACGATGATCGCGTCGACCCGGAGGTCGGCGGCATGCTGCTCGAGCGCAATCTGGAGGACTGGAAGCGCGAAGTCGTCCAGCTCGGCAACGCCTGGCTGCGACGTTGGGCTGGCCAGGCGGGCGTGGTCGTCAGCGATGTCGAGGGCGCGATGCGGCTGCGCGAGCTCGGGGCGCACCTCGATCGCGCCGGATCTCTGCGCGTGCGGCTGGCCGAGGCCGAGCAGCACGTCGAGGAGCTTCGCGCGGCCGCACGCAGAGCTGCGCCGACGGCGACCGCGCCTACACTGCTGCGCGACCGCGCCGCCGAGATCGAGGAGGTCCGCGAGGCGATCACGTCGGCGGAGGCCGGGGCGCGCGACGAGCTCGCGCGGCTCGTCGAGCTCGAGTTGGTCCCTTTTGGCACCCGGCTCCGAGAGCTCTCGTCCGACGACGTCCGGCGCCGAGCGGCCGACCTGCTTCCGGGCGATCACGACGCGGCTCGGCGCTGTGAGCAGCTCATCGGGCTGCTCGCCGACTGGCACGCCCGGTTCGGCATGGGCCCGGCCTTTCAGGCGGCCGCCCTGCTGCGCTCGCAGGTTGTGGCGGCGACGTGCGTCGGGCTCGGGGGCATCCGTGGTGCCCATGGCGTGCCTTTCGACCTGTGCATCGTCGACGAGGCGTCTCGGGCCACCGCGACCGAGCTGCTCATTCCTATGGCGCTCTCCAAGTCGATCGTGTTGGTCGGCGATGAGAAGCAGCTGCCGCCCTACGTTGACGAGGCAGTTACCCGGCCGGCGCTGCTCGAGCAGCACGGCCTCCAGCGCGAGGATGTGACCACGCCGCTGTTTGCGCGACTGGCGAGCGAGCTTCCGGTGGACAACGTCGTGCCGCTGACGCACCAGCACCGGATGAACCCGGCGATCGGGCGGCTGGTCAGCGACTGCTTCTACGACGGGGCGCTGACGTCCGAGCCGCGCGATCCGATGACTATCTTCGACACGATCGCGCCGCGGCCGGTGAGCTGGCTGACGACATCCCATCTGCCGGATCGCAGCGATCGCCGCTACGGGCAGAGCTTCGCGAACGACCTTGAGGCGCGCGTGATCCGGTCCTTCCTCGGCGAGGCCAACGCTCTTGCCGCGGCCGGCAAGACGCGCGTGAAGGTGGCCGTGCTCGCCGGCTACGGCGCGCAGCGCGACGTGTTGGAGCGGCGTTTGGAGGCGGAGATCCCTGGATGGGCAGCGCTGGATGTCGAGCTACAGACCGTCGACGCGTACCAGGGCCGCCAGGCCGACGTAGTGCTCTACTCAATGACCCGCTCGAACGTAAGTGGCGACGTGGGCTTCCTGCGGGAGAAGCCACGGCTGAATGTCGCTCTATCGCGCGCTCGCGACGTCATCGTGATAGTTGGCGACCACTTGTTCGCGCGTGAGGCCCCGCGCGCCCAGGCGATGCGCCGGGTGATCGACCACATCGAAGCGTGGCCCACCGAGTGCTGCATCGAGGAGGCAAGGGATCGGTGAGCGCTGCCGACGTTGCGGCCCGGTTCGCGTGGCGGCCGGATTTCGAGCTCGTCGCCTACACGGACGTTGGGCTGCCCTACTGGCGGCTGCGCACCCGCTGCGAGCTGTTGACGCGGCCGCCAATCTCGCCGATCGATCAGTTCGTCCTGCGCGCCGTCCGGGTCGGCGTCGACCGCCGCGAGGACATGATGGTCTTGCTGGGTCTCGACGACGTCGTGCTCGACGGCGCCGTAGGCGCGATGCTGGCCGAGGACTGGCTCATATCAGTGGGCGACGAGCAGGTGGCCGTCACGGAGAAGGGCGTCGCGGCGGAGGAGGCGGCCGCGCAAGAGCGCGCCCAAGACCGGATGATCACGTTCGAGTTCGACGGCCTCCTGCGGCGGCCGACGCTGCTGGCCCAGCCGCTCGAGCCGAGCCAGCTCGCGGACGTGGGGGTGCGCGAAATCCCGCCGCATCCGAGCTCCCGACCCGACGAGCTAGAGCTCCACGACCACCGCGCTGAGGTGGAGCGGCTCATCCGGACCTTCGGCAGCCGGCGCGACCAGGAGATCGACCTGCTGGCCATCAAGGAAGTGGTCCGCCGCGAGCGCGTATTTCAAGAAGCGACGGCGCTGCTGTTCCGAGCGCTGCAGGGCAACGAGCTCCGCGTGGCCTTCGCGGTCGATGGCGAGCTCAGCGTCGACCACGAGCAGCGCTTCGCACAGGGCCGTCTGCTGGAGCGCATAGGGATCGCCCGCGGCGTTCGGAGTCGCACCCGGCACCCGGCGCTCTTGCCGGAAGCGGCGCGCCCGCTCTACGATGCGTCGGCCGAGCAGGACGCGCGCGAGCAAATCCGAGCGCGGCTCGAGGCCGTGCAGGCCGCTGGCGCAGACGACGAGGATTCGGCCGCCGCGCTCGCCGGGGCGCGCCGCCGCTTGCGCGGGCTGCCCGTGCGTATGATCGAGTGTTACGAGCACCCACCGCTGGTCGACGTCGTGCTGCGCAGCGCGAAGGAGCACGTCACGATCGTGTCTCCACGGATCACCGCGGCGGTGATCGATGAGGATATGGCGCGCGCGCTGAGGCGCGTGCTCGGAAAGGGGGTGCACGTGCGCCTCGGTTACGGCGTGGGACGCGACCCCGGCGCCGGCGTCGACGACCGCGCTCACGAGCGACTTCAGCGCCTGCATCACGATTTCCCCAAGACGCTCGAGGTCGCCTACCTCGGCGCGCTCAAGGTCAACGGGCTCGTTAGTGACAGCAGGCTTGGGGCCGTGACGAACTTCCCGCTGCTCGCCCACCGCGGCGATGCGAAGCGAGCGCTCGGCGACGAGCGTGGCTGGCTGCTGGCGACACCCGAGCTCGCGGCCGCAGAGCGCGCTCGTTGGGAGATGTTGTGGGAGCGAAGCCGCCCGCGCTCGTTCGATCCTGTTCCGACTGGGCGCGGGCCATCAGCCAAGGCGACCGGACGCCGGCGGCATCTTCGCCGCCGCGGACTCGCGTGATGCGGGCGCTGCGCGCCTTGCTCGGTGGGCCGTCGAATCCCAGCACCCAGGTGACGCAAGGAGCAATGAACGGTGGAGCCGGCCGGGTTTCGCCTGTTCGCGTAACGCCAGCTGGGGGCGTCGATGGCCGAGCATCTGCGGCCATCGACCGGGAGGCGGGGGCATCGCTGTCGCCGCCCAGTGAGCTTCTTGACGGGCGCCGCACGCGCTGAGGGTGCCGGGCTGCGGTGGCGGGCTCGGCAGGCAGCGCGTCGCGTGCACCGGGTGCGTTGCGACCAGGCGGGGCCGGGCGCTCGGTCACCTGACGATCGACGAAGTGTCCGGGGGCCGAGTGATCGGGCCCCGCCTGACCACCGCGCCTGCAGCACGCGCGCCCTGACCGCCTACGGCACGAGCACGTTGGCGGCCTCGAGCGACGGCGTGTAGGTGGGGTCGCGCAGCAGCGCCTGGCGGATGCCCTCGCCGAGGATGCCGGGCTCGCCGCGGGAGGCGCCGAGGACGGTCCATTCGCGCTCGTCGCCCTTGCGGTTGCGGTAGTGCGCGCGCAGGCCGCCGGGGCCGCGGTCGAGGGCGAGGTAGCGGCCCGAGGCGGTCTCGAGGGTCAGACCGGCCAGGCCGCGGACGCTCAGTTGTGGGTCGGGCTCGAGGCGCAGGTCGACGTCCTGGCGGCGGGCGTGGGCCTTGCCGGCGAGACCCCCGTTGCGCGGGATGAGCTTGGACGGCTGCCAGTCCAGGCGCGAGGCGAGCCATCCGATGAGCAGGACGGCGGCGGCGGTCGAGTCGGGGTGGTGGCGGACCGTCACCGCGCTGATCGTGCGCAGGTCGGGGCGCAGGTGCTCGGGGTCGAAGGTGGCCGCCACGCGCTCGCGCCACGGCGTCGAGCGCAGCCAGGCGAGGTCGACGACGTAGGCCTTGCGCGAGAGCTCCAGCGCGCGGTCCAGCGCCTCGTGCAGGTCGGGCTCGTCGACCGAGTCCAGCAGGACGACCTGAGCCAGGCCCAGCAGCACGTCGACCGCCTCGGGGTGCCCGTGGGGCGACCACAGCACGGTCGGCAGGTCGGTCACCACGAGCGGATCCACGATCGTGTCCAGCGCGGGCAGGTGCTTCTCGCCCACGTCGACGATGACCGTCTCGCGCAGGAGCGCGAACTCGCCGGCCTTCGGATGGACGTCGCTGGCGATCGTGGCCACCGCGTCGAGGCGCTCGCGCTCCGGCTCGACGGCCAGCACGACGGTGCGCGATGCGTGGTAGCGCCCGACCTGGCGCAGGCGATTGGCGATCTCGCCGCTCCACGCCTTGTCGACGACGCAAACCATGTTGAGCACCCGCGCGGGCGCGAACGACTCGTTCTCGGCGTGGCGCTCCTTGAGCATGTCGCGCATCGCCGCCTCGATCTCGCCCGGCGTGGTCCCCTGGGCCGACCAGCGGCTGTCGGAGACGGCGGGCATCAGATCATCCGCCACTCGTCGCCGTCGAGCATGAGCGACGCCGCCTCGGCCGGCCCCTGGGAGCCCGCTTCGTACTGGGGCAGGGGGCCGGGCGCCGCTTCCCACGCCCGCACGATGGGGTCGCAGATGCGCCATTGCGCCTCAACCTCGTCGTTGCGCGTGAAGAGCGTGGCGTCGCCGCGCATGGCGTCGGTGATCAGCCGCTCGTAGGCCTCCGGCGACTGCGACAGGAACGACGTGCCGTAGAGGAACTCCATGTAGACCGGGCGGATGCGCATCCGCGTGCCCGGGATCTTCGCGCCCAGCGAGAGCGAGACGCCCTCGTTGGGCTGCATGGTGAGGATGAGCTGGTTGGGCCGCACGCCGAGCGAGCCCTCCTGCTTGAAGGCGAGGTGCGGCACCGGCTTGAGGGTGACGGCGACCTCGGTGACCTTGCGCGCCAGGCGCTTGCCGGTGCGCAGGTAGAAGGGGACGCCGGCCCAGCGCCAGTTGTCGACCTCCAGGCGCAGGGCCGCGTAGGTCTCGGTGTTGGAGTCGTGGGGGACGCCCTCCTCCTGGAGGTAGCCGACGACGTGCTCGCCGCCCGACTCCCCCTCCGCGTACTGCCCGCGCACGGCCATGTAAGGGATGTCGTCCGGGGTCGGCGCGTGGATGGCGTGCAGGACCTTGACCTTCTCGTTGCGCACCTCGTCGGCCGTGAAGTTGACCGGCGGCTCCATGGCCACGTGGCACAGGAGCTGGAGCATGTGGTTCTGGATGAGGTCGCGCAGCGCGCCGGCCGAGTCGTAGTACCCGGCACGCGAGCCGATGCCGATGTCCTCGGCGGCGGTGATCTGGACGTGGTCGATGAAGTTGCGGTTCCACACGGGCTCGAAGAGCCCGTTGGCGAACCGGAACGCCATCATGTTCTGGACGGTCTCCTTGCCCAGGTAGTGGTCGATGCGGAAGACCTGGTGCTCGTCGAGGACCGACAGCACCTCGCGGTTGAGCTGCTCGGCCTCGGCCAGCGTCGTCCCGAAGGGCTTCTCGATCACCACCCGGACGTCGGCGCCGTCCTCGTGGCAGAGCTTGCGCTGGCCGAGGTGGCGGACGATGACGGGGAAGAAGGCGGGCGCCGTCGACAGGTAGAAGCAGCGGTTCATTCGCATCCCGGCGGCTGTGTCGAACTCGTCGAGCGTGCCCGCGAGCGTCTCGTAGACCGAGGGATCGTCGAACGTGCCGGGCACGTAGCGCACGTCCTCCAGCAGCTTGTCGAGTACCGCCGGGTCAGGCTCGCGGCGCGAGAACTGGCCGATGGCCTCGCGTGCGATCGCCTTGAAGTCCTCGTGGGCGTGGTCCGAGCGCGCCACGCCGACGAGGTGGAAGCGCTCGGGCAGCGCGCCTTCGTGGGCGAGGTTGTAGAGCGCCGGCAGCAGCTTGCGGTGGGCCAGGTCGCCGGTCGCGCCGAAGATGACGAGCGTCGTCGGATGGATCGGCAGGCGCTCGAGCCCTTCGATCAGCGGGTTCTCGGCGGTCGCGGCGACAGCGGTCACAGCAGCTCCCTCAGGCGCGCGGTGAACGCTCGCAGCGAGGCGGCCGGATCGTCGCCCTCCAGCGTCACCCGCTGCGCGGGCAGGTCGTGCGCGCGCAGCGTCTCGAGGTCGCCGATCGCCTGCGCGTGCTTCAGGCGCGTGAACCCGTAGCTCTCGCCGGGGATCTCGACGTCGGGCTCGGAGTCGTGGATGAGCTGGAGGAAGCGGCCGGTCGGTGGGCCGCCCTTGTGCAGCTGCCCCGTGGAGTGCAGGAAGCGCGGCCCGTAGCCGAAGGTCGTGGCCGACTGCGTGGCGTCGCGGACGGTGGCGCGCAGCTCGGTCACGGCGGCGTCGAGCTCGTCGGAGGGCCGGACGTAGCCCATCACCGCGAAGTAGTGCGGCGCCCCGAGCGCGGCCAGGAGCGCCCGCAGGTCGTCGTCCGTGGCGTCGGGCTGGTCGGGCGTGCCTTCGCGCAGCACGCGCGCGGTGGCGTCCTTGGCCTCCTGGACGTTGGGCTGGTCGAACGGGTTGATGCCCAGGACCCAGCCGGCGGTGGCGATCGCGAACTCGGCGAAGTAGAAGATCCGGCCGAGGTCGGCCGGGCCGTCGATCTCGCGCACGATGACGGGGTGGCCGGCCTCGCGCAGCGCCGCCACCTTGGCGTCGACCTCCTCGTTCGGCTCCTCGGCGTGGCGCAGGTGCAGGAAGGTGCGGTCGTTCCCGTAGGCCTCCGGCGCACCCAGCGGCTCGTCCACGACGGGGACGATGCCCTTGCCGTGCTTGCCGGTGGACTCGGCGATGAGCTGCTCGACCCACAGCCCGAAGGACTCGAGCGGGGGGTCGATCACGTAGGTCAGCTTGTCGTGGCCGGCCAGCGCGAGCTCGCCCCACGCGAGGCCGAGCCACAGCCCGCTGGAGATGTCGCCCGACTCGAAGCTCTGGCAGTTCTGCTCGGCGATGCCCGCGGTGTGCAGGATCCCCGCGACGTCGGCGCCCATGAGCGCGGCGGGCACGAGCCCGAAGTACGACAGGGCGCTGTAGCGCCCGCCGATGTCGGGGTCGTTGAGGAACGTGCGCCGGAAGCCGTGCTCGCGGGCCAGCTCCTCGAGGCCCGAGCCCGGGTCGGTGATGGCCACGAAGGCCTGCCCGTCGCTGCGAAGCGACCAGAAGTGCTTGAACAGCGAGAGCGTCTCGATCGTGCCGCCCGACTTGGTCGAGACCAGGAAGAGCGCGTGCTCCAGCTCGATGGCGCTCTCGACGGCGTGGATGGCGCCCGCGTCGGTGGAGTCCAGCACGTGCAGCCGCGGGCGGCCCTGCTGGTCGCCGAAGGAGCGGCGGATGACCTCGGGGGCGAGCGACGAGCCGCCCATCCCCAGCAGCACGACGTCGGTCACGCCGGCGTCACGGACCTCGTCGGCGAAGGCCAGCAGGTCGGGCAGCTGCTCGACCATCGTGTCGACGATCGTCAGCCAGCCCAGGCGGTTGGCCACCTCGGGCTGCCCGGCCGGCCCCCACAGCGTGTCGTCCTTGCGCCAGATGCGCCGCGCGACGTCCTCGCGCGTCGCCTGCTCGACCCGCGCGGCCATGCGCGGCTCGACGTCGTCGGGCAGCCACGCCTGAATCGACGCCGGCCGGTGGGTCACGATCGCCTCGCGCTTGGCGTCGATGCCCTCGAGCAGCTTCTCCATCGGCTCGACGAACTTCTCGACGCCCTCGCGCAGCAGCTGATCGGTGACGTCGACCATGTCGATCCCCGCGTCGGCCAGCGCCTTGAGGACCGGTGTCGGGTCCTCGTCCGCCGTCGCGCCGCGGATCTCGGCGTGGTCGCCGGCGGCCAGCAGCGTGGCCATCGGCATCGTGTTCACGGTGTCGGGGCCGACCAGCTCCTCGACGTACATCGTGTCGCGGTACTTCGGGTTCTTGACCCCGGTCGAGGCCCACAGCGGGCGCTGCACGCGCGCGCCCGCCTCGCGCAGGGCGGTGAAGCGCTCGCCGCGGAAGATCTGCTTGAAGCGCTGGTAGGCGGCGCGCGCGTTGGCGATCCCCGCCTTGCCCATCAGCTCCTCGTGGTCGCCGCCCTCGAGGCGCTTGTCGACCTCGGTGTCCACGCGCGAGACGAAGAACGACGCCACCGACGCGACGTCGACCGGCTGGCCCTCGGCGTGGCGGCGCTCCAGCCCGCGGATGTAGGCCTCGGCGACCTGGGCGTACTCCTCGACGCCGAACAGCAGCGTGACGTTGATGTTGCGTCCCTCGTAGATCATCTCCTCGATGGCGGGGACGCCCTCGCTGGTGCCCGGGATCTTGATCATCAGGTTCGGGCGGTCCACCCGCTCCCAGTACTCGCGGGCCTGCTCCATCGTGCGGTGCGTGTCGAAGGCGAGGTCGGGATCGACCTCGAAGGAGACGAAGCCGTCGCCGCCGTCGGTCGCGTCGTACACGGGGCGCAGGACGTCGCAGGCGTCCTGGATGTCCTGGATGGCCATCGCCTGGTAGATCTCGCGGTTGTCCTTGCCGGCGCGCGCGAGCTCGGCCAGCTGCTCGTCGTAGTCGTCCGAGCCGAGGATGGCCTGGTTGAAGATCGTGGGGTTGGAGGTCACGCCGCGCAGCGAGTCCTCCTCGACCAGGCGCTCGAGCTCGCCCGAGGCGATCAGGCTGCGCTTGATCTGGTCCAGCCAGACGCTGGTGCCCGCGGCGGTGAGGGCGGCGAGGCGCTCGTTGACCTGTTGGGTGGCCATGTGTCAGCTCTCTTTCGTATCGGCGTGCAGGGGGAGTCCTTCCCGCTCAAGCTCCTGTCCTGCCAGCAATGCGGCACCGCGGACGCCAGCTTTGGGCCCGTGACGCGCCAGCTCGATCCGCGTCTGAGTACCCACCCCGGGCAGGATGAACCGGCTCGCCGACTCCCGCGCCGGATCCATCAGGAGGTCGCCCGCGAGCGAGACCCCGCCGCCGATGACGACCAGCTCGGGGTCGAAGATGTTCACGACGTTGGCGATCCCGACCCCGAGGCGCTCGCCGAGGATGCGCATGCAATCGAGCGCGTCGGGATCGCCGGCGCGCGCGGCGGCCACCACCGCCTGCCCGTCGCCGATGCCGCGATCGGCGCCGAGGCGATCGAGCGCGCGGCCGGCGGCCAGGTACTCGAGGGAGGCGTGGTGGGGCTGGCGCTCGGCCCTGGGCGGCGCGCCGTCGGTGAGGTCGGCGCCGACGATGATGTGGCCCAGCTCGGGCGCCGCTCCGGTGGCACCGCGGTAGATGCGCCCGCCGATGACGATCCCGCCGCCAACGCCCGTGCCGACCGTGATCATCACGAGCGAGTCGGCCAGCAGGTTGAAGCCGTCGTCATGGGCTTCGGCCAGGGCGGCGACCGTCGCGTCGTTGTCGACGAAGGTGGGGATCCCGAGGCGCTCGGTGAGCTGCTGGCGCAGGGGCACGCCCTGGAGCGGGATGTTGACGGAGGCGCGCGCGGTGCCTGTTGCGAAGTCGATCACGCTCGGAACCCCGAGGCCGACCGCGGCGGCCGGGCCGGCGTCCTCGATGGCCTCGACGAGCTGGTCGACGAGCGCCTCGCTGGACGAGAGCTCCGTCGGACGCAGGATGGGTTCGGACAGCTCGCCGTCCTCGAGGACGGCCACGGAGACCTTGGTGCCGCCGACGTCGACGCCGATCAGCCGTTCGCCCATACGCAATGCACAGTAGCCGACCATGTACGGTGCGCCCGTGGCCGACGACCACGCCTTGGTGGAGCGTCTCCGGGCCGGCGACGAGGAGGCGTTCATGGACCTCGTCGTGCGCTGGTCACCGTCGATGCTGCGGGTCGCGCGCATGTACGTCCCCAGCCAGGCGGTGGCCGAGGACGTCGTCCAGGAGACGTGGCTGGGCGTGCTCAACGGGATCGACCGCTTCGAGGGTCGCTCGTCGCTGCGCACGTGGGTGTTCAGCATCCTCGTGAACCGCGCGCGGACCCGCGGCGAGCGCGAGCGGCGCACGGTGCCCTTCGCCGCGCTCGCGCGTCAGGAGGGCGACGACGACTTCGCGGCCGTCGATCCCGATCGCTTCGTGGGCCGCGGCGACGGCGTGGGGAGCTGGGCCGCGCCGCCCGTGCGCTGGTGGGAGGAGCCCGAGCGCGCGCTCGACTCCGGCGAGGCGGCGCAGCGGATCGAGGAGGAGATCGCCCGGCTGCCCGAGATGCAGCGGCTCGTCATCACCATGCGCGACGTGGACGGCATGTCCTCCGAGGAGGTGCGTAGCGCTTTGGAGATCTCGGAGACCAATCAGAGGGTGCTCCTTCACCGCGCGCGAGCGAAGGTGCGGGCCGCACTCGAGGACTACTACGCCGATGCCTGATCTCTTCACCCGCCTCTTCCGCCGTCACCACGAGGGCCCCGGCCTGAGCTGCCGCGAGCTGGTCGAGCTCGTCAGCGACTACCTCGAGGACGCGCTGCCGCCCAGCGAACGGTCGCGCTTCGAGGCCCACATCGCCGGATGCGAGCACTGCGCCGCGTACCTGCGCCAGATGCGCGAGATGCTTGAGCTCCTCGGCGAGCTGACCGACGACGCCATCTCCCCGCGGGCCGAGGCCGATCTGCGGCTGGCCTTTCGTGATTGGAAGGCGGGGTCGGGGGGTTCGCGCTGACGCGGGCCCAAGCGCCGCGCGTGCGCGCGGCGCCTGCGCTCGCCGTCTCCGCGCGCGCTCGCCGCTCTGCGCGGCCAGGGCAATGAGGGAGAGGGTGTCGTTCGCGCTCGCGGCCCGGCTCGCGCGTGCGGTTTGCCGCAGGCTCGCGGCCGGTCGTGCGCGGCGTGCGCGTGTCTCGCAACACTTCGCGCCGCTTCGGAGGGGGTGGGCTCCATTGACCCGGATAGTCATGGTTAAGAGAGCCCACCCCACAAACGACTGCGGCCGCGGGTGCCCCCGGTGCGCGATCGAGCGGGTGGAGCGGCGGGCGACGGGGACAACGCACGCGCCAGACGACCCTTTCCCTCATTGCCCTGGCCGCGCAGTGTCGCCAACGACGGCGGCCGGCCGCAAGCGGCGGCGGCGCGGGTGCGGCCGACGAGCGCGGCTAACCGCCGTCCGGCGGACGCAAGCAGTCCGCGAGCCACGTGTCGTTGAGCAGCAGCTCCGGAGGTCGAGGGCGGCGGCGACGTTGAGGAGCATCCCCGAGGCGAAGAACCGGGCGAGCTCCTCGCGGTCGGCGCCGCTGAGGTGGCGCACGAGCTCGTAGAGCTGCGCGTAGCGGCGGCGCACGAGCTCACGCACTTCGTCGTCGCCGGAGGCGGCGTAGGCCTGGAGCTGGATGAGCAGCAGCGAGCGATCGGCGAGCACGGCGCCGTAGGACTCCTCCATCGCGTCGAAGGCGCCTTCCTCGCCGGCGGCTGTCGCGGCGGCGCGGAAGGTCTCCTCGACGCGATCGAAGCCGCGCTCGACGGCGGCCAGGAAGAGACCCTTCTTGGTCCCGAAGAGGCTGAAGGCGTACGGCTGGGTGATGCCGACCGCGTCGGTGATCGTGCTGACCGCCGTGCCGTGCAGGCCGGTCTGCGCGAACTGCTCGACGGCGGCGTCGATGAGTGCGAGGTGGGCGGCGTGTTCGGCGCCTCGGTGGTGGCCCTCGGCGCGGTGGTGGCGCTCCTGCTGCCGCGCGGCAAGGCCGCTCCGGCCACGGCGGCGGCTCTGCCGATCGGCGAGCCCGTGGCCGCCTAGCTCACGCCTCAGCGGGCCGGGCGTCGCCCGAAAACCTATCGTCCGTCCGGTGCACGAGCCGCTCCAGGGCATTGCCGACGCCGACGCGGTCCTCGGGCGCCCGTTCCCGCTGCCCGCGGCGCCGCTGCCGCTGGCGCGGTGGGTCGACGTCATCCAGGTGGGCGAGCGCGGGGTGGAAGTGGCGTGGAGCCTCGACGACACGCGGCCCGGCGCCCCTGGGCGCCTCGCGCTCTATGCCGGCGTCGACCCGCCGCCCGAGCGCGACCTGCCCGGGGCCGGCCCGCCCGAACACCGCGACGCCATCGCGGTGCGCACGGCGCCGCTGCCGCAGGCGGAGGCGAGCCTGCGGCCGGTCACCGAGCTGTCGTGGGAGCGCGACGGCCTGCACCTGCGCCTCACCGGCCAGGGCCCATGGGACCTCGACGCGCTGCTGGCCCTGGCCCATTCGCTGTAGGGTCCTCGCCGTAGTGACGGCGGGGCAGGCCAATCGTCCGGATCGCAACCTCGCGCTCGAGCTCGTGCGCGTGACCGAGGCCGCGGCCCTGGCCGCGGCCCGGCGCATCGGCATGGGCGACAAGGAGTCGGCCGACCAGGCCGCCGTCGACGCGATGCGCGTCGTGCTCGAGACCGTGCACATGGACGGCGTCGTCGTCATCGGCGAGGGCGAGAAGGACGAGGCGCCCATGCTCTACAACGGCGAGAAGATCGGCGACGGCACGCCGCCGGAGGTCGACATCGCCGTCGATCCGCTCGAGGGCACTCGCCTGGCCGCCGAGGGACGCCCGAGCGCGCTGGCCGTCATCGCGCTGAGCCCGCGCGGGACGATGTTCGACCCGGGGCCGTGCGTCTACATGGAGAAGATGGCCGGCGGCAACGACATCGCCGACCTCCTGTCACTGGACCGCCCGCTGCCGGAGACCCTCGGCCTCGTCGCCGAGCGCCGCACGTGCGACATCCGCGACATCATGGTCGTCGTCCTCGACCGCCCGCGCCACGAGGAGGGCATCCGGGCCATCCGCGACGCCGGCGCGCGCGTGCGCCTGATCACCGACGGCGACGTCAGCGCCTCGCTGCTGTCGGTCTCCCAGCGCTCGCCGGTGAGCCTGCTGTGGGGGATCGGTGGCACGCCCGAGGGCGTGATCTCGGCCGCCGCCATCAAGGCCTTCGGCGGCTCGTTCATCGGCCGCCTGTGGCCGCGCGACGACGACGAGCGCCAGGCCGCGATCGACGCCGGCTACGACCTCGATCGCGTCCTCGACCAGGACGAGCTCGTCCGCGGCGACGACTGCTTCTTCTCGGCCACCGGCGTCACCGACGGCGACGTGCTCGAGGGCGTGCGCTACGAAGGCTCGACCGCCACGACGGAGTCGATCGTCATGCGCTCGCGCACCGGGACGGTGCGGCGCGTCAGCGCACGCCACAACCGTCCCAAGCTGCGCGCCTACATCGGCGAGCGCTACGGCTAGCTAGAACAGCGGCGGCTCGGCGAGCTTGACGCCCTCGGCGTCCAGGTAGTAGGGCGCCGACGTGCGGTCGCGGTTGAGCGCGAGGCTGTCGGTCGTCGCCGGCAGCGCGCGGTTGGCCTCGACGACCTGGAGCTCGAACGGGCCGCCCGACCCGGCGAAGCGTCGCGTGGCCTGCACATGCCCGCCACCGAGCAGCCAGGCGGCGTTGTAGCGCGTCAGCAGCGGGCTGCGGGGAACGTCG
>DASVFT010000054.1:0-15782 GCA_036379935.1 Solirubrobacteraceae bacterium | reverse complement strand
CCCGGGTGTGCGAGCCGAAGACCGCGCGGGCGTTCCTCGCCGCCGTCGCCGAGCCGATCACGACCGAGCAGGAGTGGGGCGAGGCGCGTCCGCCGACGACGCTGAACGTCGCCCTCTCGTTCAAGGCGCTCGCGGCGCTCGGGCTTCCCGCGCGCCTGCTCGACGCCTTCCCGGCCGAGTTCCGCGCCGGCATGGCCAGCCGCGCCGAGCTCCTGGCCGACGACCCTGCCACGTGGGACGACGAGCTGCGCGACCTCGAGCTTCTCTTCATCGTCCACGCGCAGAGCGACGCGGCGCTGGCGGGCGAGGCTGAACGCTGGGAGCGCGAGCTCGCCGCCGAGGACAGCGGCCTGCAGCTCACCCACGCGCAGCCCGCCGCGCTGCTGGGCGACGCGCGCGAGCATTTCGGCTTCACTGACGGCTTCTCGCAACCGGCCATCGAGGGCGTCGCACGGGAAGACGTCCCGGGCCAGGGCATTCCCTACAGGCGCCCGTCGTGGTGGCCGTGGAGCCGCCTGCGCTGGCGGGCGATCAAGCCCGGCGAGTTCGTCCTCGGCTACGAGGACGAGGACGGCGCTCTGGCGCCGGCGCCCCCGGCGCCGTTTCATCGCAACGCGAGCTTCATGGTGTGGCGCAAGCTGCACCAGGACGTCGCCGGCTTCCGGGCTCAGGTCGCCGCCCAGGCGCATCGGCTCCGGCTCGATCGCGATCTGCTGGCGGCCAAGCTCGTCGGGCGCTGGCCCGACGGCAGCCCGCTGGCGCTGCGGCCCGACGCGCCCGATGCGCGACTCGGGTACGACAAGCGACGAGCCAACGACTTCGCCTACGGCGACGACCCGCAGGGGCGGCGCTGCCCGCGCGGCGCCCACGTGCGCCGCACCAACCCGCGCGACGCGCTCGGCTGGCAGGGGCGACTCAGCGCGCGCCACCGCATCCTGCGCCGCGGCATGCCCTACGGCGCGCCGCTGGCCGAGGGCGCCGACGACGACGGCGCGCAGCGCGGGCTGCTCTTCGTGTGCCTGCAGGCCTCGATCGCGCGCCAGTTCGAGATCGTGCAGTCGCAGTGGTGCAACGACGGCAACGCCTTCGGGCTCGGCCGTGAGGCGGACCCGCTCACGGGCCCGGCAGGCCGCCAGATGCGCCACCTCATCGAGGGCAGGCCCCCGCGCGTGGTCTCGCCCCTGCGCAGCTGCGTGGAGTGCCGTGGGGGCGAATACCTGCTCGTGCCCGGTCTCGCGGCCCTGCGCGCGCTGCCCGGCCTATAGCGCCGCCGTCGCCGCGCACGGTGAACACCGTTCCACGCCGAGTAACGCCCCGGGGTCAGACCCGACGCTGGAGCCGGACGCATGACAAGTCGTGAACACGCCCGCCGCCTGATGCTCATCCTCCTTGCGAGTGAAGGCACCGCTCTCCGCACGGCTGCGGACGACCGGCTGGTGGTGCGGCGAGAGCGGGGGCCTTCATCGCTTCAGGGCTCTGCCCTTCGGTCCAGCGGAGCGATGATGAAGGCGAGGGAGACCGTCCGGGGGGACTAGGCGGAAGCGGCCGGGCCATCCGGGGGGACGGCCCGGCCCCCTCGCCGTCAGCGAGAGCCATGCGACCTCACGCAACCGACCACCCCCGCGCCACGGCGCTCATCGTCGTCGCCGTGCCGTTGGCCGCACTCGGCGCGATGGCGGGGATCGGCGCGGGGCTGGCCACGCTGGCCTGCGTGCTGCTGGCGGTCGCCGCGGGGCTGGGCGTCGGCGTGGGGCTGGTTGCCTCGAGCTCGGCGCCCGAGCAGCCCGACGAGCCAGCGCCGCACAGCTTCGGCGTGCGGGCCCTGCTGACGCGGGCTGCGCACGAGGCCCGGCCCGCGCTGGCCGAGGTCGACCTGCTCGTGGACGTCGCGCCGCCGCGCCTGCGCACGGTCGGCGATCCCGAATCCCTGCATCGCGTGATCGCCGAGCTCATCCAGCAGGCCGCGCGGCGGTCACCGACCGGCGCCGTGGTGACGCTCGCCGCGCGCCCGGCGTCCTCGGGCGTGCGCCTCGAGGTCGTCGACGAGGGACGCATGGACGACGCCACTCGCCTCGTGGTCGCGGCGGACATCGTCGACCACTGGGGCGGCGCGCTCCGGACGGAACGCGCGCGCCCACAGGGCCGTCGCGTCGTGGTCGAGCTGCCGGGCGCCTAGCTCAGCGACGCCATCACGTGCTTGACCTGCGTGTAGTCCTCCAGGGAGTACATCGACAGGTCCTTGCCGTAGCCCGACTCGCCGTAGCCGCCGTGGGGCATCTCGCTGGCCAACGGGATGTGGTCGTTGATCCACACGCAGCCGAAGCGCAGCGCGTTGGCGACGCGCAGGGCACGGCCGACGTCGCGCGTCCACACCGAGGCGGCGAGGCCGTACGGCGTGCCGTTGGCCCACTTGATCGCCTGCTCCTCGTCGGAGAACGGCTGCACGGTGATGACCGGCCCGAAGATCTCGCGCTGGATCATCTCGTCGTCCTGCTGGAGCCCGGACACGACCGTCGGCTGCAGGAAGAAGCCGGGCAGATCGGGCTCGGCGCCGCCGGTGACGATCTCCGCGTGGGACGGCCGGCGCTCGAGGAAGCCCTCGACGCGCTCGCGCTGGCGGGCCGAGTTCAGCGGCCCGAGCGTGGTGTCGGGCGCCCGGGTATCGCCCATGACGTAGCCGGCGGCCTCCTTGGCCAGGCCGTTGACGACGTCGTCGACGACCTTGCTCGACGCCAGCACGCGGGTCGCCGCCGTGCAGTCCTGGCCGGCGTTGTAGTACGCCGTGCCGGCGATCGTCTCGAACACCGTGTCGAGATCGACGTCGTCGAAGACCACGACCGGCGCCTTGCCGCCCAGCTCGAGGTGCACGCGCTTGAGCGTCTTGGCCGCGTGCTCGGCCACCCACTTGCCCGTCTCGACCGAGCCCGTGAGCGACACCATGTCGACGTCGGGGTGCTCGACGAGCGCGGCGCCGGGGTCGTTGCCGCCGGCGACGACGTTCAGCACGCCGTTGGGCAGGAACTCGGACGCGATCTCGGCGAGCTTGATCGTGCTCAGCGGGGTGGTGGGCGCGGGCTTGAGGACGATCGTGTTGCCGGTGGCGAGCGCCGGGCCGATCTTCCAGACCGCCATCATGATCGGGTAGTTCCACGGCGCGATCTGGCCGATGACGCCGACCGGCTCGCGGCGGATCATCGAGGTGTAGCCCTCCGTGTACTCGCCGGCCGCCTTGCCCTCCATGCAGCGCGCGGCGCCGGCGAAGAAGCGCAGGTTGTCGACCATGGCGGGGATCTCGTCGCTCTTGAACGTCTCGAGCGGCTTGCCGGCATTGGCCGACTCGAGCTCGGCGATCTCGTCGGCGTGCTCCTCGATCGCGTCGGCGAGGCGCAGGATGGCCAGCGAGCGCTCGGCCGGCGTGGTCGTGCCCCACCCGCCCTCGAAGGCGGCGCGGGCGGCGGCGACGGCGCGGTCGACGTCCTCCTGCGTGGAGCTCGGCGCCTGGGCGATCTCCTCGCCGGTCGCCGGGTTGATGACGGGGTCGGTGCGGCCCTCGGCCGCGTCGACCGACTCGCCGTCGACGAAGTTCTTGAAGGTCTGCGTGGCGGTGGCCATCGCGGCGTTCTCCTTGCTCGGTGCTGGCCGCAACGTAGCACTGCGCGGTGTGCCAGTCGGGCGAATCTCGCGCGGCGCCGTGCGCCGCCGCGGCGGGGGTTACTGGAGGTAGCGCTCGACGGTGTCCTCGTCGCGCAGGGAGGCGTCGTCGGGGTTCAGCCCTGCGCGCTCCTTGGCGCGGCGCTGCCGCAGCAGGTCCCAGTACTTGTCGAGCTCGACCCTGATCCGCTCCAGCCGCTCGTGCTCGGCCGGCCCGAGGCCGTCGCCCTCGGAGTGCGCCTCGAGCAGGCGGTGCTCCTCGGCGACGAGCTGCTCGATGTGCTCACCGATCCGCGTGTCGTCCATGTCCCCAGGCTACTCGCGCGCACCGTTCGCGCGTTCAGACGAAGTTCGGATACAGCGTCATCCCGCCGTCGACGAAGAGCGTCGTCCCGACGACGTACTCGGCGCGGTCCGACGCGACCCACGCCACCGCCCGCGCGACGTCGCCCACCTCGCCCCAGCGGCCGATCGCGATCTCCTCCTCGACCCTGCGGCGCTGCTCGGGGTCAGCGAGGACGGCCTGGTTGATCGGCGTGGCGATGGCCCCGGGCGCGACCGAGACGACACGGATGCCATCCGGAGCCAGCTCGTTGGCCACGGACTGCGCGAAGAGCTTCATGCCGCCCTTGGACGCGCAGTAGTGGCTGTAGCGCTTCCACGGGATGACCTCGTGCACGCTCGAGATCATCACGATGCTGCCGCGCGCCCCGTCGGCGCGCATCAGGCGCGCGGCCTCGCGCGTGCAGAGGAAGGTCCCGGTGAGGTTGACGGCGATGACCTTCTCCCACTCCTCGACCGGCATCTCGACGAGCGCGAAGGGCTTCTCGATGCCGGCGTTGTTGACGAGCAGGTCGAGCCCGCCGAGGGCCGCATGGGCCGCGGCGAAGCCGCCACGCACGTCGTCCTCGACGCTGACGTCCATCTCGACGGGGACCGCGCGGCCGCCGGCGCCCTCGATGGCGCCGGCCATCGCGCGCGCCTCGTCGACCTTGCCGCGGTGGTTGATGGCGACGGCGGCGCCATGCGCGGCGAGCTCGAGCGCGATCCCGCGGCCGATCCCCGACGTGGCGCCGGTGACAAGCGCGCGGCGCCCCGTGTGCAGGCGGGCGTCGGCCGGATGGAGGCGGAACTCGTGCTCGGGCATCCGGCAGGCGTACCCGACTAAGCTGCTCGCCGATGCCCTACTTCAAGGACGCGGAGGACGTCTACGCGCATCTCGGCAGGCTCTTCGAGGACATCCTCGCCGACGAGGATCTCGGTGCGCGCTTCAAGGGCGCCGACACCGTCGTGCAGATCCGGATGCGCCGCCCGGACTCGCAGGTGACGGTCAAGGCGCTGGGCGAGGAGGACCTGCAGGTCGACTTCGGCATCACCGAGCTGCGTCCCGAGGTGGTCCTGGCCATGGACGCCGACACCGCTCACCGCTTCTGGCTGGGCAAGGTCAACGTCACCGTCGCCCTGGCCCGCGGCCAGATCTCGGCGCGCGGGCCGGTGGCCAAGATCCTCAAGCTGGTGCCGCTCGTCGAGCCGGTGCGCGGCCGCTACGAGTCGCGCCTGCGCGACGCGGGGCGCGAAGACCTGGCCACGGTCTGACGGCGCATCGAGAGGCTCCGGCCGGGGTAGGTCCGCGAGCGTGAAGCTGCTCGTTCTCGCGACCGATCCCGTCTCGGCCGACGACGTGCGCGCCGCGCTGCCGGGCGAGAACCTCGAGGAGACCGAGGTGCTCGTGGTCTCGCCCGCCGTCAACGAGTCGCCGGTGGCCTTCTGGGTCTCCGACGCCGACGAGGCCATCGCCGAGGCGACGTCGGCCGCCGAGCGCACCGCCGCCGAGTTGCGCGACAGCGGGGCGCAGGCGCGGGCCACCGCCGGCGAGAGCGAGCCGCTGCTCGCGCTCCAGGACGCGCTGGCCACCTATCAGGCCGATCGGGTCCTGGTCTTCGTCCGTGACGACGAGCGCGCGCGCTATCGCGAGGACGACGTCCTCGGCGAGGCGCAGCGCCGCTTCGGCGTGCCGGTCACCGAGATCACGCGCTGACGGTCGCCCCCGCGTCGGCGATCGTGCCGTGCGGGCGCAGGATCCAGCCGCCGCGGTCCTCCTCGAGGTCGCCGCGCACGTGCAAGGCCCGGGCGCACAGGCACGCCAGCCCGGGCTCGATCGGCGCGCCCACGGGATCGGCCTCGATGCGCACGACGCCCGCGGCGCGATCGGCGCCGACGGGCACGCGGACCGCGAAGGGGAAGCCGTCGGGGCCGACGAAGGCCAGCACCGCGGTGGCATGGGTCGAGCCCAGCGCGTCGAGGCGCGCGTCCCACTCCGGCGGGCCCCCCTCCGGCGGCGGGTGCCCGACCTCGGGCTCCGCGTTGTGGGCCGAGCGAACCTCCTCGACGCGGGCGTCGTAGAGGGCCGGCTCGGCGTCGAGATCGGCGCCGGGCCACACGTAGACGCGCTCGGGTCGCACCCGGATCGCGGCGCGCACCCGGGCGGGCCCCTGGACGAGGACCATGGGCGCCGCCTCCGAGAAGAGCAGCGCGACATGGGCGTCGCGAACGGCGTCGTCGGCACCGCCCACCGGCCCGACATCGATGCAGACCTCGTCCGGGTCGAAGGACGGCGTCACCGGCCACGCCGTCGGCCGGCGGTGGCGATCGAGGGTCACCAGGTCGGCCGTGCTGGACCGCTGGAAGACCTGCAGGAGCTCCTCGGGCAGAGAGGTCTGCATCGCGCGCTCGATGCTAGCGCTCGCGCGGGGGCTCCTCGCGCGCGGGGTGCTCGCGCGAGGGCTCCTCGTACCCGGGCTCCCCGGGCAGGACGATGCGGGCGGTCTCGCCCTCGGTGACGAGTCGCGGCTGGACGGCGCCCACCGTGTGGCTGCGCGCGTGGGCGAGCACGGCGTCGGCGCTGGCGAAGGCGGCGAGCTGCTCGAGGTGCTTGATCGTGGGGAAGACGAGCTCGATCTGACCGCGCTCGTGGGCGGCCAGAGCGGCGGCCGGGGTGAACCAGCCCTGGTCGACGATCTCCTCGCCGTCGATGCGCGCCTCCTGGCCCTCGGGCAGCGGGGCGAGGAAGAAGTGGGTGTCGAAGCGGATGACGACCTCAGGCGGCGTGATCCAGCGCGAGAACTTGACCAGGGTCCCGGCATCGTCGAGGACGATGCCGGCCTCCTCGCTGAGCTCGCGTACGGCCGCGACGCGATGCGCGGCGTCGCCCTCGCCCTCGGCGGCGTCGACCGCGCCGCCGGGGAAGACCCAGACCCCGCCCATGAAGCGCGCCTGCGGCGTGCGCCTGACGAGCAGGACCTCCAGGGCGTCGGCCCCGCCGCGCAGCACGATCACCGTCGCGGCCTGGCGCGGCGCCGTCTCCGCGCCGGACCGGTTGAGCTCCTCGCCCGGCGCTGGGCGGTCGACGTTCACGAAGGAAAGGTACCTTTGGAGCCTATGACGGAGACGACGACCGCGCAGAAGTGGATCTGCGAATCCTGCGGCTTCATCTACGACCCGGCCGACGGGGATCCCGACGGCGGCATCCCGCCCGGGACGCCCTTCGACGACATTCCCGACACCTGGTTCTGTCCGGTGTGCGGGGCCCGCAAGCGCGACTTCACGCCCTACGAGGACTGAGAGAGAGGCCATGGCCAAGACCACGCGCACCGATTCCCAACGAGCGGTGCGCAGGCTGCTGGCGGCCGGCCGCGGCGCGCGCATGTGCTACGGCGAGCCGGTGCGCGTCGACGGGCGCACGGTCATCCCCGTCGCGCGCGTGCGCGCGGCCGGAGGGCTCGGCCAGCGCGGCGGTGGGGGACGGCTGGACGCGGTGCCGGTCGGCTACATCGAGGTCACGGCCGACGGCACGCGCTTCGAGCCCTTCGCGACGCCGCGCACCGGAGCGCGCGCGCTGGCGACCGGCGGCGCGGCCGTGACCGCCCTGCTGGCCGCGGTGGCGCTCAGGCGGCCGCGGCCAGCGCTGCCGCGCCCGCCGCGGCGGCGATTGCTGCCGCGGTGATCTCGACCAGCCGGCGCAGCTCGGCCGGCTGGATGGAGAGCGGCGGCATGAGCACCACGGTGTCGCCCAGAGGCCGGATGATCGCGCCGCGGGCGCGCGCCTCCAGGGTGACGCGATGGCCGACCCGCGCCTCGAGCGGGAAGCCGGCCAGCTCGATGCCGACCATGAACCCGCGCTGGCGCACGTCGTGCACCGCCGGCAGCGGCTCGACCTGATCGGCCAGCAGCTCGGACAGCAGCGCCATCTTGGGCGCCAGGCGCTCGAGCGTGCGCTCCTGCTCGAAGACCCGCAGCGTGGCCAGCGCCGCCGCGCACGCCAGCGGGTTGCCGGTGTAGGTGTGGCCGTGGAAGAAGGTCCGGAACTGCTCGTGGCGCCCGAGGAAGCCCTCGTAGACGCGCTCGGTGGTGAGCGTCGCGGCGAGCGGCAGGTAGCCGCCGGTCAGCCCCTTGGCCACGCACATGAAGTCGGGCGCGACGTCCTCGTGCTCGCACGCGAACATCGTGCCGGTGCGCCCGAACCCGGTGGCGACCTCGTCGCAGATGAGGAAGACGCCGAACTCGTCGCACAGCTCGCGCACCGCGCGCAGGTAGCCCTCGGGCTGGACGTGGATGCCGGCGGCGCCCTGCACGAGCGGCTCGACGATGACGGCGGCGCAGCGGTCGGCATGCTCGGCCAGCACCGCGCGCAGCGACTCGGCGTCGCCGGGCTCGGCCTGCCAGGCCTCGAAGAGCAACGGCCGGTAGAGCGAGTGGAAGAGCTCGATGCCGCCCACCGACACCGAGCCCAGCGTGTCGCCGTGATAGCTGTTGCGCAGGCAGACGAAGCCCGCGCGCCACCACTCGCCGCGCTGGTGGTGCCACTGGTAGGCCATCTTCAGCGCGATCTCGCACGCCGTCGAGCCGTTGTCGGAGAAGAAGACGCGGGTCAGCCCGTCGGGCGCGAGGTCGACCAGGCGCTTGGCCAGCTTGGCCGCCGGCGCGTGCGAGAGGCCGAGCATCGTCGAGTGCGCGACGCGGTCCAGCTGGTCCTTGACCGCAATGTCGATCGCGGGGTGGCGGTGGCCGTGGACGTTGCACCACAGCGAGGAGACGCCGTCGATGTAGGCGTTGCCCTCGGTGTCGTAGAGCGTGGTGTCGTCGGCGGACGCGATGATCGGGAAGTCCTCGTCGACCCAGCTCTGCTGCTGGGTGAAGGGGTGCCAGAGGTGCTGGCGATCGAGGGCGGCGATCTCGTCGGCGGTCATGGGCATCGTCCCCGCAAGCTAGCTCCGCGCGCGGACGAACCTCGTAGCCTCTGCGCCCGTGCCGGCGCGCCGCATCGAAGCCCTTGCCGCCGTGGTCGGCGCCGCGTCGCTGGGTGCCGAGATCGCGGCCGCGCGCCTGCTCGCGCCCTGGTTCGGTGCCTCGACGATCGTCTGGGCCAACACCATCGCCACCGTCCTCGTCGCCCTCAGCGCGGGGTACTGGGTCGGCGGCCGGCTGGCCGACCGCGACCCCACGCTCGCAGGGCTCAGCCGGCTCGTCCTCTGCGCCGCGGGGCTGCTGGCGCTCGTGCCCTTCGTGGCCGCGCCCTTCCTGCGCATCTCGGTGCAGGCGCTCGATCGCGTGGAGGCGGGCGCGTTCGCGGGCTCGCTGTTCGCCGTGCTCGTCCTCGTGGCCACGCCCGTGCTGCTGCTGGGCGCGGTGGCGCCGTACGCGGTGCGGCTCACCGTGCAGACGGTCGAGGAGGCGGGCCGCGTGGCGGGGCGCCTGTACGCGATCTCCACGCTCGGCTCGCTGGTCGGGACCTTCCTCAGCGCGCTCGTGTTGATCCCGCTGGTCGGCACGCGGCGCACCTTCCTCGCCTTCGCCCTCGCGCTGGCGCTGGTCGCCGTGCCGGCGCTGCGGCGTCGGTTCACGCTGGCGCCGCTGGCGGTCGCGGTGCTGCTCGCGATCCCGGTGGGGACCGTCAAGGCCACGGGCGACGCGCGGGTCATCTGGGACCGCGAGACCGAGTACCAGTACGCACGCGTCGTGCAGGACGCCGACGGCGAGCGCCGGCTCGAGCTCAACGAGGGCGAGGCGGTGCACTCGGTCTACCGCCCGGGGGAGTGGCTGACCCGCGATTACTGGGACGAGATGCTCGCCCTGCCGCTGGCCACGGGGCACGAGCCGCGCTCGGTGGCGATCCTCGGCAACGCCGCCGGCACCACGGCGCGGGCCTACGGGCACTACTTCCCGGACGCGCGGGTCGACGGGGTCGAGATCGACCCGGCGCTCACCGACGTCGGGCGCCGCCTCTTCGACCTGCGCGGCCCGCGCCTTCGGCTCCACACCGCCGACGCGCGACCCTTCCTGCGGCGATCGACGGCGCGCTGGGACGTCATCGTCGTCGACGCCTACCGCCAGCCCTACATCCCCTTCTACCTGGCCACGCGCGAGTTCTTCGGCGAGGTGCGCGACCACCTCACGCGCCACGGTGTCGTGCTCATCAACGTCGGCCATCCACAGGACTCCGATCACCTGGAGAAGGTGCTGAGCGCGACCATGGGCAGGGTCTTCCGGACCGTCCTGCGCGACCCGGTGAAGTCGACGAACACCGTGCTGCTCGGGACCGACGCCGCCGCGTCGGCCCGCGCGATGCGCGCGGCGGCGCGCGCGCTGCCGCGCGACCTGGGGGCGGTGACCGGCGCCGCGGCGGCCCGGCTGGCGGCGCCGCTGCGCGGCGGCGACGTCTACACCGACGATCGCGCGCCGGTCGAGTGGCTCATCGACGCGTCGATCGTCAAGGTGGCGGCCGAGGGCGAGCGGTAGGGCGGGCCGCCTATGGCTTGAGGACGACCTTCACGCAGTCGTCCTCCTTGTGCTTGAACATCTCGTAGCCGCGCGGCGCCTCGTCGAGCGGCAGGTGGTGCGAGACCACGAAGCTCGGGTCGATCTCGCCGTTCTCGATGCGCTGCAGCAACGGGCGCAGGTAGCGCTGCACGTGGCACTGGCCCGACTTGATCGTCAGCGACCGGTTCATGACGGCCCCCATCGGGAACTTGTCGATGAACCCGCCGTAGGCGCCGATCACCGAGATGATGCCGCCGTTGCGGCAGCTCATGATCGCCTGGCGCAGCGGGTGGGCTCGATCGGTCTCCAGGCGCGCCGCCTGCTTGATGCGGTCGTAGGCGTGCAGCGGCAGGAGGTCGTGGTGAGACTCCATCCCCACGGCGTCGATGCAGGCGTCGGGCCCGCGGCCGGCGGTCAGCTCGTCAAGCGCCTCGCGGACGTCGACCTGCTCGTAGTCGAGCGTCTCGGCCTGCAGCTCCTCGCGCGCCTTGCGCAGGCGGTACGGGAAGCGGTCGATGGCGATCACCCGCTCGGCGCCGAGCAGGTAGGCGCTGGCGATCGCGAAGAGGCCGACCGGCCCGCAGCCCCACACGGCGATGACGTCGCCCGGCTGGATGTCGCACAGGTCGGCGCCCATGTAGCCGGTCGGGAAGATGTCGGAGAGGAAGAGCACCGTCTCGTCGGGCAGGTCGCTCTCGATCTTGATCGGGCCCACGTCGGCGAAGGGCACGCGCGCGTACTCGGCCTGCCCGCCGGCGTAGCCGCCCATCATGTGCGAGTAGCCGTAGATCCCGGCCGGCGAGCGGCCCAGGAGCTTCTCGGCCATCGCGGCGTTGGGGTTGGAGTCCTCGCACACCGAGAAGAGGCCGTTGACGCAGGCGTTGCAGCGCCCGCACGCGATCGGGAACGGGACCACGACGCGATCGCCGACGTTCAGGCTTTCGACGCCGGGCGCGAGCTCGACGACCTCGCCCATGAACTCGTGGCCGAGCACGTCGCCGCGCTTCATCGTCGGGATGTAGCCGTCGTAGAGGTGCAGGTCAGAGCCGCAGATGGCGGTCGAGGTGATGCGCACGATCGCGTCGCGCTCGTTGAGGATCTTGGGGTCGGGGACGTTCTGCACCTCGACCGAGTTGCGTCCGGTCCAGCAGGTGGCCCTCATGAGCTGCTCCCGTCGTGAGATCCGGCCCCGGCGCCGACGGGCTCGGGGGGTGGCTGGGCCGGGCGCTGGCGAAGCAGCCGCCGGCTGGCCATGCCCTCCGGCGTGGCCTCGGAGCGCGCGATGACGCCCGCCTCCATCACCTGCTTGAAGCGCTGCAGGTCGTCGCGGGCCTGCTGCTCGGGGGCCTCGCCGAGGAGCTTGGCCACGGTGAGGCCGAGCGTGCCTCCGGGCACCGTGTACTCCATGTCGAGCCTGACCTCGGTGCCACGCTCGCCCGGCGCGGGCGAGAAGCGCACGGAGCCGGAGTTGCGCACGTCGGCGGGGTCGACCGACCGCCACGCGATGCGCTCGCCCGGCCGGTCCTCGACGATCTCGGCGTCCCACTCGACCGTCCTGGCCACGGGTGCATGGGCGCTCCAGTGCGAGCGCCTGTCGCCCGTCACCTGCACGGACTCGAGGTGCTTCATGAACCGCGGCAGGTTCTCGAGGTCGTGCCAGAAGCCGTAGACCTCCTCGGGATCGCGGCGCACCGTCACCGCGAAGCGCGAGCGCACCGTCTCGTCGCCGGTCTCGGGCTGGCGGCCGAGCCGGATCGCATCGACGACGTCGGCCACGGTGATGCCGGCGACCGATCCCATCGCCCCGACGATGCGCGCGGCGCGCTCGCGCTTGGTGACCAGCGCGGCGGCCAGGAGGGTCAGGTCCATCGCGTCGCCCGCCACGCGCGCCCACAGCCAGGGTGCCGGCCGGCGTTGCCCGAGGATGCCGGCTGCCGCCGCGAGCTCACGCACGCCCACCAGGCGCATCCAGAAGCGGCTGGTGTCGTCGTCGCGAACGCCGACGGCGCGGCAGACCCGGCCTGGCGCCACCACCTGCGGTACGCCGAGCCCGAGGCTGAACCAGCCCAGGAAGGTGGTCAAGGCATCGTCACGAGTCTCCATGCTTCACGGGTCTAGGTCAGGCGCCCGGCCGCCTCAAGCCGGGCGCCGTGCCAACCGCCTCCTCTAGGCGCCCGCGCTAGGCGCCCGCGCCCACCCACCGCGCGTGCGGGAGCCTCGCGCCCGCGCGCGCCAGCTCGTCCACGTCGAGCCCCACCATTCCCAGCGTGGCGACCTCGACGCCCCCGAGGCGCTCGATCGCCTCGACGTTCGAGCGCTCCAGCACGCCCGGCTCGTCGGGCCACGGGGTCAGCACCACGGCGCGCACGTCGAGCCCGACCGCGCGGGCCGCCTCGACCGTGAGCAGCGAGTGGTTGATCGTCCCCAGGCCCGGGCGCGCCGCGATGATCACGGGCCACCCGAGGTCGACCGCCAGGTCGCGGATCGTGTAGCCCAGCGTGAGCGGGACGAGCAGGCCGCCGACGCCCTCGGCGATCACGACCTCGGCGCGCAGGCCGCGCGCCGCCGCCACGAGCTTCGCCGGCTCGAGCGTCGTGCCGGCCAGCGCCGCGGCGAGGTGAGGCGACACAGGCGGGCCGAACAGGTGCGGCGCGACCTCGGCGGGGGGTCGTCCGGCGGCGACGGCGAGCAGCTCGTGGTCGGGCGGCCTGCCCGCCTCCGCGCCGGGCGGCGCCTCGGACAGGCCCAGCTCCGCGGCGGCGGCGCCGGCCGGGCCCGCCTCGTCCAGCCCCGTGACCACGGGCTTGAACGCCGCCACGTCGACCCCCTCCGCGCGCAGGGCGGCGGCGAGCGCCGCCGCCAGCACGGTCTTGCCGACGCCCGTGTCCGTTCCGGTGACGAAGAGGCCGCGCACGACGCGGCGCGCCGCCGCTACGCCGCCTGGCGCTCGAAGTCGAAGGGACCGGAGCGCACGGCCGGGTCCTCGCGCGCGGCGCCCTCCTCGCGCGCGGCGACCACCGGCACGCCATCGGTCGGCCGCCAGCCCGCCTGCCGCGCCGCCCGGGCCAGCACCTGCGCCGCCTCGCGCAGCTCGGCCCGGCTGTGCGACGCCATCACGGCCAGGCGCAGCCGCGCCGTGCCCGCGGGAACCGTCGGCGGGCGAATCGCCTGCGCGAAGACGCCGCGCTCGATGGCCAATTCGCAGATGCGCATCGCCTGCTTGGCATCGCCGACGAGCAGCGGCACGATCTGGGTCGTCGAGTCGGACATCTCGAAGCGCTCGCGCGCCAGCTCGTCGCGAAGGACATCGGCGTTGGCCTGGAGCTTCTCGACGCGCTGAGGCTGCTCGGCGAGGATCTCGAGGGCGGCCAGCGCGCCGGCGACGGCCGGCGGCGGCGGCGCCGTCGAGAAGATGAACGGTCGCGCGCTGTTGACCAGCAGTTGCGCCATCTCCTCGTCGCAGGCGACGAAGGCGCCGTAGGCGCCCAGCGCCTTGCCCAGGGTGCCGATCACGACGTCGACCTCGTCCTCCAGGCCCGCCTCGGCCACCGCCCCGCGCCCGCCGGGGCCGAGGCAGCCGGTGCCGTGGGCCTCGTCGACCGCCACGCGCACGTCATGGCGGTGGGCGAGCTCGACGATCTCGGCCAGCGGCGCCACATCGCCGTCCATCGAGAACACCGAGTCGGTGACCACGAGGGCGCCGCGCCCCTCGGCCTGGCGCATGCCCCAGGCCAGGTGCTCGACGTCGCCGTGGCGGTAGACGAACGTCTCGGCCCGGGCCAGGCGGCAGCCGTCGATGATCGAGGCGTGGTTGAGCTCGTCGGAGAACACGACCTCGTCGCGGCCGGCCAGCGTCGTGATCACGCCGATGTTGGCCATGTACCCGGAGCCGAAGAGCAACGCGGTCTGCGCGTGCTTGAACGCGGCCAGGCGCTCCTCGAGGCGCCGGTGCACGGTCATCGTGCCCGAGACCAGGCGCGACGCGCCCGCCCCGACGCCCCACCGCATGGCGGCGTCGGCGGCCGCCTCGCGTACCCGGGGGTGATCCGCGAGCCCGAGGTAGTTGTTCGAGCAGAGCAGCAGCACGGGCTTGCCGTCGAGCACGACGCGCGGGCCCTGCGGCCCGCTGATCATGCGCATCCGGCGGTAGAGCCCGAGCTCCTTGAGCTCGTCCAGCCGGGCGGCGATGTCCGTCACGCGGCCTCCCTTGGCCAGGCGTTGCGCGCTCCGTCAGGCCTCTCGGGCACCGACGCCTTGCGCTTGAAGCGAAGCTGTGTGGACGGGTCCCACATGCGGATGTGGAGATCGATCGGCGTCTCGTCCTGCGCCTCGTCGCTGACGAGCTCGAGCGGCGGCGCCTGGCCCTCGAGCCACCCGGAGCGGTTGTCCGGGCGCGGGTTGGCGCCGTTGTCGGGCTGGCGGGCGACGTTGAGCCCGAGCTCGGTGAACATGGCACGGTCCTCGTCGGGCGTCGAGCCCAGCGTGGTCAGGAAGTTGCCCATCATCACGCCGTTGAGGCCGGCCTTGACCGCCAACGGCTGCAGCTCTCCGAGGTTCTCGACCCGACCGCCGCACAGGCGGAACAGCGCCTCGGGCAGGATGAGGCGGAAGATGGCGATCCACTTGACCGCCTCCCACGGGTCCATGAAGTCGCGATCGCCGAACTTCGTGCCCGGCCGCGGGTTGAGGAGGTTGATCGGCACGCTGGTGGGGTCGATCGCGGCAAGCTGGAAGGCCATCTCGACGCGCTGCTCGCGCGACTCGCCGAGGTTGAGGATGCCGCCCACGCACGTCTCCAGGCCGGCCTCGCGCACCGCGTCGATCGTGCGCAGGCGCGCCTCGTAGCGGACGGTGGTGGAGACCTCGTCGTAGTAGGACTCGGCCGTCTCGACGTTGTGGTGCACCCGCTGGATGCCCGCCTCGCGCAGCGCGCGAGCGCGCGCCGCGCTCATGTGGCCCACCGACGCGCAGCGCTTGAGGTTCGTGTGCTCGGCCACCAGCCGCGCGCCCGCGAGCACCTTCTCGAAGTCGCGCTTGGACAGCCCCTGTCCCTGCGTGACCATGCAGAACCGGTGCGCACCGGCCGCCTCCGCGGCCCGCGCGTGCTCGAGCATCTGCTCGGGCTCCATCATCGCGTGCAGCGGCGTCTCGGCCTCCGCGAAGCGCGATTGCGCGCAGAACCCGCAATCCTCGGCGCAGCCGCCGGACTTCGCGTTGACCAGCGAGCACATGTCGGTGCTCTCGCCGAAGCGCGCGGCGCGCGCCTGCCACGCACGCTCGACGAGCGCCTCGATCTCGGCGTGGTCCTCGAGCTC
>DASVFT010000053.1:0-30943 GCA_036379935.1 Solirubrobacteraceae bacterium | reverse complement strand
GCGCGCGCGAACGCGGCCGGCGGCGCTACCCCGCCGCCAGCGCGCGCTCGAACGCGGCCCGGGCGGCGTCGCCGCGCACGGCGAAGACGACGCGCTCGAGGCGGCTGCCGGCCTCCAGGTGGCGGCGGACCTCCTCGACCTCGATCTCCGCGGCGTCGTCGACCGGGAAGCCGCCCACGCCGGTGCCGAAGGCGACGAGCGCCAGTGAGCGGGCATTGAGCTCCTCGGCCTTCCAGAGCGTCGCCGCGGTGGCGCGGCGGATGATGTCGGCCGAGGTCGGGCCGCCGAGCTCCATGGTGGCGGCGTGGATGATCCAGCGGGCCGGCAGGTCGCCGGCCGTCGTCTCGACCGCGTCGCCCAGCCCGACCGGCGCCCTGCGGTCGCTCTCGGCCTGGATCGCCTGTCCGCCGGCGCGCACGATGGCCCCGGCCACGCCGCCGCCGTGCAGCAGTCTCGTGTTGGCCGCGTTCGCGATCGCGTCGACCTCGAGCGTCGTGATGTCGGTGTCGAGGACCTCGACCGTGGCCACGCGCCCAGGCTACTGCGCGACCGCAGCCGCAAGGAGATTTTCGTGTACCGCTATCGCGGTACAGATTTGTACCGTGCAGCGGTACAATCGCTGAATGGCCTCGGCGCTGAACCCCTTCGTCTGGGACCGCCCGCTCGACGACCCGTCGAAGATCATCGGGATGGAGGGCTTCGCGCACGAGGTCGCCCTCATCCTCAAGGGCCAGACCAACGTCGCGCTCTTCGGCCCTCGTGACACCGGCAAGACGACGTTCACCAACCAGCTGGCGCTCGAGCTCGCCAAGCCTCATGGCGACGACGCGCCGCCGTTCGACGTCGTCAAGGTCAACCTCCAGCGCGTGGTCAGCATCCCCGGGTTCATCGGCTGCGTCCACGACGCGATGATGGCCCACCCCGACAAGCGCCTGCGCCGCGCCGCGCAGCGTCAGATCGGCGCGCTGGAGAAGGAGATCGGCTTCGACATCAAGGTCGTCAAGGGCTCGGTGAAGAGGTCGGGCGTGACGCCCGCGCAGGACGCCGAGGCGCTCCACGCGCAGCTGGTGGCGCTGCGCTCGCTCTCCGAGCACCTCGTCGTCGTCTTCGACGAGTTCCAGCGGCTGCGCCACTGCCCCGGCGACCCGCTGGCGATCATCCGCTCGGCGCTCATGAGCTCGGGCGCCAACCACGTCTCGCTCCTCTTCACCGGCTCGATCCGCAACGCGCTGAAGATGATCCTCGAGGACTCCCAGCAGCCAATCTTCGGCGAGGCGGCCGACATGCAGCTGCCGACGATCAGCCGGGTCGACTTCCTCGAGTACCTGGACTTCCAGTTCGAGGCCACGGGCAAGCCCGCCGACGAGCAAGCCCTCGACTACCTGCTCAACGCCACGCGCTCGCATCCGCGCAGCACGCAGCAGCTCGCGTGGGAGTGCTGGTCGAGCACGCCCGCCGGCGAGCCGGTGACGCTCGAGACCGTGATGCGCGCGCACGACCGGCTCGTGCGGACGATCGAGCGCTCGGAGTTCGCCGCGATCCTCAACGTGCTCATGAGCGGGGACGACGGCGAGGTCAACGAGGTGCGGGCGCTGCAGCTCCTGGCCGACCGCGGCGGCGACACCGTCACCAGCCGGCCGCTGGCCAGGCTCTACGGCTTCTCCAGCCACTCGCGGGTGCCGCAGGCGCTCGCGCGCCTCCAGCGCCGCGGCCTCGTCGACGAGCGCGACGGCAGCTGGTACATCGTCGATCCGCTCTTCGCCGAGTGGCTGCGACGAGCCTCGCCGCTCGTCGACCGCGCGTCGCAGGACGAGTGATGTGTACCGCCTAGCCGGTCCCGAATAGTACCGGATAGCCGGTACAGCGCAGCCGTCGCCTCAGGCGACTTCGGCGGGCTCGTCCTTGCCCTGCAGGCGCTCGCGCCCGCGCTGCACCGCGGCGATGAACTTCGAGAGGTTGACCTCGAGCGTGTTGAGGATCTCGTCGGCGTAGTCCTCGGCGCCGAGACGGATCTCGCGCTCGCGAGCGCGGGCGTCCTCGATGATGTCCTCGGCGGCGCGCTCGGCCTGCTTGGTCACCTCCTGCTCGGAGATGAGCTGCGTCTGGCGCTCGCGCGCCTCCTTGATGATGCGCTCGGCCTCGCGCTTGGCCTCGGCGAGCATCTCCTGACGCTCCTTGACGATCCAGCGCGCCTGCTTGATCTCCTCGGGGATCGTGGCGCGCATCTGATCGAGGATGTCGTAGATCTCCTCCTTGTCGACCCGCACCTGGTCCGTCAACGGCACGGGCTTGGCGTTGTGAACGAGATCGTCGAGCTTGTCGATGAGGACCAGGACGTCCATAGCAGGGATGAGGTTCGTTACCGGGCCAGCTCTTCCTTCAACCGCCGAGCGACCGCCTCGGGCACGAGATCCTCGATCGAGCCGTCGAAGATCGCGAGCTCCTTGACGCCGCTGGAGCTGAGGAAACTGTACTGGGGGCTGGCCATGAGGTAGAGGGTGTCGACTTCGGGCGCCTCGCGGCGATTGAGCTGGTTCATCTCCATCTCGTACTCGAAGTCGCTGATCGCGCGCAGGCCCTTGACGATGGCGCGCGCGCCCACGCGCCGGGCGAACTCGACCACCAGCACGTCGAACGACTCCGCGCGCACGTTGCCCAGCGGCGCCGTGGCGTCGGCGATGAAGCGCAGGCGCTCGTCGGTGGAGAACAGCGTCTTGCCCTTGCGCACGGGGTGGTCGACCACGCCGACCACGACCTCGTCGAACAGCCGCGACGCGCGCGCGATGACGTCGAGGTGCCCGTTGGTGATCGGGTCGTAGGAGCCGGGACAGACGGCGATGCGGGGATCAGGAGCCATTGCGGTGGTGGATGCGGATCAGGGTGTCGCCGTAACGGCGCTCCACGACGACCGGCAGCTCGAGCTCCAGCGGCGCGCGGCGGTCGCTCTCGGCCACGACGCGCGCACCGGGCGCGAGGATGGCGGGCAGTGCCTGCGAGAGCTCCCGTCCCAGCGCCGAGGCGTCCCGGTACGGCGGGTCGAGGAGGACGAGATCGTATGCATCGCCGCGCGCCGATGCGTCACGGACGGCGGCGCGGGCCGGCCCGTGGACCACGCGCGCCTCCTCGGAGCCGAGCTGAAGCGACTCCAGGTTGGCGCGTATGACGCCGATCGCCCGCGCGTCGCGCTCGACCAGCGTGGCCGCCGCCGCGCCGCGCGAGAGCGCCTCGATGGCCAGCGCGCCCGAGCCCGCGAAGAGGTCGAGGACGCGCACGCCGTCGATGGGGCCCAGCATCGCGAAGAGCGCCTCGCGCACGCGATCGGACGTGGGGCGCGTGTCGCGACCGCGCGGCGCCCGCAGCCGCCGGCCCCCGAGACGCCCCGCCACCACCCTCACGCGGCCACCGGCTCGGTCTCCACCATCGCCAGCGCGGCCGCCAGCAGCCAGAGCTCCGGCGCCTCGAGGCCCGGGTCCTCGCGCAGCAGCGCCTCGGCGCGGGCGTGGGCGCGATCGAGGATGGCGGCGTCCTCCGGCAGACGGGCGAAGCGAAAGCGCGCCAGGCCCGACTGGCGCGTGCCGGTGAGCTCGCCCTCGCCGCGCAGCTCGAGGTCGATCTGCGCGAGCGCGAAGCCGTCGGTGTGGCCGGCCAGCGCGCGCAGGCGCAACGACTCGGCGGGGCCGAAGAGCAGGCACAGCGACGGGTGCTCGCCGCGGCCGACGCGCCCGCGCAGCTGGTGCAGCTGGGAGATGCCGTAGCGCTCGGCGTCCTCGACGAGCATGACGGTGGCGTTGGGGACGTCGATGCCGACCTCGATGACGGTGGTGGCGACGAGCACGTCCGCCTCGCCGGCCGCGAACGCCTCCATGGCCTCGGCTTTCTCGCGCGGGCGCATCTGCCCGTGCAGCAGCACGACCCGGAAGTCCGCGAACTCCGTGGCGCGCAGGCGGTCGTACTCCGCGGTCGCAGCGCGGGCCTGGAGCGCCTCGGACTCGCTGACCAGCGGGCACACGACGAAGGCCTGGTGGCCGGCGCGCAGCTCCTCGCGGATGCGCTCGTAGGCGCGGGCCCGCTCACGCTCGCCGGCGACCACGAAGGTCTCGATCGGCTGGCGGCCCTTGGGGAGCTCGCGCAGCGTCGTCACGTCGAGCGCGCCGAAGTTGGCGAGGTGGAGCGTGCGCGGGATCGGCGTGGCCGTCATGTGCAGGACGTGCGGTGCCAGCCCGTCCGGCGCCTTGGCGTCGAGCGCGGCGCGCTGACGCACGCCGAAGCGGTGCTGCTCGTCGACGACGGCGACGGCCAGGCGATCGAACTCCACGTCGGGCTCGATCAGCGCGTGCGTGCCGACCACGAGCTTGAGCTCGCCCGTGCGCAGCTTGCCGAGCACGTCGGCCCGCCGCCCCGCCGGCGTCGAGCCGGTCAGGAGCGCGACCGGCACGAGCGAGCCCGGCATGAGCGCCTGGATGGTGGCGAAGTGCTGCTCGGCCAGCGTCTCGGTGGGCGCCATCATCGTCGCCTGTGTCCCGTGCTCGACGGCGCGCAGCATGGCGTGCAGGGCCACGACGGTCTTGCCCGAGCCGACCTCGCCCATGAGCAGCCGCTGCATGGGGCGCTGGGCCGCGAGGTCGGCGTCGATCTCCTCCATCGCGGCGCGCTGGTCGCCCGTCGGCGTGAACGGCAGCAGCGTGTCGCGCCACACTTGCGACATGGTCGGCGGCTCGCGCAGCGGCTCCGCCGCCTGCGTGGCGCGGCGCTCGGCGCGCAGTCGCAGCTGCACGATCTGGTCGAGGAGCAGCTCGTCGAAGGCCAGCCGGGCGCGGCCGCCCTCGCGATCGCCGAAGTGCGCCGCGGCCAGCGCCGACGGGCGGTCGGGCAGGCCCTCGAGCACGCGCAGGGCGGCCGGGAGCGGCTCGACCACGTCGGCCACCGCGTCGCGGTGCTCGCGCACCGCGGCCAGGATCTGCGTCGAGGTGATGCCCTTCGTCGCCGGGTAGTGCGAGGCCGCCTCGCCGGCGGCCGCGACGGCATCGGTGCGCGCATGCGTGTTGACCCGGAAGCGGTTGCGCCCCTGGTACTTGCCGGCCAGCATCAGGCGAGTGCCGGGCCTGTACTGGTCCTTGAGCCACGGCTGGTTGAAGAAGGTGGCCTTCATGACGCCGGTGGCGTCGGTGACGACCGCCTCGACGAGCGGCTTCATCCCGCGCCGGCGCACCGGGCGCGAGGTGATCGACCGCACCTCGACGATGACGGTCGCGGTCTCGTCAGGCGCGAGCTCGGAGATCGTGCGCGCCTCGCCGGAGTCGCGCGGCAGGTGGTCGAGCAGCTCGCCCACGGTCGTCAGTCCCAGCGCTTCGGCCGCCTCGGCGGCTGGGCGCGGGCTCCAGCGCAGCGGCTCGTCCAGCCGCGAGGGCCGCGGCCAGCGCACCGGCGCGCCGCTCAAGGCGTCGAGCTCGAACTCCTCGTTGCTGCCGAAGGCGGTGGGCATGGCGCGACCATGATGGCGCCCGCACCGGCCGGGTGAGCGGGAGCCGGCGCGGCTGACGGCTACGACGAGCGCAGGCGGCGAACGACCTGGCGGCGCTTTGCGGCCAGCTCACGCTCGAGCGCTGCCATCTCGGCGCGGCGGCGGCGGACGAGCGCCAGCTGGCGGTCGAGGTGCCCGAGCGACTCGGACAGCATCTCGCGCCGGCGCACCGCGCCGGGCTCGCCGTGGTGCCACTCCTCGCGCAGCGCGGCGCGCGCCTCCTCGGCCTCCAGCAGCTGCTTGAGCTCGTCGAGGCTGACGCCCAGCAGCTCCTTGAGGCGCAGCGCGTCGCGCAGGCGCTCGACCTCGCGCTCGCCGTAGAGGCGGTGACGGCCCGACTCGCGCCCGTCCTCGCCCGGCAGCAGCCCGATCTCCTCGTAGTAGCGGATCGTGCGCGGCGTCGTCCCCACGCGGCGTGCGACCTCGCCGATGCGCAGCGCCGGCGCGGCCGTCGTCGTGGCGCTCATGTGCGCGGCCTCAGCAGCGACACGCCGGTGCCCACGAGCGAGGTCGCGGCCAGCACCCAGAGGGCGGTGTGCATGTTGTGGATGAACGGCTGAAGCTGGGCGTCGCTGAGGCCCGCGGCCAGGCCGGAGAAGATCTTGAAGAGCACGTCCTTGGGCACCGCCGAGGTGACGATGGCCAGCACGAAGGCGATCGAGAGCACGGCGCCGGTGTTCTGGAGCATCATCCGCGCCCCGGCTGCGACGCCGCGCCGGTGCGCGGGCACCGTGCCCATCATGGCCGCCGTGTTGGGCGAGTTGAACATGCCCGAGCCGATGCCCACCAGCCCGAGCCACAGCGTGCTCTCCCAGTAGGGCGAGCCAGCCTGGAGGGTCGTCATGCCGGCCAGGGCGACCGCCGAGACCAGCATGCCCAGGGCCGCCAGCGCGCGCGAGCCGCGCCGATCGGCCCAGAGGCCGGCCAGCGGCGAGGCCACGAGCATGCCGACGGCCATGGGCGCCAGCTTCAGCCCGGCGGTGATCGGGTCGTCGCCCTGGGCGCCCTGGTAGTAGAAGACGAAGACGAACAGCAGCGCGAAGCGCGAGAGCCCGTTGATGAACGCGGCGCCGGTGGCGGCGGCGAACATCCGGTTCTCGAAGATCGTCAGGTCGAGCATCGGCGCGCGCCCGTGGCGCTCGATCGCGACGAAGAGCGGCAGCAGGATCGCCGCGGCGACCAGACCGACGATGACCACCGGGTCGCTCCAGCCCGCGATGCCGCCCTTGGAGATGCCGAGGGTCAAGCCGGTGAGCCCGGCCACGAAGGCTGCCGTGCCGCCGAGGTCGTAGCCGCGCTGGACGTCCGGGCGCGACAGCTCGTGCAGCACGAGCCAGCCCCAGAGGCCACCGGCCAGGCCGAGCGGGACGTTGAACCAGAAGACCCAGTGCCACGAGATGGCCACCAGCGCACCGCCCAGGACGGGCCCGATGACCAGGCCCACGGCCGCGATCATCGTGTTCGTGCCCATGGCCAGGCCGAGCTGCTCGCGCGGGAAGGCGTCGGTGACGAGGGCCGCGGCGTTGGCGAACAGGAAGGCGCCCCCGATGCCCTGGAGGATGCGCCAGAGGATCAGCTCGGTGCCGCTGACCGCGAAGCCGGCGCCCAGGGAGGCGAGGGCGAAGAGCACGAAGCCGCCCACGTAGGCGTGCTTGCGCCCGAAGAGGTCGGAGAGGCGCCCGGCCGTGAGCACGAGCACCGTGGAGGCGATCATGTAGGCGAGGATCACCCACACGAGCTGGAGGATCGTCGTGCCCAGCGCGCGCTCGAGGTCGGGCAGGGCGATGATGAGCGTGCCCGAGTTCACCGTGGCCAGCAGCATGCCCAGGCCGGTGCACGACAGCGCCCACCACTTGTAGTGCTCGTGCTCGGAGGCGACGCCGACGCGCCGACGCGGTGGGGAGACGAGGGCAGTGGGAAGCTCGGCCATCTCCCTCCATGCTAACTCAACCGCTAGCTTACGTGAACGTAAGGTTCCTCTAGCCGCAGAGAGCAGCCACCGGTAGGCCGGCTGGCCGCCGTCCTCGAGCTCGAGCGCGAGCCCGTCGGGGGGCGAGGCGGCGACGGTGGCGGCGTCCGGCGCGACTCCAGGTGCGCGAGCGCGCCCTCGCGCGCGACGCGGAAGCGGACGAGGCTGGGGTCGGACACGGGCGCCGGGCCCGCGCTCTAGGCGGCCTTGGTGACCTTGCCGGCCTTCAGGCAGCGCGTGCACACGTACACGCGCCGGGGCGCCTTGCCCACGAGGATGCGGACCTTCTGGAGGTTCGGGTCGAAACGACGCTTCGTGGCCACCATCGAGTGGCTTCGACTGTTGCCGAACGCAGGGCCCTTGCCGCAGCTGTGACACACCTTCGCCATGGGACGGCGCAGTGTAGCGGCCTGGTTGGCTGGGTAGCGTGGCCAGGATGCCGGTGAGCGAGCATCGCATCGCGCTGCCTTCGCGCTACCGAGTCGAGGGCCATATCGCCAGCGGCGGCATGGCCTCGGTATGGGCCGCGCGGGACGAGCTGCTGGGGCGCCTGGTCGCGGTCAAGGTCCTCTCCGCCGCCTACGCCGAGGACGAGCGCGCCAACCGGCGCTTCCTGCGCGAGGCCCGCGCCGGCGCCCGTCTCTCCGAGTGCCGCCACGTCGTGACCGTCTACGACATCGGCGAGCACGAGGGGCGCCCGTTCATGGTCATGGAGCACTTCGCGGGCGGCACGCTGGCCGATCGGCTGCGCGAGGGGCCCCCGATCGCACACGTGCTGGCGCTGCGCTGGCTGCGCGAGGCGGCCGAGGCCCTGGACTGCGCCCATCGCCACGACGTCGTGCACCGCGACGTCAAGCCCGCCAACCTGCTGCTCGACGAGGCGGGACGGCTCGCGGTCGGCGACTTCGGCATCGCCACCGTGGCCGCCGAGGCTTCGATCACCCAGACCGGGCAGGTCCTGGGGACGGCGGCATACATCTCCCCCGAGCAGGCACGCGGCGAGCCCGCGACGGCGGCGAGCGACCGCTACGCCCTGGCCGTGGTCGCGTTCGAGCTGCTCACCGGGCAGCGGCCGTTCGACGCCGACCATCCCGCCGCCCAGGCCCGCGCGCACGTCGAGGCCTCCGTGCCCTCGGCCAGCGCGACCGGCACCGGGCTGCCGCCGAGCGTCGACGGCGTGCTGCGGGCGGGCATGGCCAAGGACCCAGCCCGGCGGCCGCTGACGGCGGCGGAGCTCTTGGACGGCCTCGAGGCGGCGATCGACGACGCGCTCCTGGGCGGCGAGGCGCCGACGACCGTCGCCTCCCCCGCCACGCCGGCTCCGTGGCGCGCGGCGGATCCGCGGCCGGCATCGCGCCGCTGGCCCGGCCTCGCCGCGCTCGCGGCGCTCGCCGCCGTGGCCGGGGCCGCGATCGCCATCGCGACGGGCACGGGCGGCGGAGGCGGCGCCAGCGGCGGCTCGTCCGCGCCCGCCGCGCCGCAGACGCAGGCCAAGGCCCAGGCGAAGGCCAAGCCCAAGCGCCAGGCGAAGCCCGCGGCGTCCCCCGCACCGCAGACCGCGTCCGGCGACCCCGTCGCCCTCAACAACCAGGGCTTCGGCCTCATCCAGCGAGGCCAGCCGGGGCAGGCGGTCGCCGCGCTCCAGCAGTCGGTCGACGGCTTCCGTGCGCAGGGACGCAAGACCGAGCTCGACTACGCCTACGCGCTCTACAACCTCGGCAACGCGCTGCGACTCAGCGGCCGTCCCGCCGACGCCATTCCCTATCTCGAGGAGCGCCTGGCCATCAGCGACTTCAAGCGCGGCGTGGTCCGGAAGGAGCTCGAGACGGCGCGTCAGCAGGCCGGTCAGGGCTAGATGACTGATTCCACGACCCCCACGGCCATCTGTCCGCGCGCGCCGTGGAATCAATCATCTAGTGCGGTTCGCGCTCGCGCGCGCCGGCACGCGCACCGGAGCGTGCGCGGGCCGCCGAGCCGGACGCGGGTGCCCATCGGCGAGGCGACCGGGCTCGCGCAGGCGCACCGCGCTGGGGACCGCGTCGGGCAGCGGCAGGCCGCCGCGGTCGCGCGGGCTCGCGGGCGGCGCCGGCGGCTCGTCGTCTCCGCCGGGCCACCAGCCACGCCAGTCGGGCCGGTTCTCGTCGTCGAACAGGAGCGCCCAGACGAGGGCCGCCATGCCGATCACGTGCACGAGCACCGTGAGCGCGAGGGCCAGGACCTCCTTCGTCACATCCCCAAGCCTACCCCTCGTCGGCCATCGCTGACCACGGTTCGTGCGGCGGCGAAGCGGTCAGGCGCGCGGCCGCCAGCGGGTCAGGCGCGCAGCTCGGCGCGCAGGCGCGCCAGAGCGAGCACAGCCTCCGCGGCATGGCGGCCCGAGTCGCGCTTGGCGCCCCCCGAGCGCTCGAGGGCCTGGTCCATGGTGTCGACCGTGAGAACGCCGAACGCGCACGGCACCCCGGTCGTCAGCTGGACGTCCTGGATGCCGCGCGCGGCCTCGGCGCAGACGTAGTCGTAGTGATCCGTCTCGCCGCGGATGACCGCGCCCAGGCACGCGACCCCGTCGTAGCGGCCGGTCTCCGCGGCCAGCTTGGCCGCGAAGGGCAGCTCGAAGGCGCCCGGCACGCCGAAGACGTCGGCCTCCCCGGCACCGGCCTCGGCGAACGCCGTCTGCGCGCCGCCGACGAGGCGGTCGGCCAGGTGCTCGTAGAAGCGCGCGACCACGATCGCGAACGTCACGCGGTCACCGGCCTTCGCCGGAGCCGCCGCCCTTGCGCTCGCGCTCGTGCAGCATCTCCTCGTCGAGATTCGTCCCCTGGTGGTGGAGCGTGTGGCCCATGCGCTCGGCCTTGGCCCGCAGATAGGCCTCGTTGTGCTGGTTGGGCGTGTGCGTGATCGGCACCTGGGCGCTGACCGTGAGCCCGTAGCCCTGCAGGCCGTGGATCTTCTTGGGGTTGTTGGTGAGGATCCGGATCGAGCTCAGCCCCAGGTCCACGAGGATCTGCGCGCCGATGCCGTACTCGCGCAGGTCGGCCGGCAGCCCCAGCTCGAGGTTGGCGTCGATGGTGTCGAGGCCCTGCTCCTGGAGCTTGTAGGCCCGCAGCTTGTTGAGCAGGCCGATGCCCCGGCCCTCCTGCGACAGGTAGACCACCACGCCGCGCCCCTCGCGCTCGATCATGGCCAGCGCCGACTCGAGCTGCTCGCCGCAGTCGCAGCGCAGGGAGTGGAAGACATCGCCGGTCAGGCACTCCGAGTGCACGCGCACGAGCACGTCCTCGGCGCCCGCCACCTCGCCCTTGACCAGCGCCACGTGGTGCTTGTCGTCGATCAGCGAGCGATAGCCGATCACCTCGAAGTCGCCGAAGGTGGTGGGCAGGCTGGTGGCCACCACCCGCTCGACCAGCGTGTCGTAGCGGCGGCGGTAGGCGATGAGGTCGGCGATGGTGATCATCTTCAGGCGGTGCTTGAAGCAGTACGCCTGCAGGTCGCCGACGCGGGCCATCGACCCGTCCTCGTTCATGACCTCGCAGATGACGCCGGCCGGCACGCAGCCGGCCAGCCGCGCCAGGTCGACCGACGCCTCCGTGTGACCGGTGCGCTCGAGCACGCCGCCGCGCCGGGCCTTGAGCGGGTTGACGTGCCCGCCCTTCACGATGTCGTCGGGGCCCGTGGCGGGATCGACGGCGACGCGGATGGTGTGGGCCCGGTCGGCGGCGCTGATGCCGGTGGTGACGCCCTCGCGAGCCTCGATCGTGACCGTGAACGGCGTCTGGTGCGCCGTCTCGTTGCGCAGCGACATGAGCTCGAGGCCCAGCTCGTCGCAGCGCTCCCCTGTCAGGGCCAGGCAGATCCAGCCACGCGCGTGCGTGGCCATGAAGTTGATGTCGTCGGCCGTGACGAACTCCGCGGCCATGACGACGTCGCCCTCGTTCTCGCGGTCCTCGTCGTCCACGACGACCACCATCCGTCCCGCGGCGATCTCCTCCAGCGCCTCCTCGACGGTGGCGAACGGCGCGATTTGCGTGCTCAACGACTCACCAGCTTCCCTCAACGACTCACCAGCTTCTCCAGGTACTTGGCCAGGATGTCGACCTCAAGGTTGACAGGCGTGCCCGGCTCCGCGCTGCCGAGATTGGTGCGCTCGAGCGTCTCGGGGATGAGCGAGACGTCGAACGAGCCGTCGTCGATCCGCGCCACGGTGAGCGAGACGCCGTCGACGGTGATCGAGCCCTTCTCGACGACGTAGCGCAGCAGCTCGGGCTCGGCCTCGATCGTCACGACCCGGGCGAAGCCGTCCTCGCGCGTCGCGGCGATCACCCCGACCCCGTCGACGTGCCCCTGCACGAAATGGCCGCCGAGCCGCCCGTTGGCGACCAATGGCAGCTCCAAGTTGACCCGCGTGCCGCTGCTGACCATGCCGAGCGACGAGCGGCGCAGCGTCTCGTGCATGACGTCGGCGCCGAAGCGGTCGCCGCACAGCCCCACGGCGGTCAGGCAGACGCCGTTGACGGCGATCGAATCGCCCTCGCTGAGCTCGCGCGCCAGCGGCGACTCGATGGCCAGCCGCACGCCCTCGGTGGTGGAGTGCACCTCGGCGACGGTCCCGAGGTCGGCGACCAGGCCCGTGAACATCGGCCTACCACTCCCGCAGCCGCGCCGAGATGAGCACGTCCCCCGCGACCTTGTCGCAGTCCAGCGTGAGCGCGCGCAGCGCGTCGGAGATGGCGTCGACGCCCTCGCCCTCGAGCGGGTCGCGCGCGCTGCGCCCGCCGAGCAGGAGCGGAGCGAGGAAGAGGCGGATCTCGTCGATCTCGCCGGCATCGAGGAAGGCGCCCGCCAGGTGCGGGCCGCCCTCGAGCAGCACCGAGGTGACGGGGGGATCGAGCGCGCCGAGCTGGTCCAGCGCGGAGCGCACGCGCGCGGGCTCGTGCTCGCCGGTGGCGACGATGACCTCTGCGCCCGCCATCTCCAGGCTGTCGGTGTTCGCCCGCGGCGCGGCGCGCGAGACGACCACGACCAGCGGCACCTCGCTGGCGGCGGCGACGAGCTTGGAGTCCAGCGGCAGCCGGCCGGTGGAGTCGAAGACGACGCGTCGAGGCTGATGGCGGACGTGCCCGATGCGCGCGGTGAGCTGCGGATCGTCGGCCAGCGCGGTGCCGATCCCCACGGCCACGGCGTCGCACGACGCGCGCCACCGATGGGCCAGCAGCCGGCTGTCCTCGGTCGAGATCCACTTCGAGTCGCCCGTCTTGGTCGCCACCTTGCCGTCGAGGCTCATGGCCGACTTGAACAGGACCCACGGCCGCCCGCTGCGCGCGTGCTTGCGAAAGCCCTGGTTCTGCTGGCGCGCGCGAGCGGCGAGCTCGCCGCCGGCGATGTCGACCTGAACGCCCTCGTCGCGCAGGATCCCCAGGCCGCGGCCCGAGGCCTTGTCGGTGGGGTCGTCGCTGGCCACGACGACGCGGGCGATGCCCGCCTCGACGATGGCGTCGGTGCAGGGCGGCTGCTGACCCTGATGGCAGCACGGCTCGAGCGAGACGTAGAGCGTGGCGCCGTGCAGGTCGGTCGCGCCGCTCGCCGCGATCGCGTTGACCTCCGCGTGCGGGCCGCCGTACTCCTCGTGCCAGCCTTCGCCGACGACGCGATCGTCCTTGACGAGCACCGCTCCGACCACCGGGTTCGGGCTCGCTCCACCCACGCCACGCTCGGCGAGCTCGATGGCCCGCGCCAGATGCTCGTGGTCGGTCTCGGTGCGCTGCACTGACGATCGAGTCTAGTTGCCGCGCCAACCGCCCCAACTAGCCGACCGGCGGGCCGCACTGGCCACCCGTCAATCGATAGACCTGCATCACCGGCCCCGGCCGGTCGTAGGCCAGCGGGTAGTAGTCGAAGGTCCAGTCGAAGTTGAACTTCACGGGACCGGCACCCGGACGGTAGGGCGAGGCCTCGTAGGCAAGCGTCGACCGGCGCTCGAGCGCGCTGTAGTACTCGATCGCCCTGGGGACCACCGTCGGCTGCGCCTCGGCGCGGCCACGCTGCGTCGAGCCCACCACGACCCAGCAGTAGCCGCGCTCGACGTAGCGGTCGATGAGCGCCGGGTAGAGCGTGCGCTCGTAGTCCTCGATGTTGACGATCCGGCCCGCGCCGGGGACGTAGGAGCCGTCGTTGGCGATGTTCGAGCGGCTGGTGGAGTACTTCGACCAGCGCGCCCCGTTGGCGGTCCCGCGATACGGGTGCCCGATGTCCGTCGCCCACGCATCGGGGACGACCGGCTCGACGACGATCTTCGTGCCCGGTCCCACGTTCTCCACCAGCCAGCGGCGGGTGGCGTTGCGCGTGTCGGCGTTCGACAGCGTCATGGCGCTGTGCAGCGAGTAGACGAGCCCCTGGCCGAGCAGCACGACCGTCCCGAGGACGGCAAGCGCGGGAGCCAGCGCCGGCGCGCGGCGCGCCCCCAGCTGTGACAGCCGCACGATCCCGTACGCGGCGAGCAGGCAGGCGATGGGGAACACCGGCAGCAGCCAGCGCCCGAAGAAGCGCGCCTGAGTGCCCATGAAGAGCACGTAGAGGATCGGGGCCGGACCGAGCACGATGAGCGCGCGACGGTCTGCGGAGGCCAGCAGGCCGGCGCCCACGAGCGCGGCCACGAGCGGCACCCACCCCAGTCCCCAGGTGAACGTCCACAGGTAGTACAGGTGGCCAGAGGTCTGCGTCAGGCCGAGCTTGCCGGCCACGTCGTCGGCGGCGTCGGCCTGGTGGTGCAAGCCGTCGTGGAAGGCCGGGAAGTCGAGGACGGCGTAGGGGTTGGCCACCACGAAGGCGCCCAGCGCGACGACGCCGGCGAGGACGGTGCCGCGCACGGCCGGCCCCGGACCGCCGGGCGCCCGGAGCTGGAGGGCCGCGGCCCCCAGCAACGGCAGCAGGACCACGCCGCCCGTGTACTTGGTCGCGCAGGCCAGCCCCAGCCCCGCGCCCGCGATGAGGTAGTCGCGGACCCGGCCCTCGCGCAGCACCCCCGCGGTCCCCCACAGCGACAGCGCGATGGGCGCCAGCGTGGGGACGTCGTTGAGGGCCAGGTGCGAGTAGAAGACGGCCAGGAAGCTGACCGCCAGCAGGGCGGCGGCCAGCAGGCCCGTCGCGCGGCCGAAGAGCCGGGCGCCGGCGAGGTAGACCAGCCACACCGCCAAGGTGCCCACGGCCGCCGCGGTGAGGCGCGCCACGACGAAGACCTCGGTCGGGTTCGTGGCGAAGGCCTTCGACACCCCCGCGCGCCCGCCGAACCACAGCTCGAAGACGACGTGCAGCAGGTACGTGTAGGCCGGCGGGTTGACGAAGTACTGCGGGTCCCACCCGTGGCCGAAGAGACCGATCGCGCCGGGCACGAAGTGCGCGTTCTCGTCGGCGTTGTAGGCGTAGGGCAACCCCTGCTTGACGCCCCACACGCGCAGCACGACCGCGACGGCCAGCACGGCCGCCAGCCCCAGCCACCACGGCCAGCGCCGCTCGCCCCCGGCGCCGGTCGGCTCGTCCGCGGGCGCGATCAGCGTCGGCGGCTCAGCAACGGACATACGCCCCGTAGTACGCCGTCGCCGCGACCCAGGTGAAGCCCTGCATCGGGATCGAGTTGAACGTGTCCTGCACCGAGTCGTCGCCGCTGGTGAACCCCGAGCGCAGCAGCGACAGGCGGTTGGCCGCGTAGATCGCGACGCCGCGGCCGATGCGCCGGCGCTGGCGCGCGTCGCTGCGCGCGATCACCTCGTCGGGGCCGGCGTGGAGGATCCAGCGAGTGTCGGGGATCAGCTTGTGGTTGGGCGTCGAGACCGGGCCACAGCGCATGCCCGCGCGCACCTTGGGGTTGTGTAGGAGGGCCGCGAGCGAGGCATGCGAGTCGTCCCGGAACGCCAGCTCGGTCGTGAAGGTCGAGAACGTCACGTGCGTGGCGGTGTAGGCGACGCCGTAGACGATGAGCACGACCGAGGCGACGGCCCACGCCCTCCGTGCGCGCGGGGAGACGAGCATCGTCCAGCCCCCGAGCGCGACGCCGGCGAAGACCATCACCACCAGCGAGGGCACGAGCAGATAGCGGTCGATGACCGACAGCCCGGCGATGCCGACGAGGACGAAGGTCCCCAGTCCGATGACGAGGAGCGCGATCGGCATGCCCGAGCGCCGCGGCGCGAGCACGAGGGCCAAGACGAGGCCGACGATCCCGGCGTAGAACACCGGGACCTTGTCGAGGTTCTTGAGGAACAGCACCGTGGCGCTCGGGACGTCCGAGAGGCTGGCCGTGCGCCCCAGCTCCTCGGCCAGGCCCGTGGTGTGGGTGAGCGAGAACTTCGGGTCGCCGGTCACCCACCAGTCCAGCGTCATCCAGATGAGCGGCGGCGCGGCGGTGAGTGCCGCGTAGCGCAGCCGCCGGCCCGCGGACGCGGGGGGCAGGCACCACAGGAAGTACAGGCCGCTGAGCAGCCATGCCTCCGGGCGCATGAGCCCGGCGCAGGCGAGCAGGACGAAGACCGCCGTTCCGCGCCGCGGTCGCTCGGATTCGAGCGCCGCGGCCCAGACCACGAAGGCCAGGTAGGGGATGTCGATGTAGGCGCGCGCGGCCAGGAACGGGAAGTCGAAGCGCGTGCAGACGAGCGCGGCCGCGGCCAGCCCGACGAGCGTGCCGAACGACGCGCGCGCCAGGCGGTAGAGCCCGGCGGCGAGGACCACGAAGGAGCCGAGCGTGGCGCCGACCATGATGCGGTCGGCGGGGCCGCCCAGCAGCGAGAGCAGCGCCCCGAAGGCCACCGCGAGCGGGTGCTCCGTCGGCGTGCGATAGCCCTCGAAGGACGGCTTGACGCCGTGCAGCAGCTCGCGCCCCCACAGCAGCGAGTAGTAGCTGTCGTAGTTCGGATAGGTCGGGTAGACGAGGAAGCCGACCAGCGTCGCCGCGGCCAGGGCCACGACCAGCAGCGTGGGCCACGACCACCGGCCCAGCCGGCCGGTTGCGGGGTCCGGATCCGGGGCCGGCCGGGTGATCGTCGCGCTCGCCATGTGGGATACTGGGGGTCAGCGAGTGTACGGCGTCGACCTCTCGGTACGCCCCGTCGCCCCGGCCCGCCCGCGCATGAAGCTCATCATCCAGATCCCGTGCCTCAACGAGGAGGCGACGCTGCCGGCAACGCTCGCCGACCTCCCGCGCGAGGTGCCAGGCTTCGACGCCGTCGAGTGGCTCGTCATCGACGACGGGTCGACCGATCGCACCGTCGAGGTGGCGCGCGCCAACGGCGTCGACCACATCGTCCGGCTGACCAACAACAAGGGCCTGGCGGCCAGCTTCCAGGCCGGCCTGGACGCCGCCCTCAAGCTTGGCGCCGACGTCATCGTCAACACCGACGCCGACAACCAGTACTCCGGCCACGACATCCCCAAGCTCGTCGCGCCGATCGTCGAGGGAACCGCCGACATGGTCGTCGGCGACCGCGAGACCGACTCGATCGAGCACTTCTCGCCGCTCAAGAAGCGCCTCCAGCGGCTCGGCTCGTGGGTCGTGCGCCAGGCCTCGGACACCGACGTGCCCGACACGACCTCGGGCTTTCGCGCCTACAACCGCGAGGCGGCGATCCAGATGGCGGTCGTCTCCAAGTACACGTACACCCTGGAGACGATCATCCAGGCCGGCAAGCTGCTGGTGGCGACCGAGCACATCCCGATCGCCACCAACGCCAAGACGCGCGAGTCGCGGCTGTTCCCGTCGATCTCGTCCTACGTGCGGCGCAACGGCGTGGCCATCGCGCGCGTCTACGCGCAGTACGAGCCGCTCAAGGTCTTCATGCTGCTGGCGGGACTGGCCTTCGTGGCCGCGCTGATCCCGTTCACGCGCTTCGTCGTCGCCTACATCGCCGGCGACGGCGCCGGCCACGTGCAGTCGCTGATCTTCGGCGCGGTGCTGTTCAACGCCGCCGTCGTGCTCGCCGCCCTCGGCGTCATCGGCGACCTGCTCTACGGTCAGCGGATCATGGTCCAGCGCATCTTCGAGCGGGTCCGGCGCATCGAGCTGCAGCTCGACGTGCCGCCGTCGCATTACGAGCCCGGCGCGCACCCCACCGGCCAGGAGGCGACGACCGGCGCCCGCGCAGGCCAGCGCACGGAGGAACGCGAGGCACTGAAGCTATGACGAGCGCCGTCACGGTCGATCGGGACGGCACGGTCACCGGCAACACCTTCGACAAGTACGGCTCGACGAATCCGGTCGTGCGCCGCCTCATGGCCGGCTTCGAGGGCACGCTCGACGAGCTCTTCGACCGCGCCGACCCGCAGTCGCTGCTCGACGTCGGCTGCGGCGAGGGCGTGCTCACGCAGCGCTGGGCCCAGCGTCTGGGCGACGAGCGCCGCGTGGTGGGGATCGACCTGGACGATCCCGTGCTGCACGCCGAGTGGGCCAAGCGCAGCGCCCCCAACCTCTCCTACCGCGTGATGAAGGCCGAGAACCTGCCCTTCGCGGACTCGGAGTTCGACACGGCGACGGCCATCGAGGTCCTCGAGCACGTGCCCGACCCCGAGCACACGGTGGCCGAGATGGCCCGCGTGGCGCAGCGCTGGCTGCTCGTGTCGGTCCCGCGCGAGCCGCTGTGGCGCGCGCTGAACATGGCCCGCGGCGCCTACTTCAAGCACCTCGGCAACACGCCCGGGCACGTGAACCACTGGTCCAAGCGCTCGTTCGTGGCGCTCCTGTCGCGCCACGGCGAGGTCGTGGAGGCGCGCTCGCCGTTCCCGTGGACCATGTTGCTCGTCCGCCTGCGTGGTTGACGCCAGCGCTGCCGCGGCCGACGAGACCGCGGGAGCGCCGCAGCCCGACGCGTACGCCCGCGGCGCCCGCATCCTGTCGATCGGCATCGCCTCGACGGGGCTGTTCACCTTCGCCTACTTCGCGGTGGCCAGCCACGTGCTGGAGGCCGGCCCGTACGGAGCGATCTCGGTGCTCTGGGCGGTCCTCTTCGTCGTCATCTCGGTCATCTACCGGCCCGTCGAGCAGCTCCTGTCGCGCACGATCGCCGATCGCCGCGCCCGCGGCCTACACGGCGGCCATCCCCTGCGCGTGCCCCTGCTCGTCCAGGGAGGCTTCGCGGGCGCCTTCCTCGTCGTCGCGCTGGCCCTGCGCGGCCCGATCGAGGACGCCTTCGACTCGGCCTCGCTGTACTGGGTCTTCGTCGGCGCCACGCTGGCCTACGCGGCCAGCTACTTCGCCCGCGGCTACCTCGCCGGCCACCAGTGGTTCGGCCTCTACGGCGGTCTCGTGCTCTTCGAGTCGCTCTCGCGCTTCTGCTTCCCGGTGGCCGTCGCGGTCGGGCTCGCCCACGGCCAGACGGCCGTCGCCCTGGGCATCCTCGCCGCGCCCGCCGCCTCGCTGCTCGTCGTGCCGTGGGCGATCGCGCGCCATTCCACCGCCGCCGATCCGGCGGTCGACCGGCGCGCGCTGACCCTGCGCGCCGGCGCCGGCTTCGCGCTCTCGGTGGCGGCCATCCAGCTGGCCGAGCAGGCCCTGCTCAACGCGGCCGTGCTCACCGTCAGCGCGACCGCCACCACCGCGCTGGCCGGCGTCGTCTTCAACGCGCTGCTCATCACGCGCGCCCCGCTGCAGCTCTTCCAGTCGATCCAGACCTCGCTGCTGCCCCATCTCAGCGGCCTGGAGGCGACCGAGGGCCACGAGGCCTTCGCGCGGGCCATTCGGGTCACCGTGCTCGCCATTGCCGGCTTCGCCGGGGCCGTCGCTCTCGGGCTGCTGGCCGTCGGCCCGTGGGCGATGGACGTCGTCTTCGGCCAGGGGTACGACTACGGGCGCCTGGGCCTGGCCGTCATCGCGGTGGGCATGGGCTTCCACCTGTGCGCGGGGACCCTGAACCAGGCCGCGCTGGCCCGCGGCCGCGATCGCGCCGCGGCGACGATGTGGCTCGCCGCCGCCGCGGCGTTCGTGGTCTGGATGGTGCTCCCCTTCGTCGAGGACGAGCTCGTGCGGGCCGAGGTCGGCTACGCCGGGGCGGCCGTGCTGCTGTGCGCCCTGCTGAGGTGGCTCTACCGCTCGTAGCGGCCGAACCTCACGTCGACCGCCACCAGCCGGTGGTCGGAGGACGGGAAGCCGTTGCCGTTGGGCAGCAACGCGGGGTCGAAGACCCCGACGAGCCGGAACAGCGGGTCGCTGCTCCGCGGCCAGAACACGAACGAGCTCTTGATCCTCGTGAAACGGTCGGGCAGCACGTAGTCCGCGCGCAGGTTGCCGGGCGCGGTGTCGGCGAAGTCGGCCGTGTCGAACGCCGGGTTGCCCTTGTGCGTGGAGTTCACCTGGTCCTGGAGCGCGGCCTGCTCGGGGCCGCCCGGGCTGGTCGGCGTCACGCTCGTGTTGATCCGCGGGTCGTCGAGCAGCTGATGGATGGCGTCCGCGGTGCTGTCGCCGTCGAGCGGATCGGCGTTCATGTCGGCGGCGATGACGAAGTGCGCGCCGCGCGGCAGCCCGCCGCGGTGGCCCTCGTCGTCGTAGATGTAGCCGCTGGCCGACGGGTCGATGTAGTCGGCCCAGAACCGGATCTCGTCGTGGTTGCGGGTGCCGTTGCGGTCCTCCGGGCCGTCGAAGACCGGCGGGGTCGGATGGCTGACCAGGAAGTGCACGCGCTGGTGGCGGCCGACCTCGATCGGCACGTCCCAGTGGCTCTTGGACGACAGGCGGAAGATGGCGAGCTCGTCGGGCGAGTACCAGTCGTGCGGGGCCGGCGTCGCCGGGTCGTCGGGCAGCAGCGCGCCGGGCATGTCCTTCCACCGAAAGAGCTGGAAGGTGCGCGCCGCGCGAGCGTCGATCGGCAGGCGGGAGAAGACCGCCAGCCCGAACTTGCCGGGGAACTCGCCGAAGCCGAACGCGTCGTTGCCGTAGGCGCCGCTGCCCGGCGTGGTGACGACCTGGCCGTTGTTGTCGAGGTCCTTGCCCGACGCGATGCCGGTGTTCGAGGGCTTGACGAAGCGGAATCCGAACTCGATCGGCCTCGCCCCGTTCTGGGAGACCGACAGGTAGTTGCGCTGGAACAGGCGCGCCGCCTGCTCGTCGGGGTAGAAGTCGAACTCGTTGACCAGCAGCACGTCGGGCCGCGCGCGCTGGATGATCTCCGCGACGTTGCGCAGCTGCGGATCGGTGCCGCTCGACAGGTCGGTCACGAGCTGGCCGGCGGCGTTGCGGTTGACCGAGGCGTTGAAGGTGGCGAACCGGATCGTCCTCGGCTGGCGGTCGTGGGCGACAGCCGGCGGAGCGGCGACGGCGGCGATGGCAAGTGCGGCGAGAGCGATCCGGAGCATGGTGGTCATGCACCCTAGGATCGCCCGGCGCCGCGATTGTGAATCACTCGTAGGCGAGCGCCTCGAGCACGTCGAGCTTGGCCGCCCGGCGCGCCGGCAGGACCGCGGCGCCGACGCCGGCCACGCCGGCGAGGACGAGCACGACGACGAGCGAGGGCACCGGGATGGAGAGCGTGAAGTCGTCGAGCGGACGCGTGAAGAGGACCGCCAGCACGACGCCCATGACCACGCCCAGGACGGCGCCGATCAGCGCCGTGATGACCGCCTCCCAGCGCACGACCCGCTTGACCTGCTTGCGCGAGGTGCCGATCGCGCGCAGCATCCCCAGCTCGCGCGTGCGCTCGGAGATCGAGAGCACGAGCGTGTTCACGATCCCGAAGAGCGAGACGATCACCGCCAGCGCCAGCAGCGCGTAGATCAGACCGAGCAGCTGGTTGACCTGGCCGCCGATGTCGTCCTTGAACTCCTGGTTCGTCAGCACCTCGGCCTCGGGATAGCGCTGCTCGAGGACACGGGTGATCTGCTGCTTGACCGCCGTCTCGTTCGCGCCGCGCTCGATCCCCACGAGGCCGAAGGCGTCCTTGGGCTCGCCGAACTGGCTCTGCGCGACCGCGTTGGTGACCGTGAGGTTGGCCAGCAGCCCGCCCTTGTCCTCGGCGATGCCGCTCACGCGCAGCGCCAGGCGCTTGCCGACCGGCGTCGTGAGCGCCAGCGTGTCGCCCACCTTCGTGTCGTGCGAGTCGGCGTAGCCCTTCTTCACCAGCACCTGGTTGGGACCGAGCCCGCGCACGGCGGCGTCGCCGCCCTGCTTCATGTCGAGCTTGTAGAGGCCCTGGAACGTCCGCGGGTCGAGCGACGAGACCGACTGGTTGCCGCTCACCCCGCGCACCTTGGCCTGCGAGAAGCGCACGCCGCTCACGCTCGAGACGCCGTCGACGCCGTCGACGGTGCGCAGCACGTCGCCCGAGAAGGGCGAGAAGCCGTCGGTGTTCTGCACGACGAACGCGCTCTTGAGGTTGCTGTCGATCGCCCCGTTGATGGTGGCCTTGGCCCCCGCGGCGAAGATCGAGGCGAAGGTGACGAGCGCGACGCCGATCATGAGCGCGGCCGCGGTCACTGCGGTGCGCCCCGGCTGACGGATCGAGTTCTCGCGCGCCAGCTGGCCGGTGATGCCCGTCACGCGCTCGATCGGGCGGCCGATGAACGAGGCCAGCGGACGCACGAGCCGCGGCGAGAGCAGCGCGACGGCGAGGAAGGTCAGCGCGGCGCCACCGCCCATGAAGGAGATCGCGGCGCTGTCGGACTTGACGCTCCCGAAGAGGCCGACGCACATGAGCGCGACGCCGACGGCCAGCAGCACGCCGGCCACGACGGCCAGCCGCCGCCCGGCCCCGCGCGCAACGGGCACGGCGCCCTCGCGCAGGGCCTCGACCGGCGGCACGCGCATGGCGCGGATCGCCGGCGACAGGCTGGCCGCGAGGCTGACGACCGTCCCCACGAGGATGGTGACGATGACCGTCCGCGACTCGACGACGACGCCCTTGCTCGGCAGGTCGGCGCCGACGAGCTTGAACAGCGCGCGCAGCAGCGCCGCGGTGCCGATCCCCAGCGCGAAGCCGATGACGCCTCCCACGAACCCGAGCGTCAGGCCCTCGCCGATGACCGCGCGCCAGACCTGGCGCCGTGAGGCGCCGAGCGTGCGCAGCAGCGCGAACTCGCGCATGCGCTGGGCGACGGTGATCGAGAAGGTGTTGAAGATGAGGAAGGCGCCCACGAACAGGGAGATCCCGGCGAAGGCGAACAGCGCGGTCTTGAGAAAGCCGAGGTTGTCGCGGATGTCGCTGGACTGCTTCGACGCCTCCTCCTTGCCGGTGCGGACGTCGACGCTCGCGGGCAGCGTGCGCGCCAGCTCGGACTTGAGCTGCTGCGGTGAGACACCGGGCTTGGCCGCGGCCTGGACCTCGTCGAAGCCGGTGCCCTTGCCCAGCATCCGCTGGGCCTCGGGCAGGGTGACGTCGAGCACGGTGGCGCCGCCGAAGGAGCTCAGCCCGGCGATCTGCGTCGTGCCGACCAGCGTGTAGCACTTGCGCTGGGCGGTGGCGACCGCGCACACCTTGTCGCCCAGCTTCCAGCCCTGCTTGTCGGCGGTGGCCGCGTCGATCGTGGCCTCGTCGGCGCTCTGCGGCCTGCGCCCCTGCTTGAGCCTGAAGGCCTCGAAGCGCGGCTGGTCGGCGATCGAGGCGATGAAGTTCGGCGCGCCGCCCTTGCTGATGCGCTTGCCGTTCTTGCCCAGGACGGTGCCGGCGTCGAAGATCGAGCCCTCGGCGCTCGCCACGCCGGGCGAGCGGCGCACCTGGTCGAGCACGCTGGCGGGAACCGTGGGCTGGGTGCCGCCGTTGTTGGAGGTGTCGATCGTCTTGTGCGGCGTGATCGCCGCATCGGTGCCCTTGTTGGACACGGTGAAGATCGTGTCGAAGGCGCTGTTGATCGAGTCGGTGAAGACGTAGGTCCCGGCGATGAGCGTCGTGCCGAGGACCACGGCCAGCACCGTGAGGGTCAAGCGCAGCTTGCGGGCGAACAGCCCACGGCGAGCGACCTTGCCCATGGCCTAGCCGACCGCCTTCATGAGGTCGAGGACCTCCTCGGGGCTGTGGGCCTCGCCGTCGTGGACGATGCGTCCGTCGCCGAGCACGAGGATGCGGTCGGCGTACGAGGCGGCCACGGCGTCGTGGGTGACCATGATCACCGTCTGGCCGAACTCGTCGACCGAGCGCCGCAGCAGATCCAGCAGCTCGCCCGACGCCTTGGAGTCGAGGTTGCCGGTGGGCTCGTCGGCGAAGACGACCGCCGGCCGCGAGGCCAGCGCGCGCGCGACGGCGACGCGCTGCTGCTGGCCGCCCGAGAGCTCGGATGGCCGGTGGTCGAGGCGGTCGGCCAGCCCCACCGCCTCGATGAGGCGACGAAGCCAGTCCTCGTCGGGCCTGCGCCCGGCGATCGACAGCGGCAGCACGATGTTCTCTCGCGCGTTGAGGACGGGCAGCAGGTTGAAGGACTGGAAGACGAAGCCGACCTTGTCGCGGCGCAGCTCGGTGAGGCGCTTGTCGTCGAGGTCGACGAGCTCGGTCCCGTCGAGCACGACCGAGCCGGTCGTCGGCCGGTCCAGCCCGGCCAGGATGTGCATGAGGGTCGACTTGCCGGAGCCCGAGGGCCCCATGATGGCCGTGAAGCGGCCGGCGGGGAAGCCGACCGTCACGCCGTCGAGGGCGCGGACGGCGGCTTGGCCTTCGCCGTAGACGCGCGTGACGTTGGCGGCCGACACGAGGAGAGGCTCGGACACGTTCATGCCCGCCAATGTCCCACGGCCAGCGAGGGTGGGTGGTACGGCTGTCCGTAGTCGATCCCCTAGGGGAAACCTGCGGGTTCACGCCCGCAGATACGTCAGGACCGCGAGCACGCGGCGGTGGTCGTCGGCCGTCGGCGGCAGGTTGAGCTTGTTGAAGATGCTCGTGACGTGCTTCTCGACGGCACGCTCGGTGACCACCAGCTCCGACGCGATGGCGTGGTTGGACCGGCCCTCGGCCATGAGCGCCAGCACCTCGCGCTCGCGCGGCGAGATGTCGGCCAGCGGATCGGCCTGGCGGCGCCGGCCGATCAGCCGCGAGACGACCTCGGGATCCAGGGCGCTCCCGCCCTCCCCCACGCGCTTGACGGCGTCGATGAAGCGATCGAGGTCGGCCACGCGGTCCTTGAGCAGGTAGCCGACGCCCTCGGCGTTGGAGCTCAGCAGCTCCATCGCATACGCCTCCTCGATGTACTGCGACAGCACGAGCACGCCGGTGCCCTCGTGCTTCTCGCGGATCTCCGCGGCCGCACGCAGGCCCTCGTCCGTATGGGTCGGCGGCATGCGGACGTCGACGATGGCGACGTCCGGCCTGTGCGCCCCCACCTTGCGCAGCAGGTCCTCGCCGTCGCCGGCCTGGGCCACCACGTCCAGGCCCGCCTCCTCGAGCAGGCGCGCGACGCCCTCCCGCAGGAGCAGGCTGTCGTCGGCCAGGACTACGCGCATGGGACCTCGGCCCTCACGGTGGTCCCCTCGCCGGCGGGGGAATGGACCTCGAGCCGTCCGTCGAGCGCGGCCAGCCGGTCGGCCAGTCCCCGCAGGCCGGTGCCCACGGCCGGGTCGGCGCCGCCCACGCCGTCGTCTGAGACCTCAACCAGCGCGTAGGCCCCATTGCGGGCGATGCGCACCCCGGCGCTGGAGGCGCCCGCGTACTTCGCCACGTTGGTCAGGGCCTCGGCCACCACGAAGTAGGCGGCCGCCTCGACCGAAGCGGGCAGTCGTTCGACGGGCATCTCGTCGAGACTAACCGGTAGCGGTGCACGTTCGGCGAGCGCCTCGATGGCGGCCTCCAGTCCGCGATCGGTGAGGATCGCGGGATGGATGCCGCGGGCCAGCTCGCGCAGCTCCTCCAGCGCGCGGGCCAGCTCATCGCGCGCCGCGTCGAGCATCTCCACCGCCCCGCGCCCGTCACCGGCGTCGAGGTTGCGGCGGGCCAGGGCCAGCTGCAGCGAGAGGGCGACGAGCCGCTGCTGGGCGCCGTCGTGCAGGTCGCGCTCCAGGCGGCGCCGCTCGAACATCGAGACCTCGACGAGGCGAGCGCGCGAGCTCTGCAGCTCGTCGAGGCGAGCGCGCAGCTCGGCTTCCAGGCGCTCGTTCTCGAGCGCCAGCGCGGCGGAGGCCGCCACCGCGCGCACCAGGCCGGGCTCGTCGGCCAGCGAGCCGTCGTGAATGATCGCGCCCACGCGGATGCCCTCGCGCTCGACCTCGGTCACCGCGCGGCCCGAGCCGGGTGCGGGGAGCTCGACGCGGCGCCCGTCGTAGGTGACGTAGTGGCCGGCGGACGGGCGCCAGTAGACGAGCTTGAGCGAGCGGTCGCCCAGCGCGTCGGCCAGCGCCTGGCCGAGCGAGCGGTCGGCCTCCGGGTTGTTGAGCCGCTCGATGAGCTCGCCCACGGCCCCCGCGCGCGAGTAGCGGCTGCGAACGAGCCCGGCCAGGAAGGCGAAGGGGAGCACGGCGAACGCGACGAGCGCTAGGACGCCGATCACCTCGACGGGCCCCTTGGGCGCGCCGACGGCGTCGAGGAGGAAGGCCAGGCCCAGCAGCCCCACGAGCGACAGGCCCGTCCACAGCATGGGCGCGATCGCACGGCGCTGCGGCGCCGTGGCCGCCTGGCGCCTGCTCAGCAGCAGGACTACCGTCGCCACCAGGCACCCGACCGCGATGAAGCTCGAGGCGTAGTCGAAGACGTTCGCGAGATCTGTGCGGTGGGTCAGCGCGAACGCGTTCTGCAGACGCGGGTCGTGGAGGCCAGCGGCGACGTCGCCGCCCAGCAGGAAGAACGGCAGGCGCACGGCCAGGACGTCGAGGTAGCCCGCGGCGATCGTGGCGCGCTGCCCGCGGGTCTCCAGGCGCCCGCTGGGGAATGCGAGCACCATCTGGATCACGAGGACCAGGTAGAGCGGCGCGATGTAGGCGGCGGCGGTGAAGATCGTGGAGTTGTTGGACTCGGTCAGCCCGGCCAGGAACCAGGCGAAACCGACCCCGGTCATGAGCAGCCCGAAGCGGTTCAGCGGGCGCCGCCACCACGCGAAGACGCCGGTGCCGATGAAGGCCAGGCCGACGATCGGGCCGACGATCGCCGTGATCGCCTTCTGGTCCTCGTGCTCGGAGGCGAGGGTGAGGGCGACGACGAGGCCCGCGAAGACGACGCCGAGGGCGAAGAGGGCGAGCAGCGCGCGGCGCAGGCCGAGCATCAGAGGCCGCCTAGAGCAGCCGGGCGATGGCGGCGCCGGAGAGGTCGCCCTTGGAGATGAAGCCGCGGGCGCCGCTGCCGGTGACCAGGGGGCCGAAGTCGGACGAGTCGCGGCTGGAGGTGAGCACCACGGCGGGCGCACCGACGCGCGCGGTGATCTGCTCGGCGACCTGGAAGCCGTCGAGGTCCGGGAGGTTCACGTCGAGCAGCACGAGATCGGGATGCAGCCGGCAGCTCTCGGTGATCGCCGTGCTGCCGTCGGGAGCCTCGCCCACCACGTCGTAGCCCTCGGCCTCGAGCAGCATCCGTGCCGTCGCCCGAAAGGTCGGGTGGTCGTCGACGATGAGGACTGTGGTTCCCACGTGTTGACGATTGTCGTTCGTTGAGCAACGACCAGAGATACGGCTAGCTACACCCGGCCGCCGCCGCGACCTCACGGAACGCTGTGCCCGGATCGGGGCTGCCGAACACCGACGTGCCCGCCACGAGGAGCGAGGCGCCGGCCTCGGCGCACGGGCCGGCCGTCTGGCGATCGACGCCGCCGTCGACCTCCAGCTCGACGTCCGGACCGATCAGCGCGCGCAGGCGGGCGATCTTGTCCAGCGACGACGGGATGAAGGCCTGCCCGCCCCAGCCCGGGTTCACCGTCATGCACAGCGCGCTCCACAGCTCGCCGCGGAGCTCCGACAGCGCCTCGACCGGCGTCGAGGGCGTGAGCGCCACGCCCGGGTTGCAGCCCGCCTCGCGGATGGCCTGGATCGTGTAGTGCACGTGCGGCGTGGCCTCCATGTGGACGACGATGTTCGTCGCCCCCGCGCGCGCGAACTCGGCCACGTGGCGCTCGGGACGGTCGACCATGAGGTGGACGTCGAGCACGACGTCGAAGTCGCGCAGGGCCTCGACCGCCTTGGGTCCCATGGAGAGCGGCGGGACGAAGTGGCCGTCCATGATGTCGACGTGGATGACCTCCGCGCCGGCGTCGACCACCTCGCGCACCTGCTCGCGCAGGCGCCCGAAGTCGGCGGCCAGGATCGATGGCGCTATGCGGCGCCTCATACCTCGACCAGCATCGAGCCACCGCAGTGGCTGCAGGTGACGGTCGCCGTGCTCGACATGCGCACGATGGTGGAGTGCTCGCCGCAGTTGGGGCACACGGACCGCAGCTCGAAGCGGTGCAGGCAGTACACGCAGCGATAGCGTCCCGCGAGGTTCGTCGGGCGCAGCCACGGCTCCCCACAGGACGGGCATTTCAGCCCGAGGTCACCCTCCATCGCGGGCAATATAGAAGCCGTCGGTGCCATCGAGGTGGGGAAAGGTACGCCGTACGTGCTCCGACGTGAGGCGCTCCTCGTGCGGCGACAGCGTGCAGACCGAGTAGACGAGGGTGCCCCCGGGGCGCAGCGCGCGCCGAGCCGAGGCCAGCAGGGCGTCCTGCTCGGCGGCCAACTGCTCGATGGAGCGCGGCGTCGCGCGCCAGCGCAGGTCGGGGTGCGAACGGAGCGTGCCGAGGCCCGAGCACGGGGGGTCGAGGAGGACGCGATCGAAGCTCGCGCCGCCGTCGAAGGCCTTGGCATCGGCCGTGACGACGGTGACGTTCGCGGCACGCATGCGCGCGCACGTGGCCTCGAGCGCCGCCGCACGCTGCGCGTGGCGCTCGACGGCCACGACCTCGCCGGTCCCCTCCATGAGCGCGGCGATGTGCGTCGTCTTGCCCCCGGGCGCGGCGCACAGGTCCAGCACGCGCTCGCCCGGTCGTGGCGCGAGCGTGGGCGCCACGAGCTGGCTGGCCCGCGACTGCGGCGTGAAGGCCCCGGCCGCGTAGCCCGGGTGCGCGAGGGCGTCGAACGACCCCTCGACGATGATGGCCTCGCCTTCGCGGCGCCCGGGGATGTCGTCGAGGTCGTGGTCGACGAGCGCGTTGACCCGCAGGGCGAGCTCGGCGGGCTCGTTGTCGGCGGCCAGCAGCGCTCGGGTCTGCTCGGCGCCCAGCCAGTCCCACCACAGGTCCACGAGCCAGCGCGGATGGGAATGGCGCAGGGTCGCGCCCTCGGGTGTGTCGTCGGCGGGCAGCGGCGCGCCCTCGCGCTGCACCCGGCGCAGCACCGCGTTGACGAGCCGGTGGCCGGGGCTCGGCTTGGCCAGCTCGACCGCCTCGCCGATGGCGGCGTGCGGCGCGACGCCGTCGAGAAAGAGCAGCTGGAAGAGGCCGAGCTGGAGCGCGGCGCGCACGACGGGCTCCAGCGGGCGGTCGACGTGGCGGGCGATGACGTCGTCGAGCGTCAGGCGACGCTGGACCGTCCCGAACGCGAGCTGCTTGGCCAGCGCGCGGTCGCGCCCGTCGAGCCCGCGCGCCTCGCCGTGCAGGGCGCGATCGGCGTAGGCCCCCTCGGCGAGCGTGCGCCGCACGACCGCGTGCGCGGCACGCCGAGCGGGGCTGACGGACGCGGGAGCCACCGCGCCCACGGTAGCCCGTGCCCGGCCGAGCGGGCGGCGGGCCCCATGCTCAGCCCGGCAGGCCGAGCGGGCGGCCGGCGGCGAGGGGACGCCGGCCGGCCGCTTCGCTCTCGCTCAGCTCAGCGGCGAGCGATCACCGCTCGCTGTCGCGCTGGCGCACCTCGGCGATGTTGCCCGCGACGGCGTCGCCGCCGTTGGCCTTGGCGTCGCCGCCGTCACCGCCCTCGGCGTCGCCGCTGCGGGCGCGGGTGTCACCACCCTCGGCGGAGGCGCCGCCGTCGTCCTCGCGCCGCTTGTCGCAGCAGCACGCCTCCCGCTTGCTGTCGCCCTTGGACAGTCCAAGCGCGAAGCCGTTGCCGTTGCCCTCCTGCACGTTGCCGGTGTCGGCGTCGCCGCCGTCACCGCCGGTCGCGCTGCCCTCGCCGCCCGCGGCGGTGTTGTCGCCCTGCCTGATGTCCGAGCCGTTGCTCGGCTCGGACCGGCGAGGCTCGAACGAGGGCTTCCGCGACGGGCGGGCGCAGGCCAGACGCTTGTCATAGGCGCTGTCGCTGCGACCGCCCTTCGACCGGTCGACCTGGCGGACGTACGCAACGTTGCCGGCGGTGGCGTCGCCGCCGCTCGCCTTCGCGTTGCCGCCGTCGCCGCCGCTGGCGTCGCCGCTCTTGGCCGACGTGCCGCCGCCCTGCGACCTGGCCTTGGCCTTCGGCCCGAGCGCGACGCTCACGGAGTTGCCGTTCAGCACCTGCGTGTTCCCGGTGCTGGCGTCGCCGCCCTTGCCGCCGGTCGCGGTTCCCCTGCCGCCGGAGGCGTCGTTCTTGCCCTGCTCGACCTTGGAGTGGTTGGCCGAGCCGCCGTCGGACGGCTGGCCGCCGCCCAAGGAGCGGACCTCGTTCGCCGACCCGCCCTGCGACCAGCGGCTGCCGCGGGACGAGCGGACCTGCTTGACGTGCGCGACGTTGCCGGCCGTGGCGTCGCCGCCGCTCGCCTTCGCGTTGCCGCCGTCGCCGCCCTTGGCGTCGCCGCTCTTGGCCGACGTGTCGCCGCCCTGCGAGTCGGCGTGGGCGTCCGGCCCGACCGCGACGCTCACGGAGTTCCCGTTCAGCGCCTGCGTGTTGCCGGTGCTGGCGTTGCCGCCGTTGCCGCCCGTCGCCGTGGCGTCGCCGCCGGTGGCCGAGTTGTCGCCCTGATGGACGGTGGATGCGTTCTGCGCGGAGCCCGACCCGTCCGGCACCGGCGTCAGCGACGCCGCCGCGGGCGTGGCTCCCAGCGCCGTGACGGCGGCAGCCGCCATCAGCGCACAGAGACCTCGTCTCATGGTGCTTCCTTTCTCGAATGCGTTTACGAAAGCCGGGCGTTCGCGGCCCCCGGCATGCCCTGACGCAAGCCCGCGAGGGCTAGCCGGGCCGATCGAGCAGGAAGACGGGCGCCGCCGGCCATGGACGGGCGGGCGGCAGGACGAGGTGGCGGCGCAGGGCCGGAGTTTCCAAGCTGAAGAGCGCGAGAAGCAGCGCGGCCGTTGCGCCGGCCGAAACCGCCGCGACCGCGCCGATGGACGCGCCGGTGGACGCGGGCGCCGGTGGCGGGGCACCGGCGCCGCGCGTTGCTGAGGTGTGCGGGAGGCGTGTCAGCGGTCGGTCCGGGTGAGGCCAAGCGGTCGTGAGCGCCGGGGCGGACGGGCTCTGACCGGATGACGACGCACCCGCCGTCTCGGGCGAGCGCTGCGTCGCCGCGGCGACGTGGATCTGCGGCACCGCCTTCGTCGCCTCGACGCCGCCCAGCCCACCGCGTCCCCTCACCCCCGCGAGCCCGCTCACGGGCCCCAGCACGGAGTCCGCCGTACGCGCTGCTGTACGCAGGGCCGAG
>DASVFT010000052.1:0-5097 GCA_036379935.1 Solirubrobacteraceae bacterium | reverse complement strand
GCCCAGTGCGACAGCCTGCGCTCGGCGTCGCCCGGCAGCAGCGTCATCCCCAAAAAGAGGGCGAACAGGATGAGGGCGAAGATGGCCGGGATCACCGTGATGGCGAACGGCGCGGGGCCATTGAGGACACCGGCGTACAGACCCAGCCCGAAGACCAGAAGCGCGCCCATGTACGCCGCGTAGAGCACGGCGATGAAGGCCACCATGCGACAGGCGACCAGCCGCCGCTCCATGCCCGAGCGCCGCAGCGCCCATGCGGTCAGCGCGATGCCGCCCGCGCCCGCCGCCGCGAACAGCCGCGTCGCCGCGAGTCCCGCCATCGTGATCTGGTAGCTCTCGCGCCAGCCGATGCGCGTCGTGCCGCGCACGAAGATGGTCCGGAAGAGGACCACGTAGCCCACGAACGACAGGCACTCGAGGAGGAGCGCGGCCACGAGCCACACCGGATCGCCGTCGCCGAGGTTGTGGATCGACTCGGACGTCCCGCCGGCGAGGTTGGGCAGGACGAAGTAGAGGAAGGCGATCGCCGAGAGGACGAAGACCCCGAAGACCAGCGCCCGCTCGCGCGTGATGACCACGCGCGGCATCTCCTCGTCGTCGGCGTCCTCCGGCCGTGGAGCGTTGGGAACGTCGACGGGCGCCGAGCTCATGCGTGCGCCCGCGCCTCGAGCCGCTGGATCGTGCGCGACGCCGCGCGCAGCAGCGGCGCGGTCCGATGCCCGTGACGGCGCACGCCCTCGGCGAGGGCGAGCCCGGCGAGGAGGTCCACGACGTAGTGCTCGCCCAGGTAGACCAACGCGAACCCCAGCGTCAGCGCGTACGTCCATCCGAGCGCGCCCTGCACCGGTCCGGCGTCGCCTAGGAGGTGGGCGGCCATCACGGATGTCGCGAAGTGCAGTGAGGGCATGGCGGCGAGCGGGTTGCCTCCCAGGACATCGTAGAGAGGGCCCCAGGCCCCCTTCCAGAACGCCTCGCCGTGCTCGCGCATCATGCGCCGCAGCGCCGGCGTCGACGGCCCGAGGGCGCCGACCTGGGCGGCGTACCACGGCGGCGCCGTCGGCACCGCCCAATAGCCGATCAGGCCCAGGTCGAAGACCGCGTACATCTGCGCCGCCCCGCGCGCGAACTGCTCGCGCCGGCGCAGCTGCAGATAGGCGACCGTGCCGTGCGGAACGGCGAACCACAGCCAGTGACACCACACGAGGACCTGCTCGGCGACGCGCAGCGGCTGGCCCACGCGGCACGCGAATGCCCGCTGCAGGCGCAGCCCCGGCAGCTCGCCCAGTCCGAGGACGCGGTCGGCCACGACCGGATAGCGCACGCGCACCCGGGCGCGCAGGCGGTCGGGATCGTCGTGGGGCATCTCGTAGGTCGCCACGTAGGCGTTCATCTGCAGGCAGACGATGGCCACGTCGCGCAGGCGCGAGCGCGGGACGGCCACGGCCAGCGCGACGGGCGCCGCGGCGGAGGCGGCGGTCACCACGGGCGGCGGGAGACGTAGGCGCCGGCGCACGAGCGGCGCGGCCGCGCCCAGCGCCACGGCCCCCCACGCGGCCGCGCGAACGGCACTCGAACCGCGCATCGAAGCGGCGAGGATATCCGCGCCGCCGGACCGCGGGGCGAACCGGGACGTGCGGACCGTCGTGTACAAAGGCCCGGTGCCCACGCTGCACGAGGGAGACGAGTTCGCCGGACACCGCATCGTCGGGATCGCCGGCCGCGGCGGCATGGGCGTCGTCTACCGGACCATCCAGCTCGATCTCGACCGTCCGGTGGCGCTCAAGCTGATCGCCCCGCAACTAGCCGAGGACGCGAGCTTCCGCGAGCGCTTCGTGCGCGAGTCCCGTGCCGCCGCCTCGATCGATCATCCCAACGTCATTCCCATCTACTACACGGGCGAGAACGACGGCGCGCTCTACATCGCCATGCGCTACGTCGAGGGCTCCGACCTGCGCACCCTCGTACGTGCCGAAGGACGGCTCGATCCCGAACGGGCGGCTCACGTCATCAGCCAGATCGCCAGCGCGCTGGACGCCGCCCACGCCCGTGGCATCGTGCATCGCGACGTCAAGCCGGCCAACGTGCTGCTGGGCGCCGGCGACCACGCGTATCTCACCGACTTCGGGCTGACCAAGAGCCTGACCTCGCACACCGCCTCCACGCGAGAGGGCGGATGGGTGGGGACGCTGGGCTACGTCGCGCCCGAGCAGATTCGCGGCCAGCGCGTCGATGCGCGGGCCGACGTCTACGCGCTGGGCTGCGTGCTCTATCACGCGCTGGTCGGAGAGCCGCCCTATCAGCGCGAGAGCGACGAGGCGACGCTGTGGGCCCATCTGCACGACGACCCGCCGTCGGTCGCGGACCACGCGCCGGGCGTCCCGCAGGGCTTCGACGCGGTGCTGACGCGCGCGCTGGCCAAGGACCCCGACGACCGGTTCCAGTCCGCGGGCGACCTCGGGCGCGCCGCGCTGGCCGCCGTGGGGCGGGCGACGGCGCCCGGGCCGGAGCGCCTCGTGGCGGTCGGCGAGGCCGCGCCCGGCGACGCGCAGGACACCGTCGTCTCGCCCGATCAGGCGCCCACGGCGATGGCGACCGCCAGACCGGCGCGCCGCGGGCTGTGGCCGTGGGCGCTGGCGGCGCTGCCGATCGCGGGCCTCGTGCTCATCGCCGCGCTGGCGCTGGGAGGGGGCGACGGCGGCGGGGGTCAGACGACGACGGGCCGCACCACCACCACGACGCCGTCGGGCGGCCGCGTCGCCATCAAGACGGTGCGGCTCGGCGGGCGCCCGAGCAACATCCTCGTGGCCGACGGGAAGGCGTGGGTCATTCGCAGCGACAGCGATCGCCTCGCGGCCATCGACGCCGAGACCGTCAAGCGCGAGCCGTACAACCCGCGCGTCGGGCCACTGCCCGCCGCGCTCGCGGCCGGCTTCGGCAGGCTGTGGGTCGCCAACCAGAGCGGTCCGGCGCTCGTGCCGATCAGCCTGAGGTCCCATCGCCAGGAGGGGCAGGCCGTTCCGCTGCCCAGCCGGGGCAAGGTCGTGGCCGTCGCCGCGACCTCGCGCTCGCTGTGGGTCGGCATCCGCGGCACGCCGGGCCTGCTGCTGCGCATCGATCCCGAACGTCGCGTGCCGGCCAAGACCATCCAACTTCCCGACGGCCTGCAGAACCTCGCCGTCAGCGCCAACGCGGTGTGGGTCATCGCCCGGCGCGCGAACACGGTGACGCGCGTCGACATCGCCAGCGGCACCCAGCGCCCGGTGTTCGTCGGCGAGAGGCCCTTCGGCATCGCCTATGGGCGCGGAGCGGTGTGGGTCACCAACAACGGCGACGGCACCGTCACGCGCATCGACGCCGGGTCGCTGAGCACGACGCCGATCCGCGTCGGCCGCGGCCCGAAGGGCATCTCGATCGGCGCCGGCGGCATCTGGACGGCCAACGCGTTCGACTCGACGGTCTCGCGCATCGACCCGCAGACCAGGCACGTCACGGGGCGGCCGATCGACGTCGCGAGCAATCCCTACGGCATCGACGCGACGGACGACGCGGTGTGGGTCACGAGCCTGGCCGAGGGCAAGGTCCAGCGCCTGACGCCCTGAGGGCTAGAGGTCGCGCGTCGAGATCAGGCCCGAGTGCAGCGCCTCGGCCACCAGCCGCGAGCGCTTCTGGTTCTGCGGCAGGTGCTCGATGCCGAAGCGCTGGAAGAGCGTGCGCAGGTGCGACTTGACGGCGTCGACGCTCAGATGCAGCTCGCCGGCGATCTCCTGGTTGGTGGCGGGCACGGCGAACTCGTCGTGCTTGTAGGGACGCGCGAGCGCGACCAGGACCTGGCGCTGGGTGGGCGGCAGGTCGGTGAGGGCCAGGCGGACGCCGGCCACGCGCGTGGGCAGCGAGTCCTCGGCCTCCGGGCGGCGGTAGGCGATCGAGGTCTGCCCCACGCGCAGCACGTCGCCGTCGCGCAACCGGGTGCGGCCCGAGATGCGGGTGCCGTTGACGAAGGTCCCGTTGCGCGAGAGCCCGTCGTCGGAGACCGTCCACTCCCCCGCGATCGCCTCGAGCTCGGCGTGCAGGCGCGAGACCTCCGTGTCCCAGGGCACGCTCAACTCGTTCCCGGCGCCACGACCCACGCTCAGGCGCTGGAGCCCGGCCAGGTCGAGCAGCCGCTGCGAGCCGTCGCCGTCGCGGAACACGAGGAACGGGCGGCCGCGGCGCTCGGCCTCGATGCGGTCGCGCAGCTCGGCTGGCGTGGCCGAATGGGCTTGCAGCGGGGACTTGGGCATGCCGGCCGTCAAGGCTACCCAGGGTGATGGATGCCCCACCTGTGGTGGCCAGGTGTGACCCTCGGGTGGCTGGGAGGAAGACGCGCGCGGCCCGAACCTCCAGGCATGACGATCCTCCTGCACCCCACGGCCTACGGCGCGGCAAGCGACGAGCAGCTGGTCGAGCTCGTCCGCGCCGGCGACGACCGCGCCTTCGACGCCATCCACGCCCGTTACGAGCAGCGCCTCGTGGGCTACGCGCGCCAGATGCTGGCCGGCGCGCACCACGACGCCGAGGAGGTCGTCCAGGATGCCTTCGTGCGCGCGCTCGCGGCGCTGCGGGCCGACGCGCGCGAGATGGCGCTCAAGGCGTGGCTCTACACCATCGTCCGCAACCGCGCGCTCGACGTGCTGCGCCGGCCGGCGCGCACCACCGACCTGGACCTGCACGCGCCCGTCCTGCACGACGCGCTCGCCGACCCGCACGAGCTCGTGACCCGCGCCGAGGACCTGCGCGATCTCGTGGGCGACCTCAAGCGCCTGCCCGAGCGCCAGCGCACCGCGCTCGTCATGCACGAGCTCGGCGGGGCCTCGCACGAGACGATCGCCCGCCGCCTGCACGTCTCGGCGGGCGGGTCGAAGGCGCTGGTGTGCCGGGCGCGGGCAGGACTCACCCGGGAGCGCGCCGCCGCCTAGTTGTCCTGCCCTCGGTCTTGGTGAACGCGGCTGATGGGTGGCCGGTCGTTGAGTGAGGTGTGTGGTCTTCGGCGGTTGTAGTAGCGAAGGAAGGATGCCAGCGCGCGGTTGCGTCGGGTTGATGAGGGCCAGATGCGGGCGT
>DASVFT010000051.1:0-20633 GCA_036379935.1 Solirubrobacteraceae bacterium | reverse complement strand
CGGTTGAGGTCGAAGCAGCCGGTGGCGAGGACCTGGTCGAGCAGGTCGCTGACCAGCTTGACGTCGGAGCTGCCGAGATAGGCGGCGATCTGCCAGATCGAGCCGGCCCTCCCGGTGGGGTAGAGCACGGCGATCCCCTGCCGGTTCGCGGCCGCCCCGAGCTTGAGGTAGTCGTCGGCGTCGCCGTCGCCGCCGGACATGACCGCCACCAGAAGCCGCGTGGCGCCCGGCTTGGCGCCGGAGGGCATGCGCAGCTGGCCGTTGGGCAGCGCGGTGAGCCCGGCGGGTGGGCAGGTGGGCTCCGGGGCCTGTGCCATGGCCCCGCGTTCGGCGGAGGAGGTTCCCACCGTGGGCGCCAGTGCCGTCGCGAAGGCGACCAGTGCGACGACGAGCACGGCGGGAACACGGGCGCGGAAGATCAAGCGCGGCATCGACGGGTGGGAGCCGGCACCGTCGATCGGCGCCTGGACCGCGCATACTCTACGGGGGCCCTCGGCCGGCTCGCGGGAGCTTTCGGCGGCGCGGCCCGTTACGTAGGGACACCATGCGCAGGCGCCTCGGGGCCATCGCCCTCCTCTCAGCTGTGCTCGCGGCGCTCGCCGCGATCGCCGTGCTGCGCCTGACGAGCCGGGCCGAGGCGGCGACGTGCACCAAGACCGTGCATTCCGCCCAGGAGGCGCAGACGGCGGTGAGCAAGGCCAAGACCGGCGACGTCGTGTGCCTGGCCGACGGCGTCTACGGCCCGATCAGCCTGGACGCGAGGAAGAGGAGCCCCGGCGTGACACTGCGCGCCCGCACGCCGGGCCGCGCCGTCGTGGCGAGGGTCAAGCTGGCCGGGCGCCACCTGACGATCGCGCGCCTGCGCCTCACCGGCGAGGTGACGGTCGCGACCGGCTCCGTCGGCATGCGCATCGACCGCAATCTCCTGATCGGCCGCGGCCGCGGCGGCGGCTACGGCGTCCTGGTCTGTCCGGCGGACCCGCCCGACCACTGCGACGACGTCTCGATCACCCGCAACCGCTTCGTGGGCCGCTTCGACGAGGACGCGATCCGCGCCAACGTCTACCACGACGGCCCCGACGCCGACCGCGACGGCCTGCTGATCGAGGACAACGAGTTCACCGGCAACGTCGAGTACGGCGGCCACAACGACGTCTTCCAATCGGTGTGGGTGGGCGACCACCTCGTCTTCCGCGGCAACTACCTGCACGACTTCGGCGGCCAGGGGTTCTTCGTCAAGGACCAGGCCTCGGCCATCGACGGACTTGTCGTCGAGGACAACCTCATCATCCGGCAGGACCGCCGGTGCGAACCGGCCAGCCTGTGCCCGGGCTTCCAGCTCTCGCCGTTTCAGATCTTCGGCCCGATCCGCAACGGCGTCATCCGTCACAACACGGTGTGGCCCGGGCGTGGCGGCGGCTTCGCGGTGCTGCGGGGAACCGGGTGGTCGAGCACGACGGTGAGCGACAACGTCTTCGGCGCGTTCGGGCGCGACCCAACGGTCGACGTCGCCGGCGCCAACAACACCCGCTGCTCTAGCAACGGCCGCTGGCCCTCCGTGCCCGGCACCACCCGCGCCTGCGCGCCGCGCTTCGAGGATCCGGGGCAGGGCGACTACCGCCTGCGCGGCGGCCGCGGCGTGCGCTGGCGTGTCTCCGCCAAGCACTTCGGCCCGTGAGCGGGGCATCATGAGCGGATGCGCGATCTCGTCATCCGCGGCGAGATGATCCGCCTGGGCCAGGCCCTGAAGCTCTCGGGGCTGGCGGCCTCCGGCGGTGAGGCCCGGTCCCTCCTCGAGCAGGGGGTGGTGACCGTCAACGCCGAGCTCGAGACACGCCGCGGGCGCCAGCTGCACCGCGGCGACGTGGTGACGCTGGGCGACGACGCCGTGCGCATCGCCTGACCGCGGGTCAGCGCCCGACGGCGTAGCCCTGCATGCCGCGCGGATTGGCCGCGGCGCGCAGGACGCCGTCGGGTCCTCGCGTGACGGCCGACAGGCGGCCGAGCGTCCAGTCGCCCTCGACGTGGACGTCGTGGCCGCGCGCGCGCAGCTCGGCGACGACGCGCGGGGGGAAGCGTCCCTCGACGTGCACGCTCCCCGGGTAGGCCTCGCGCGGATAGAACGAGCTCGGGAAGTGCGTGGTGTGGAAGGCGGGCGCGTCGATCGCGGCCTGGAGGTCGAGCCCGAAGTGCACGTGGGCGAGCAGGAGGTGCAGGGACCACTGGTCCTGCTGGTCGCCGCCGGGCGTGCCAAACGCCATGTAGGGCTCGCCGTCGCGCAGCGCCAGGGATGGACTGAGCGTCGTGCGCGGGCGCTTGCGCGGAGCCAGCGCGCTGGGCAGGCCCTCGTCGAGCACGAACATCTGCGCGCGGGTGCCCAGCGGGAAGCCGAGCGACGGGATCACGGGCGAGCTCTGCAGCCAGCCCCCGCTCGGCGTGGCGGACACGAGGTTGCCGAAGTGGTCGGCCACATCGACGTGACAGGTGTCGCCGGCGTGCAGGGTCGGCTCCCCCACGCCCGCCGCCGAGGCGTTCGCCGCCGCCGAACCGCTCGCCGCCACGAACGACGCCACGCGCGGCGCGCGGCCGTCCGGTGCGCCCGGCCGCAGCTCGAGCGACGCCTCGTCGCCCACGAGCGCACGCCGCTCGGCGTTGTACGGCTCGGACAGGAGCGCCTCGAGCGGCACGTCGACGAAGGCCGGGTCGCCGTACCAGGCCTCGCGATCGGCGAAGGCGAGCTTCGCGCATTCGAGGACCGTGTGCAGGTACTGGGCCGACCCGAGCCCCATCGCCTCGAGGTCGGAGCCCGCGAGCAGCGCCAGCTGCTGAAGGAAGACCGGCCCCTGGCCCCACGGGCCGGTCTTGCAGATCTGAAGGCCCTCGTACTCGAAGGTCACGGGCGCCTCGTAGCCGGCCTCCCACGAGGCGAGGTCGTCGCCCGTCAGCAGTCCCGCGTGGCGGCGCCCCGAGCTGTCGAGGACCTCGTTGGACGACGCCCAGTCGACGATCGCGTCGGCCACGAAGCCTCGGTAGAAGGCGTCGCGCGCCGCCTCGATCTGCGCCTCGCGCTCCGTGCTGGCGCGCTCGGCCTCGTCGACGATCCGCCGGTAGGTGGCGGCCAGCGCGCGGTTGCGGAACTGGCTCAGCGGCCGCGGCACCCCGTTGGCGAGGTAGAGCTCCGCCGAGGTCGTCCACTCTGCGCGGAAGAGGTCCTGCGCCTCGGCGATCGTGGCCGTGACGGCGGGCACGAGGGGGAAGCCGCGCTCGGCGTACTCGATGGCGGGGGCCATGACGTCGGCCAGCGCAGCGGTGCCGAAGTCGCGCAGCAGCACCATCCAGCCGTCGAAGGCGCCGGGGACGCACGCGGCCAGCGGTCCGGTCCCGGGCATCCGGTCGAACCCGAGCTCCTCGAAGCGCCGGATGGTGGCGGCCGCCGGCGCCACGCCCTGGGCGCAGAGCACGCGGGCCTGGCCGAGGCGCTCGCTCCAGAACAGCACCGGCAGGTCGCCACCGGGGCCGTTCATGTGGGGCTCGACGACCTGGAGCGTCAGGCCGGCGGCGACGGCGGCGTCGAACGCGTTGCCTCCGTGCTCGAGCAGGCGCATCCCCGCCGCGGACGCCAGCCAGTGCGTCGAGGCCACCATCCCGAAGCTCCCCACGAGCTCGGGCCGGGTGGTGAACGAGCCCGGAGCCATGCAGGTCAGGCGGCCAGGCGGCGCGCCGGCGCGATCCCGCCCTCGAGGAGCGCCCGCGGCCCGGCCGACACGAGACGCTCGGCATCGTGGGGCGCGATGCCGTGCCGGCGCAGAACGGCGACGGCCTGGCCCAGCACCGGCCCGCGCTCCACGGGCTGGTGCGCGTCGGAGGCGAGGACCGTCGCGCGGCCGGAGCGCACGAGCTCCAGGCCGTGGGCACGCGGTCCCCCGCCGTGGTAGCCGGTCAGCGAGGAGGCGTTGACCTGGAGGCGGTCGCCGGCGGCGAGGAGGCGATCGACGCCAGCGCGCGCGGCCATCAGCTCGGACGAGCGCTCCGGATGGCCGATGAGCAGGCCGAAGCCGCGCTCGCGCAGCTCGCGCGCCGACGCCTCGAAGGCGGCGAGCGGGCCGGTGCCGGGCAGCGGGGCCTCGAGCAGCAGCCAGCGCCGGTCGGACGGCCCTTGGGCCACGCGGTCGAGCGCGTCGTCGTCGAGGCCCGGGACGTCGTCCCACATGAGCTCGGCGCCGCCGCGGACCTGCAGGTCGATCCCGGCGGCGTCGAGCGCCACCTGCATGCGCCGCACCCGGTCCGGGATCTCGGCGAAGTCCACCTGGTGCGCATGCGGCGTGCAGGTGACGAGGCGCGTGCCGTCGGCCACGGTTGCGCGCGCGAGCGCGAGCGCGCCCGGGAGGTCGCGCGGCCCGTCGTCGACGCCCGGCAGGAGGTGGAAGTGCAGCTCCACGCGGTCCATGCCCCCACGGTAGACGACGCCCAGGCGCCATCGACCCCTCGTCGCAGGAAGGTCACGACCGCGCGAACGCGGCGATGGCTAGGCGCTGCGGCGCAGCCAGGCGTCGAGGCCCGGGACGTGCAGCTCGAGGACCAGGCCCGTGTCGAGCTGGGCGTAGGTGCCGCCGTCGCGCAGGTGCTCGGCCAGCAGGTCGTCGAGGAGGAAGCGGGCGATCAGCTTGTCGCACTCGGGACAGCCGTTGGAGACGTAGCCACCCTCGATGCCGGGGCTGTCGCGGTGGCGCAGCTGACCGATGCCGCGGGCCGCGAGCTCGCGCGGATCGGCCGCGCCGGCGAGCGCCTCGGCCACGTCGGTGAAGGAGACGAAGCCCGTGCCGGCGGGCATCTCGACGAGCACGCCGACGATCCCGCGGACCTTGGAGCGACAGGACCAGCACCGATCGGTGATGGCCAGCACGCGCGCTCGCGTGAGCGGCAGTCCGTTCAACTCACTCGATGCGCCCTTCGGCGCCGCCATCCGCCACTCGGCGAGTGGCACCACACCCGCGACCTCCATGCCCACCCCCTCGGCTGGGTCCGTGCCCTCAATGAGGGTGATGCCGATTTCGTGGGGGTTATCGGCCCGAAACGCCACAAACTGTACCTGCAACAAAGGTTGCAATCTCGGTTGCGCGGCCGACCCGGCCGCGAAGGCGCCGTCACCCCTACCCGCCAGGGCGAGGGCAGATCCGCCGGTAGAGGATTCGTCCGTCCGCTGACGTGGGCGATTGCCTGCCCCATCGGACGGGAAAACGGAGCGATGAGGGAGAGCTCTCCCTCGTCGTTCCTCCTCCCTCCGCGAGCGGCCGGCGCGCGTCCCTCTCGATCTCGCGCCGGTCGCTTCGTGGGCAGCTCACCTAGCGCGCCTGGAGCGCGTCCATGCCGACCGCGATGGCGAGGATGAGCCGGCGGTCCAGCGTGCGCTCGGGATCGCCGCTCAGGTCGATGGTGTAGGTGTCCCGGAACTTGAAGGCCTCGCGCGTGTGCGTGCCCAGGACGGTGTCACCGCGCAGGAACTCGAAGTGGTACGGGATCGGCAGCCAGTCAGCGAAGTTGCCGACGTAGGGCACGAACCCGACCAGGCGGCGGAAGAGCGCGACGCCGAGGCTCTTCTCCCGGGCGGTGGCGACCTCGGCGCCCTGGGCATCGAACAGGGCGTAGGTGGAGCGCAGCAGGCTCGCCCCGAACACCTTCTGGATCTCGCCGATCTTGATCCCGTCGGCCGAGGTGACGTCGTACCGCGCACGCGGATCGAAGCGCTGACGTGCCTTGATCCGCAGCAGCTCCTGTTCCTTGGAGTCGTCGGCGTAGAAGCGGATGTCCTCCTTGAACTTGAAGCGCTTCTGCTCGACGAAGGAGATCGGCTCGCCGGGCTGGCCGTCCGCCCCGGGCAGCGAGAACTCGTACTGGTTCACGACGGGGCGTATGCGCTGGCGCAGGATGAAGCGGTCGTGGACATTGGGATCGACGGGCGCGGTCATGCCGGGGACTGTAGGCCGCGGACGTGCCGCGCGTTTGGCGGCCCGGCACGCCGGGGGAGTGCCCGCGCATGCGCATCGGATACTTCCTCTCAAGCGAAGAGCACGGGCCGCACGCCCTGGTCGAGCAGGCGCGGCGAGCCGAGCGGGCGGGCTTTCACGCCCTCTGGATCTCCGACCACTTCCATCCCTGGAACGACGAGCAGGGCCACAGCCCGTTCGTCTGGTCGACCATCGCCGCGCTCTCCCAGGCGACCCGGCTGCCCGTGACCACCGCCGTCACGTGCCCGACCGTCCGGACCCACCCGGCCATCATCGCCCACTCGGCCGCCACCAGCGCGGTGCTCCTTCAGGGCCGCTTCGGGCTCGGCGTCGGCAGCGGCGAGGCGCTCAACGAGCACATCCTCGGCGACGCCTGGCCGGATGCCGACACGCGCCTGGAGATGCTCGAGGAGGCCGTCGAGGTCATCCGCACGCTGTGGCGCGGCGGCACGCGCGACCACCGCGGCGTCCACTACACCGTGCAGAACGCGCGCATCTACGACCTGCCGGACGCGCCGCCGCCGATCCTCGTCTCCGGCTTCGGGCCCAAGTCGGTCCGCCTGGCCGCCCGCATCGGCGACGGCTACGTGACCACGATGCCCGAGGCGGAGCTCATCGAGCTCTACCGGTCGGAGGGCGGCGTGGGGCCGGTGCAGGCCGGCACCAAGGTGTGCTTCGGCAGCGACGAGGCCGAGGCGCGGCGCACGGCCCACCGCCTCTGGCCCAACGAGGCGCTCCCCGGCGAGCTGGCCCAGGTCCTCCCCACGCCCGCGCACTTCGAGCAGGCCTGCGAGCTCGTCACCGAGGACCTGGTGGCCGAGACGGTGCCGTGCGGGCCCGATCTCGAGCGCCACGCGCAGGCGCTCCAGGAGTACGCCGACGCCGGCGTGGACGAGCTCTTCGTCCAGCAGATCGGCCCCGACCAGGACGCCTTCTTCGACGAATGGGCACCCGCGATCCTCCCGCGCTTCGCCGGCCAGAGCGCCGGCGCCGCCGATCGGCCGGATGGCGGGCGGGCGCGGGCGGGTATGGCCCACGGGTGAGCAAAGCCTCGAAGTACCTGGCGACCTACCTCAACGACCACCTCGCGGGGTCGACGAGCGGGGTCGAGCTCGTCCGTCGCGCGGCCTCGGAGAACAAGGACAACGAGCTGGGCGCCTTCCTCTCCGGTCTGGCCGATGAGATCGCGGCCGACCGCGACACGCTGAAGCAGATCATGGCCGAGCTCGGCGTGGGCGAGGATCGGCTGAAGGTCGCCGCAGGGTGGCTGATCGAGAAGGTGGGGCGCCTGAAGCCCAACGCCCAGCTGACCGGCTACTCGCCGCTCAGCCCGCTCGTCGAGCTCGAGGGTCTCGAGCTCGGGATCCAGGGCAAGCTGGCGATGTGGCGCGCGCTGCTCGAGATCGCGGGTCCGCCACCGCTCGACGCGCCACGCCTGCAGGAGCTCGCCGCGCGCGCCGAGCGCCAGGCCGCCGACGTCGAGCGCCATCGGCTGCAGGTGGCGCGCTCGGCGCTCACCGCCCGCTAGGACACCCGCACGAGCCGCCGGGTCGCCTTTTGGCCGCTCAGACGTGAAAATGCGCGCATGACACGGGGAGGTCACCTGGCGCTCGCGGGCGTCCTGCTCGTGCTCGCCGCCCTGCTGGCCGCCGCCGGCGGGGCGGCGAACCTCGTCGCGGCGATCGCGGCAGCGCTCGTCGGGCTCGGGGTGGGATCGTGGAGCCTCCTCGGGCCGCGCGAGAAGATGGCCCCGGCGGAAGCAGAGCTGAGCGCCACCCGCGAGCAGCTCGAGCGCGTGCTCGCCAACCTGACCGAGGCCGTGACGGTCACCGATCGCAACCGGCGCGTGCGCTACGCCAACCAGGCGGCCGCGGACATCCTCGGCTGCGCGACACCCGAAGAGCTCATAGCGCAGCCGCTGGGCGCGATCGCCGCGCAATGGGAGTCCACGCACGAGGACGGCCGCCCGTTGACCGCGGAGGACGTGCCGAGCTTCAAGATCGTCAACGGCCTCCCCGCCGAGCCGCTGCTGACCAAGATCATCCATAGGGAGAGCGGCGAGCAGCGCTGGCGGCTGGTCAAGGCCGCGCCCCTCGAAGGCCCGGGCGGCGAGCTCATGGCCGTCAGCGTCATCGAGGACGTGACCGAGGCCAAGGAGGCCGAGCTGCACCAGCGCTTCCTCGCCGAGGCCGGGGAGGCGCTCGCCTCGTCGCTGGACTACGAGGACACGCTGCAACGCGTGGCCCGGCTGACGGTGCCCGACCTCGCCGACTGGTGCGCGGTCGACGTGCTCGACGCCGCCGGACGCCCGCGCCTGGTGGCGGTGGCGCACGTCGATCCCGAGAAGGTCGCCTTCGCCCGCGACTTCCGCCGTCGCTACCCGCCCGACCCGAGAGACGACCGCGGCTTCAACAAGGTCGTCCGCACCGGCGAGCCCGAGCTCTACCCGGTCATCCCCGACGAGCTGCTCGAGCAGACGATCGAGGACCCCGAGCAGCTCGCCGCGATCCGTGACGTCGGCATGCGGTCGGTGATGATCGTCCCGATGAGCGTGGCCGGGCGGTCGATCGGCACCATCAGCTTCATCTCGGCCGAGAGCGGACGCTCGTTCGACGAAGACGACCTCGCCTTCGCCGGCGAGCTGGCGCGGCGCGCGGCGGTCGCGGTCGAGAACGCACGCCTGTACACCGAGCGCGCCCAGGCCGCGCTGACCCTGCAGCAGACCCTGCTCCCCGACCGGCTGCCGTCGGTCCCGGGCTGGCATCTGGCCTCGGCCTACGCCCCCGGCGACACGGCGACCGACGTGGGCGGCGACTTCTACGACGTCATCACGCTGGAGGGTGGCGTGATGGCCATCGTCGGCGACGTCACCGGCAAGGGCGTCGCGGCCGCCGCGCTGACCTCGCTGGCGCGCTACACGCTGGCCACCGCGGCGCGCTTCGACCCGAGCCCGCCCGCCGTCGTCGCGCTGCTGAACGACGTGCTGATGGCGCGCGCCGAGCTCTCGCTGGTCACCGTGGTCTGCGCCCATTTCGTGCCCAGCGAGTCCGGCGCGACGATGCACCTGACCAGCGCAGGCCATCCCTCCCCCGTGCTCGTGCGCGCCGGCCAGCCGCCCCGCATCGTCGGCGCACCGGGCCTGCTGCTGGGCATGTCGGGTCATGCGCGCTGGTCTGAGACCGTCGTCGAGCTGGCGCCCGGAGACGCGATCCTGTTCTACACCGACGGCGTGACCGATACCCCATCGGGGAGCGAGCGCTTCGGCGAGCGGCGGCTGCTCGACGCGCTCTCCGGGCCGGCCGTCGACCCCGCCGGGATGATCGAGCGCGTCCAGGCGGCACTGCACGCCTTCCAGGTGGGCGACGTGGTCGACGACCGTGCCATGCTCGTGCTGCAGCTCGTCGGCGTGTGGAGCACGCCCGCGCAGGGAGCCGCCGCCCGCCACCCCGAGTCCTCGGTGCTCTGACCATGGATCGCGCCCCCGAGACCGAGCGACTGGAGCTGCGCCTGCACGCCTCGCCGGCCGCCGTGCCCGGCGTGCGCCGCGCCGTCGTCGACTTCGCCGAGCTGCACGGCGTCGGCTACGCGCCCGATGTCGCGCTGGCGGTCAGCGAGGCGGTCACCAACGTGGTCCTGCACGGCTACCGCGACGGCGCGGCCGGCGACGTGCGGGTGGTCGCCTGCGCCGAGCCGGACCGCCTCGTCGTGGTCGTCCGGGACTACGGCTGCGGGATGAGCCCGCACCCCGACAGCCCCGGACTCGGGCTCGGCCTCTCGGTCATCGGGCGGCTGACGACCGAGATGCACATCGAGCGTCCTGACGACGGCGGCGGGACGCGCCTGCGCATGCACTTCGCCGGCTCGTGAGGGAGCCGCGGTGGCGACAGCCGCCCATGCGAGCATGTGTTCGTGTCGGCTGACCCCACCATCCTCCACGCCGACCTCGACGCCTTCTTCGCCTCGGTCGAGCAGCGCGACGACCCGAGCCTGCGTGGGCGGCCGGTCATCGTCGGCGGCGGCGTCGTGCTGGCGGCCAGCTACGAGGCGAAGGCCTGCGGCGTGCGGACGGCGATGGGCGGTCGACGGGCGCGCCGGCTGTGCCCGCAGGCCGTCGTGGTGCCACCGCGGATGGCGGCCTACTCCGAGGCGAGCAAGGCGGTGTTCGAGGTCTTCCGCGACACGACGCCGCTCGTCGAGGGGCTGTCGATCGACGAGGCGTTCCTCGACGTGCGCGGCCTGCGCCGCATCGCGGGCCCGCCCATGGAGATCGCCGCACGGCTGCGACGGACCGTGCTCGAGCGGGTCGGCCTGCCGATCACCGTCGGCGTGGCGAGGACGAAGTTCCTGGCCAAGGTGGCCAGCGGCGTGGCCAAGCCCGACGGCCTGCTCATGGTTCCGTGCGCGGGCGAGCTCGCCTTCCTGCACCCGCTTCCGGTCGAGCGGCTGTGGGGCGTCGGGGCGGTCACGGCCAACAAGCTCCACGATCGCGGGATCAAGACCGTCGGGCAGGTGGCCCAGCTCACCGAGGGCGTGCTCGTCGCGATGCTGGGTCGCGCCGCGGGCCGCCACCTGCACGCGCTCGCCCACAACCGCGATCCCCGCGCGGTGCAGGTCGGGCGCCGTCGCCGCTCGATGGGCGCCCAGCGCGCGCTGGGGCGCATGCCTCGATCGGCGGCGGCGCTGGACGCCGTCCTCGTCGGGCTGGTCGACCGCCTGGGCCGGCGGCTGCGCGCGGCCGGGCGCGTCTCCCGCACCGTCGTCCTCCGGTTGCGCTTCGACGACTTCACGCGGGCCACCCGCTCGCACACGCTGTCGGAGTCCACGGCGCAGACTCCGACCCTCCTGGCCACCGCCAGGGGGCTGCTGGCCGCGTCGATGCCGATGATCGCGCGCCAGGGCCTCACCCTCGTCGGCGTCTCCGTCACCAACCTCGACGGCGACGATCACCAGCTCGTGCTGCCGTTCGAGGGGTACCGCGCCGCCGCCCTCGACGCGGTCCTCGACGACGTTCGCGAGCGGTACGGGTCCACCGCCATCACGCGCGCGGTCCTCCTCGGCCGCGACCAGGGCGTGGCGATGCCGCTGCTCCCCGACTGAGCCCGGCCGGCCCCCAGCCGGCGATCAGGGCGTGGCCATGCCGCTGCTCCCGACTGAGCCCCGCCGACAGCCCCAGCCGGTAGCCTTCGAGGGTCCTGATGATCGCCGGTGCCCTCAGCCGCCGTGCCGACGAGCTGCGATCGGCGCGCACGCCGTTCGTGGTCGCCACGGTCGTGCGCGCGCAGCGTCCGACCAGCGTACGCTCGGGCAACACCGCGCTCGTGCTGGGCGACGGGACGATCGAGGGCTTCGTGGGCGGCGCGTGCGCCGAGCAGAGCGTGCGCCAGCAGGCGCTGCGCGTGCTCGAGACCGGCGAGGCGCTGCTGCTTCGGATCCTGCCCGACGACGACGACGCGCCGGCGGCCGAAGGAGCGCTGACCGTGCAGAACCCGTGCCTCTCGGGCGGCTCGCTGGAGATCTTCCTCGAGCCGATGCTGGCGCCGCCCCGGGTGCTCGTCGTCGGCCATACGCCGATCGCGGCAGCCCTGGCGCGCCTCGGGCCCGAGGTCGAGCTCGACGTGGCCACGGGCGACGACCTCGAGCCCGTCGAGGGGGACCTCGCGCTCGTGGTGGCGGCGCACGGCCGCGGCGAGCTGCGCGCGCTGCGCCGCGGCCTCGAGGCGGGCGTGCCCTACGTCGGCCTGGTGGCCAGCCGCGTGCGCGGCTCGGCCGTGGCCGCCGAGCTGCGCGCCGAAGGCGTGCCCGAGGAGCGCCTCGCCGCGCTCGAGACGCCGGCCGGGCTCGACATCGGAGCGCGCACGCCGGAGGAGATCGCGCTCTCGATCCTCGCCCGGATCGTCGCCGTGCGGCGCGGCCAGCAGGCGGTCGCGGTTTACGTCGTCCCGGCGGCGGATGCGGCCACGACGGCCGACGCGGCCACGACGGCGGATCCGGCCACGGCGGCGGATGCGGCCACGACGGCCGACGCGGCCACGCGCGCCGACGAGGCCATGCCGGCCGACCCGCCCACGGCGATCGACCCGGTCTGCGGCATGGCCGTCGCGGCGCTGGCGACGACGCCGCACGTCGAGCACGAGGGGCGGGTCGTCTACTTCTGCTGCGACGGCTGCCGCGAGACGTTCGAGCAGGATCCCGTCCGCTTTGTCGCCACGCGCTGACGGCTTCGTCTGCGGGCTCGTGCTCGCGGCCGGAGGCTCGCGCCGCCTCGGGCGGCCCAAGCAGCTGCTTCCCTACCGTGGCACGACGCTGCTCGGCCACGTGGTCGAGGTCGCGCGGGCGTGCGCCTTCGACCAGCTCGTGGTGGCCGTCGGCGGCCACGCCGACGACGTGCGCGCCGGCGTCGACCTGAGCGGCGCCGAGGTAGTCGTCAACGATGCCTACGGCGCCGGCTGCTCGTCGTCGATCGCCGCTGCGCTGGGCGCGGTCGATCCGCGCTGCGAGACGCTCGCCCTGCTGCTGGGCGACCAGCCCGGGATCGTCCCCGACACGGTGGCGGCACTGCTCGCCGGCCGCGGCGACGCTCCCCTGGCGGTCTGCCGTTACGAGGACGGCCGCGGCCATCCCCTGGCCTTCGGCCGTTCGGTCTTCGGCGAGCTCGCCACCCTGCACGGCGACAAGGGCGTCTGGAAGCTGCTCGACCGGCGCGCGACCGACGTCGTGGAGGTGCCGCGACCCGGCCCGATTCCGCGCGACGTCGACACGGTGGAGGACTACGAGGCCGTGCTGGCCGAGGCGGCGTCGTGAGCTGAAGCGGCCGGGCGGTGCGCGGCGCCGGCGTTCGTCGCCGTTCGCGAGCTGCGGGCCCAGGCCTCGTAGGCGATCCCGGCCAGGACGGCGGCGACCAGCGCACCGGCGCCACCGAGCGCGAGGCCCGCGCGCGGGCCGGCGATCTCCGACAGCCAGCCGACCAGCGGGGCGCCGATCGGCGTCGAGCCCAGGAAGATGATCGAGTACAGCGACATCACCCGACCGCGCATGACGGGCGTGACCGCGAGCTGCATGGTCGAGTTCACGCCGGCCGAGAACGTCACGCTGACGGCGCCCAGCGGGATCAGCGCCAGCACCTGGAGCGGCAGCGTCGGCGCGGCGGCGGCCAGCAGCTCGAACACGCCGAAGCCCGTGGCGGAGGCCATGAGGATGCGGGGCGAGACGCGCCCGCGCGCCCCGGCGGCCAGGGCACCGACGACCGAGCCGACGGCCATGGCCGCCGTAAGCAGCGCGTAGGTCGCCGCGGTGCCGTGCCAGGTCTCGCTGGCCAGCAGCGGCAGCACGACCCGGAAGTTGAACGACAGCGTGCCGACGAGGACCAGCATCCCCAGGGGGATCCACAGCGCGGGCGCGGCGCGCACGTAGCGCAGCGCCGCGCGCAGCTCGCCGCGGACACGCTCGGCCGGCGCGGAGGTGCGCAGGCGCGTCGTGTCCATCCCGCGCAGGGCGACGAACATCGCAAGGAACGAGAGCGCGTTCAGCGCGAAGCACGGCGCGACCCCGACCAGCGCGATCACGGTGCCCGCGACCGCAGGACCGATGATGCGCGCGGTCTGGGAGATCACGGAGTTCAGCGACACCGCGTTGACCACGCGCTCCGAGCCGACCAGCTCGAAGACGAAGCTCTGGCGCGCGGGGTTGTCGAAGGCGTTCACGGTGCCGCGGACGACGACCAGCGCCATGACCATCCAGGGCTGCACCGTTCCGGCCGCGGTCAGGCCCGCCAGCGTCAGCGCCGGGACTGCCATCAGCGGCTGCGTGACCATGAGGACACGACGCTTGTCGAAGCGGTCGGCCACCAGGCCGCCCCACGCGCCGAGCACGAGCATCGGCAGGAACTGCAGCCCGGCGGTGAGGCCGACCGACACGCCGCTGCCGGTGAGCTGCACGATGAGCCACATCTCGGCCACCATCTGCATCCAGTTGCCGGAGACGGAGACCACCTGCGCCGCGAAGTAGCGGCGGTAGTTGGGTACGGCCAGCGAGCTGAGGGCGCGCCGCAGGCCGGCGCTCACGCGCCATCCCCCTCGAGCACGCGCTCGAGGATCGCCGCCGCGCGGTCGAGCGCCGCGCGCTCTTCGGCGTCGAGCTCGCGCAGGCGCCGAGCGAGATAGGCGTCCTTGCGCGTGCGCACGCGCGCCGCCAGCTCGCGGCCGGCGGGGGCGAGCGCCACGAGCGACGAGCGTCCGTCCTGCGGGTCGCGCGTGCGAACGACCAGGCCCGCGTCCTCCAGGCGCGCGATGACGCGGGTGGCCGTCGGGCGCTTGACCCGCTCGCGGTCGGCCAGCTCGCTGGGGGTCAGTGGCCCGTGACTGTCGATGGTGGCCAGCGCGGCGGCCTGGGAGGGAGTGAGCTCCTCCGCCGCCTCCTGACGCAGCCGCCGCGCGGTGCGGGCGATGACGAGGCGGAGCCTGACGGCAAGATCGGCCTGAGAGCTGGTTCGCACTGCTAATTAGCATAGCGAACCATGTTGCCGGCTCCGGACGCCGAGCCGGCGCTCGGGCACGTCACCCCTTGAGCCGGCGTTCGGACGCGCGCCAGGGTCGGGCGACCGAGGTTTTCGGCTCTGTCCCGGCGGGCACGGCTCGGACACGATGCGCGACGAAACCGATCCGACCGACATCCCCGCGACCGGGCGCTGGGCCGTGCTCAAGCGCACCTACATGGAGTTCAAGGAGGACAACCTGACCGACTGGGCGGCGGCGCTGACCTACTACGCGGTGCTGGCGCTCTTCCCCGCCCTGCTCGCCCTCGTGGCGCTCGTCGGCATCTTCGGGCAGTACCCGCAGACGACGAACGCGCTCGTGGACATCGCGCGCCAGGTCACGGGCGGCAACAGCGCGCTCGACGGGCTCAAGGGCACCATCGACGGCATCGTTCGCAACAAGGGCGGCGCCGGCGCGCTGCTCGGCCTGGGCCTGGCCGGGGCCGTCTGGTCGGCCTCCGGCTACATCGGCGCCTTCATGCGCGCCTCGAACGCGATCTACGAGGTGCCGGAGGGCCGGCCGTTCTGGAAGCTGCGCCCGCTCCAGGTCCTCGTCACCCTCGTCATGGTCCTGCTCGTCGCGCTGCTGCTCGTCGCGCTCGTGGTCAGCGGGCCGCTGGCCGAGGCGATCGGCGACCAGCTCGGCCTGGGCTCGGCCGCCGTCACCGCCTACCAGATCGCCAAGTGGCCGATCATGGCCGGCGTCGTGCTCGTCATCCTGGCGCTGCTCTACTACGTGGCGCCGAGCGCGCGATTGCCGCGCATCCAATGGCTGAGTCCCGGCGCCCTCGTCGCCCTCGTCGTGTGGGTCGTCGCGTCGGCCCTCTTCGGCCTCTACGTGGCCAACTTCGGGTCGTACAACAAGACCTACGGCACCCTCGGCGGCGCGATCTCGCTGCTGGTCTGGATGTGGATCTCCAACCTCGCGATCCTCTTCGGCCAGGAGCTCAACGCCGAGATCGAGCGCGGACGGGAGCTGACCGCGGGCCTGCCGGCCGAGCGCGACCTCCAGCTCGAGCCGCGTGGCCGGCCCAAGGATCTCGAGGCCGAGGGCGAGCGGGTCTCGCGCGAGGGCCGGTTCGTGGCCGAGCGCTCCGACGGCGATCGGTAGCGACACCCGGTGCCGCGCCATCCGGTCGACCTGCTCGAGGAGCCACTCCTCACCCGGCTGGGCGAGCGGCTCGTCGAGGAGGCGCGGATGGTCGGCGGCGTGCCGGCGGCGCTCTACGTGATCGACCTGGACGGGCGCTGCCTGCGTCGCGTCGCCGGTGACGGCGACCTGCCCGAGGAGGTGCCGACCCGTCAGGTCGTCGGGCCCGAGGTCTCCCCCGGCCAGGCGCGCGAGCTCGAGCAGGCGATCTGGGCCGCCGGCCACTCGGCCACCATCCTCCCGCTGTGGCTGCGCGACCGGGCCATCGGCGTGCTCGCGTTCGCGGACCCGCCCGCCGGCGACCTCCGACAGCTGACCACGCACGGCGCGGCGGCGCTCGAGCTGGCCGAGCGCTACACCGACGTCTTCGCGCAGGCGCGCCGCCACGAGGAGTGCAGCGCGGCGGCCGAGCTCCAGCAGGCCCTGCTGCCACCGCGCATAGCGCGGTTCGAGGGCGCCGAGGTGGCGGGCGCGATCCTGCCCGCCTACGACATCGGCGGCGATTGGATCGACCACTGCGCGATGCCGGGCGGCGGGTGGCTGGGCGTGGCCGACGCCGTCGGCAAGGGCCCCCAGGCGTCGGCCATCGGCGCGCTCGCGCTCGGCGCCTATCGGGCCGCCCGTCGTGGGGAGTGCACGCTGGCCCACGGCGCCCGCCACATCCACGAGGCGGTCCGCGCGCTCGAGCTCCAGGAGATCTTCGTCAGCGCGGTGCTGGCCACGTGGGAGAGCGCCACGTCGACGCTGGCATGGCTGCGCTGCGGTCACCCGCCGCCGATGGTCTGGCACGCCGAGCGCGGCCTGCGCGCCCTCGAGGGCGGCGACGGCCCCGTGCTCGGCCTGTCGCGGCTGGACCCGCCGCGCGAGCCCGCGAGAGCGACGATCGCTCCTGACGAGCTGGTGGTGCTCGTGACCGACGGGATCCTCGAGCGCACCGCCGCCGAGACCGAGCGGTTCGGCAACGAGGGGCTCCTGCGCGCCCTGAACACGATGGCGGCGCCCGCGGCACCGGCTGCAGTGGTCGCGGTGCTCGACGCGATCCGCGACGTCGACGCCAGCCCGCTGCGCGACGACGCGAGCATCCTCGTCCTCGCGCCGGACGCCGGTCAGCGCTAACGAAGCACGAGCACGAGACGACGGTCATTGCTGTGCGTCACTCCGACGCCGTCAAGAAGCGTCTTGGCGCGTGCGTGACTTGCGCGGGACCTGCCGGGGCCGCGGCACCGTAATGGGGTGCGTGGACCGTCGCGCCTTCCTCAGCCTGGGCCTCGCCGCCGTACCGGCGCTGGCCGGCGTGCGCGCGGTGCCGCGGCGGGCGCCGCTGGCCCTGGCCACGGCCGACACGCAGTCTCACGTCGTCGTGGTCTCGCTGGTGTCGGGACGCGTGGTGCAGCGCCTGCACACGGTCGAGGACCCGCGCAGCATCGAGAGCGGCGGCGGCGGCCACGTCGTGGTCGCGCACCCGGCGGCCGGCGCAGTCTCACTGCTCACCGTGCGTCCGGCGCGCGTTCGGCGCGTGCTGCGGGGGCTCGGCGCGCCGCGCTACACGGCGATCGCCCCCGACGGCGCGCACGCCTTCGTGACCGACGGCGACCGCGGGGAGGTCGTCGTCGTCGACCTGCGCCGGGCGCGGATCGTGGCCGGGGTGGAGGTCGGCGCCGGCGCGCGCCACGTCACGCTCGACCCCGCGGGCAGGACGCTGTGGGCGGCGCTGGGCTCGAGCGCCTCCGCCATCGCGGTCGTCGACGTCTCCGAGCCGCGGCGCCCGCGGCTGCGCCGGCGGGTGCGCCCGCCCTTCCTGGCCCACGACGTCGCCTTCTCGCCCAGCGGCCGGCGCGTGTGGGTCAGCGCCGGTCGCGTGGCGCGCCTGGCCGTTCTCCCCGCCGGGGACACCGGGCGCCCCGTGCTGCTCGCGGCCGATGCCGCGCCGCAGCACGTGAGCTTCGGGCGCGGCGTGGCCTTCGTGGCCAGCGGCGTGGGCGCCACGCTGCGCACGCACGAGCTGAGCGACGGGCGGCTGCGTCACACGGCCCGCGTGCCGCTGGGCTCGTACAACGTGAGCGCCGGCGCGGGCTCCGTGGTCAGCCCCTCGCTGGCCAGCGGCCGGCTGACCATCGCCGACCGCGCGGGCGCCGTGCGGCGTGAGGTCAAGGTCGCGCCCGCCGCGCACGATGCCTGCATCGTCGCCTGATCACGGTTATTTCCAGCGGGAACGGGTAGCTCGGGGAGATTCGTCCACCCAGGAGGGACGCCGTGACTCCCATCCAGCTCACGGTCCAGCGCCCCGACAACGACACCGTGCACGTCATCGTCCAGGGCGCGCTCGATCTGGTCCGCGCGTACGACTTCGACGATGCGATCCGCCGCATAGAGCGCGATGCGCCCGGTCGGTTGGTGCTCGACCTCAGGCCGCTGGACTTCCTGGACACGACGGGGCTGGCGCGGCTGCTCGCCGTGCAACGCCGCTGCCGGCGCGCGGGACGGCGTCTCGTGCTGGTCCGCGGTCCGCTGGCCGTGCAGCGCATCTTCGCCCTCTGCTCGGACGAGCAGTTCGAGCTGGTCGCCGATCCCGCCGAGGTCGGCTCGACGGCCTAGGCGTCGCCGACGCGCCGCGCTCGCGGGCTCGCCGCGAGCGCGCCGTAGAGCTCCTCGGTCCGTCGCGCCACGTCGGACCAGTCGAAGCGCGCGACGTGCGCCGATGCCTCCGTCATGAGGCGGAAGCGCAGGGCGGGGTTGGCCAGTACCCACTCCATCATCTGCGCCAGCGAGCGCGGGTCGCGCGAGCGGAAGCGCAGGCCGACGTCGTCGTTGGGGACCACTTCGCGCAGGCCACCGGTGTCGGCCACGATGCACGGGCAGCCGCTGGCCATCGCCTCCAGGGCCACGAGCCCGAACGGCTCGTAGATCGAGGGCACCACGCAGAGGTCGGCGATGCGGTACAGCGAGCGCAGGACGTCGTCGCCGATCCAGCCCAGGAAGCTGCCGTGGCGGTCCAGCCCCAGCGCGCGCGCCTGGCGCTTGAGCTCGGCCTCGTGGGTGCCCGAGCCCGCGACCAGGAAGCGCACGCCGTCCAGACGGGCGATGACGCGCGGCAAGGCGTCGAGCGCGATCTGGAAGCCCTTCTCGTAGACGAGGCGACCGATGAGCAGGACGAGCTTCTCGCCGGGCGCGGCGAAGCGCTGGCGCAGGGCGGCCAGGTCGTCGACCGGCGCGAGGTCCAGCGGATCGATCCCGTTGGGGACGACCTGCACCTTGGCCTCGTCGATCCCGTAGACGTCGGCCACGTGGCCCTGCATGTAATGGCTGCAGACGACGACCCCCTCGGCCCGGCGTGCCATCCAGCGCTCGATGCCGTGGATGTAGCTCTGCGGGTGATTGTCGACCCAGCCCTGGTGGCGGCCGTACTCCGTGGCGTGGATCGTGGTCAGATACGGGCGGCGCGCCTCGCGCGCCAGGGCCGCCGCCGCGGGCGCCACCAGCCAGTCGTGGCCGTGGACCACGTCGAAGGCGTGGCGCGCGGTGAGCGCGCGCCCGGCCGCGCGCATGTGCTCGTTCATGCCCTCGACCCACGCGACGAACTCGTCGAGGTCGCGCGGCATGGCCGGCTCGGGCATCCGGTGCACGCGCACGCCGGCGCGAACCTCCTCCGGCAGGTCGCGCTCGCGCCCGCGCGTGAGGACGTGGACGGACACGCCGCGACGCGCGAGCCCCTCGGAGAGCTTGCGTACGTGTCGCGCGAGACCGCCCTCGACGATGGGCGGGTACTCCCAGGAGAGGATCAGAATGCGCCGTGCCACCCGCGCTGAGGCACCCTACGGCACGCGCTCGAGGAGCGCGGCAGGCCACGCGCCGGTGAGGGCGTCCACGCGCACGCCGCCCGAGAGCTCGTGCTCGCGGTCGTCGAGCACGGAGCGCCAGCGCCCGGGCAGGGCCAGCTCGGCGTCCCCGCGGTCGCGCACGGGAACCACGGCGAGGACCTCGCCGCCGCGCATGTAGGCGCAGACGCCGGGACCGGCCTCGACCGGCTCGTAGGCGCCGGCGAAGGCGTCGGGGCGCCGGGCGCGCAGAGCCAGCGCGCGGCGGATGAGGTCGAGCTTGCGCTCGCCATAGTCGCGAGGCGGCGCGCCGCCGACGAGGCGATCGAGCGCCGCGCGCCGCGCCGCGAAGTCGACGGGGCGGCGGTTGTCGGGGTCGACGAGGCTGAGCGCCTCGAGCTCGTCGCCCTGGTACACGTCGGGCACGCCGGGGACGGTGAGCTTGAGCAGCAGCTGGCCCAGGCCCGCGCGCCGGCCCTCGTCGGCCACGCGCGCCGCGAAGGCCTCGAAGCCGTCGGGCGGCCGTCGCGCCACGGCGGCCGCGTAGCGCTTGGCGTGTGCCTCGTAGGCCTCGTCGGGCGCGACCCAGCTCGTGCGCAGCTTGGCCTCGCGCAGGGCCTTCTCCACGTAGGCCTCCAGGCGCTCGGGCTCGATCGGCCAGCAGCCGGCGAGCGTCTGCAGCACCAGGTAGGCGCAGTGCTCGTCGGGGGCGTCGGCCTCCGCCACCCAGCCCGCGGCGAGCCGCGCCCACTCCTCGGCCATCGTGCTCAGCGCGCCGATCCGCGCGCGGACGTCGCCGGAGCGCTTGGTGTCGTGGGTCTGGGTCACGAGGAGGCCGCGCGGGGAGCGCTCGGCGCGCCGCCCGTTGGCCTCGTGGAAGGCGTCGACCGTCAAGCCGAAGCGACCGGGGTCCCCGCCGACCTCGTTGAGCGCCAACAGCCGCAGGTGGCGGTAGAAGGCGGTGTCCTCGACGCCCTTGGCGGCGACCGGGGGCGAGGTCTGCTGAAAGCGCGTGACGAACTCGTCGTGGCCGCGCTGGCGCAGGGCCAGGACGTCGGCCAGGCGGCCCTCGGCCGCGGCCGCGATGGCCTCGCGGTCCGCGTCCTCGACGCGTCCCGACCACGGCTCGACGT
>DASVFT010000050.1:0-78360 GCA_036379935.1 Solirubrobacteraceae bacterium | reverse complement strand
CCGGTGTTCCAGGGGGCCGTGGAGGCGGCGCAGGTGTTCGCGCAGCAGGCCAAGGGCGCGGGCGTCAACGTCAAGCTGCGCAAGCTCGACTCCGCCACGTTCTACGGCGACAACTACCTGAAGTGGGGCTTCAGCCAGGACTTCTGGTACGCGAACTACTACCTCGTCCAGGCCGCCCAGGCGACGCTGCCGGGCGCGGCCTACAACGAGACGCACTGGAAGGACCCGAAGTGGATCGAGCTCGTGCAGAGCGCGCGCGGCGAGATCGACGACGCTCGCCGCAAGGAGCTCCTGCACGAGGCGCAGAAGATCGAGTACGACCAGGGCGGCTACATCGTGTGGTCGTTCAGCAACCAGATCGACGCGTTCAGCGCCAAGGTCACCGGGTTCACGACCAGCTCGACCGGGATACCGCTGATGGATTACGGCTTCCGCCACGTGCAGTTCGTTGCCGCCTGACAGGCGCGACGGGCGTCTGGCTCTCCTCGGCGGCCGGATCCGCACGCTCGACGCGCGCGATTCGGTCGTCGAGGCGATCGCCATCGACGGCGGGCGCGTCGTCAGCGTAGGCTCGGACGCCGAGGTCATGGCCTCGCTGCCGAGGGACGCGCCCGTCGTCGCGCTGGAGGGGCGGACGGTCCTTCCGGGGCTGATCGACGCGCACACGCATCTCGAGCTGTCGGCGCTGGCGGAGCACTGGTGGCTGGACGTCCGCGGCCAGACGCCGGCGGCGACGCTGGCGCGCGTGACGGCGGCCGTCGCGGCGCGCGCGCCCGGCGAGTGGCTGGTCGGGCAGGGCACCTTCGGCCAGGAGCTGCCGAGCAGGGCCGAGCTGGACGAGGTCGCGCCCGCCAACCCGGTCGTGTTGCGCCAGAGCATGCACCTGCTCGTGGCGAACTCCGCCGCGATGCGCGCCTCCGGCATCGATCGCCACTACGCCGCGCCGCGCGGCACGCGGGTCGTGCGCGACCACCGGGGCGACCCATCCGGCGTGGTGCGCGAGGGCTTCGACCTCTTCCCCGTGCCATGGCCCGCCGACGACGAGCACCGGGTCCAGCTCCGCGACCAGACGCGGGCGCTGTTCGTACGGCGAGGGGTCACGACGATTCACGAGCTGCCCGCCAGCGAGCAGGGCATCCGCGCATGGCAGCGACTGCTGGCCGACGGCGAGTTGCCGTGCCGCATCACGCTGAACCCCATCCTCAGCCCGGGGCATCAGCCCACCGTGGCCAGCCTCGACGACTTCCTCGCCCTCGGCGTCGACCTCGAGCGCCGCTCCGCCGAGGCGTGGCTGACCCTCGGCGCGCTCAAGCTCTTCCTCGACGGCGGCGACCTGGATACCGGGTTCAGCCGCGCCGCGCTGGCGGCCGACCCGCGCGACTGGGGCATCCTCAACTTCACCTACGAGGAGCTGGTCGCCATCCTCATGGGGTGCCGGCACCATGCGGTGCAGGTGTGGATGCACGCGATCGGCGACGCGGCCCAGGCGATGGCGCTGGACGCCGTCGAGGACGTGAACCTCGCCTGCGGCGAGAGCGACCATCGCACCCGCGTCGAGCACATCGGCAACCACCTGTGCGACTGGTCGGTGCTCCCCCGCATGCGCGCGGCCGGCATCGTCCCGGTCCCCAACGTCGTCTTCCTCCACCAGGAGGCGGATGACCTCGACGCCCAGCTCGGCGCCGACGCGCGCGCCTACGCGTACCGGAGCATGATCGAGGCCGGGCTCTGCACGCCGGGCAACTCGGACACGGCCGGAGCCCAGCCGATGTCCGCCAACCCGTGGTTCGCGATCTCGGCCATGGTGCGGCGGCGCACCGCGGGCGGTGTCGCGCTCTCGCCCGACGAGGCGGTGGACGTGCGGACCGCGCTGGAGACCTACACCGGTCACGGCGCGTACGCGGCCTACGAGGAGGACGCCAAGGGCACGCTCGAGCCCGGCAAGCTGGGCGACCTCGCCGTCTACGCCGAGGACCCGCTGGCGCTCGACCCGGCGGACCTCGTCGACCTGGCCGCCGACATGACCGTGGTGGGCGGGGTCGTCGTCCACGACTCGACGGCACAGCGCTAGCGCCGGTAGACCACCCGGCCGTCGACCACGGTGGCGTCGACGCGGACGTCGAAGAGCCGCTCGGGCGGAAGCGAGAGCACGTCCTCGGACACGAGCACGGCGTCACCGAGCATCCCCGGGGCAAGGCGGCCCTTGACATCCTCTTCGAAGGCGCCGGCGGCCGCCCAGGCGGTGAACAGGCGCAGGGCCTCGCCGACGCCGATGCGCTCATCGGGGTCGAGCACGCGGCCCTCGGCGTCCGTGCGGTTGACCGCGCACGCGATGTTGAAGAGCGGCCCCGCGCCCTCCGGGACGGTGCCGGTCGTGTCGGTGCCGCCGATCGGCTCGAAGCCCGCGTCGATCAGGGTGCGCAGCGGGCTCTGCCCGGGGACCGGCGTGTCGGAGCGCAGGAAGTGCGGCGTCGTCACGAGTCGCACCCCGGTGGCGCGGAGCAGCGGGATGTCGGCGACGTCGAGGTAGTCGCCCCCGTGCTCGATCCGGTGGCGGCCGCGACCGGGCGTGCCGGCGGTCGCGCTCGCGACGGCCCGTGCCGCCATCCGCACCGCCCCGGGGCTGACCGCGTGCATCCACAGCTGCAGGCCCGCGCCGTGGGCTTGCGCGACGAAGCGCGCGAGCTCGCCGGGCGTCCACTTGAAGTCGTCGAAGACGCGACCGAGCCCGTCCCCGTGCTGGCCGTCGACGAAGATCTTGACCCCGCCGAAGCGCAGCCAGTCGTCCCCCGCCCCGGGACGAGCCCGGCTCTCGATCAGCGCTTCGAGCGTGGCGCTCCGCGGCACGTGGCAGTACGTCCGCAGCCGCAGGGGCAGGCCCCCGCGTGCCTGCAACAGCCGGCAGGCCTCGGCGTCGGCCGCGGAGAACGGGATCGTGTGCGCCGACGTGATGCCCTGGGCCAGCGTGAGATCGCGGTGGTGCGCCGCGATCGCCTCCATGACGGCGTCCCGGGGGAGCCCCGGGATCAGGTCCCAGACCTCGGTGGCCACGCCGGTCGGCGTCCCGTCGGCGGCCCGCTGGAGCGTCACGCCGGGCGGCTCGCGGTCCCACAGGTCCAGGCGGCGCAGGGCCGCGGTGTTGAGCATCGCCACGTGCAGCCCGGCGAGGACGGCCAGCGGACGGTCGGGCACGAGGTCGTCGAGCTCCTCGCGCGTGAACAGTCGTTGCTCGACGACCTTGTCCTGCAGCGCGAACGAGCAGCGGCAGACCAGCCAGCCGTCGCCGCTGTCCTCCCGGTCGCGGATGCGCCGGCCGATGTCGTCCAGCGACCGGCAGGGCGGCGTCTGCGCCTGGACCCAGTGCTCGCGCGAAAGGCAGGAGAGCTCGACGTGGGTGTGCCCGTCCACGAACCCGGGCACCAGCGTGCGGCCCTCGCACTCCAGGCGCGGCGCGTCGCCCGCGGCCGCGTCGATCTCGGCCCGGTCGCCGACCATGGCGATGCGCCCGGCACGGATCAGCACGGCCTGCGCCGACGGGCGCCGCGCGTCCATGGTGAGCACCCGCGCTCCCACGAGCGCGAGATCGCCTCCCCTAGCGCTTGGGCGATCGGCCTGCGCGGGGCCGCTCCAGGTCGTGCTTGACGATGGCGGACGTCGCGGCCACCGACAGCCGCCGCATCCGCTCCGCGGACACGTTGGGGTCGGCCAGCGCCACCTGGAGCGCCAAGCCGTCGAAGAGCGATGCGAGGAGCACGGCGACGTCGTCGGGGTCGAGGTCGTCTCCGAACTGCCCGTCCTGCTGTCCCTTGCGCACGATGTCGGCCAGGACGTTGCGCCAGCGTGCGTCGAGCTCGACGCGCGCGTCGCGGACGTCCGGGTTGATCCGCGCCAGCTGCCAGATCTCGATCCAGAGCGCCCAGTCGTTGAGGCCGCCGGGCGGCGTGCTGCACCAATCGATGACGATCAGCAGCTGCCGCACGGCGTCGTCCTCGCGCCGCAGCTCCTCCATGAGCTCGTCGTGCAACGCCTCTTCGCTGGAGGTCAGCGCCTCGCGCAGCAGCGCGTCCTTGGACTTGACGTAGTGCAGGACCGTGCTGGCGTGAATGCCGACGCGCTCGGCGATGTCGCTGATACGGGCGTCGTGGAAGCCCCGCTCCTGGATCACCTCGGCCGCCGCGGCGAGCAACTGGGGGCGGCGGATGTGGTCGAGCTTCGGCCTAGGACTCACGGCCGCAAGCCCGTCGAGTGCAAGTTCCTATGGCGATTTAGTAAACGCTATCACCTGGCGCGTCCGCGCGCCTGCGAGACCGCATTGGCATATTACGATCATCTGCCGATCGTTGAATTGGTGTATCTTGTCGAGCCGTCAGCGGGAGCATGTTCCTCTAGCGGGGGACCGGGACAGAGAGGTGAGGGCGATGAGGTGTGGGACACGGCACACGGCGGCGCTGCTCGCGGCCGCGCTGGTGGCCATGGCGACTGCGCTCGGCGCATGCGGCGGCGGCGATGACGGCGGCGGCGGCGGGAGCGCGGCCGCGGGGAAGCCGGCGACGCTCAACGTGGGCGTCATCCCGATCGCGGACGTCGCCCCGCTGTACCTGGGGATCAAGAAGGGCTTCTTCGGAGCCGAGAAGCTCACGATCAAGCCGGTGCTGGCGGAGGGCGGCGCGGCCATCGTGCCGGCCGTGATCTCGGGCGGCAACCAGATCGGGTTCTCGAACACCACCTCGCTGGTCATCGCGAAGTCCAAGAAGCTCCCGATCAAGATCATCTCGCAGGGCGACATCGGCGGAACCAGCGCGGCCGACGCACCGGACGCGGTGCTGGTCAAGAAGAACAGCCCGATTCGCAGCGCGAAGGACCTCGTCGGCAAGACGGTGTCGGTCAACACGCTCAACAACGTCGGTCCGCTGGGCATCAACACCGGGCTCGACAAGCAGGGCGCCGATTACAAGAAGGTCAAGTACGTGGAGGTGCCGTTCCCCGATGCGCTGGGGGCGCTCGAAGCCGGGCGCGTCGACGCGGCCTGGGTCGTCGAGCCGTTCGTGACCGCCGGAACCGCCGCCGGCTACCGCGTCGTCATGAACCCGTTCGAGCAGGTGGCGCCGAACCTCACGGTCGCGACCTACTTCACGACGGAGAAGTACATCAGCGAGAACAAGGACGTCGTTGACCGCTTCGTGCGCGCGATCAACAAGTCGATGAGCTACGCGCAGGCCCATCCCGACGAGGTGCGGCAGATCGTGACCACGTACACGAAGATCCCGCCCAAGGTGGCGCAGGTCATGAAGCTCCCGCAGTGGGGTCCCCAGCTCAACGAGGCCACGATCCAGCGCACGATCGAGCTGACGAAGACGTATGGCTTCGCCTCGTCGCCGCCGTCGATCGGCGACCTGCTCTACAAGGGGTAGGCCGGCGTTGGCCACGGCGACCGCGACGGCGCGCGCCCGGCGGGGGCCTCCACGGCTGCCCGACTGGGCGCTGCCCTGGTGCGGCGTGGCGACCGTGCTGGCGGTCTTCGAGCTGCTGTCACGGGGCGGCGTCATCCACCGCCGCTACTTCCCCGCCATCAGCGACACGCTGGCGACGCTGTGGCACGAGCTGTTCACCGGCGAGCTGTGGAACGCCGTCGGCCACACGCTGGAGGGGTGGGCGCTCGGGCTCGGGATCGCCATCGCGCTGGCCGTGCCGCTCGGGATCCTGATCGGCTCGGGACGGCTGCTCTACCGGGCCACGCGGGCCATCATCGAGTTCCTGCGCCCGATCCCATCGGTCGCGCTGATCCCGCTGGCGGTCCTCGTGTACGGCAGCGGGCTCGAGAGCAAGGTCTTCCTGGCCGCGTTCGCCTCCTTCTGGCCGCTGCTCGTGCAGACCGTCTACGGCGTGCAGGACGTCGACCCGGTCGCCACCGACACGGCGCGCTCGTTCGGGTTCTCGCGTGCCCAGCGCCTGCTGCGCGTGACGCTGCCCAGCGCGGTGCCGTACATCGCCACCGGCGTGCGGATCTCCTCGTCGGTGGCGCTCATCCTCGCAGTGACCGCCGAGCTGGTGATCGGCGCGGCCGGCCTGGGGCGCGAGATCAACCTCGCCCGGTCGGGCGGCGACGTGCGGCTCATGTACGCGCTGATCGTGGCCACGGGCCTCCTGGGCTGGGTCCTCAGCGCGCTCTTCACCCGCCTCGAGCGCCGGGTCCTGCACTGGCACCCGTCGCAGCGGACGGCGGAGGGGTCGGCGTGACGCGGCGCCGGGCGCTCGACCTCCTGCTCGAGGCCGGCGTCCCCGTGCTCCTGCTCGTGGTCGTCGCCATCTGGTCGTCGAACAGCGGCAGCTACTACTACCCGCCGCTGACGGACGTCCTGTCGACCTTCCGTAGGGCGTGGCTGTTCGATCGCGTGGGCAGCGACGTGGTGCCGAGCCTCGTGCGCCTCGGGCTCGGCTACGCGATCGCCTGCGCGGCGGGGGTGGCGATCGGCCTCGTGCTCGGCCTCGCGCCGCGGCTGCGACGCGCGGCCGACCCGATCGTGCAGTTCCTGCGGGCGATCCCGCCCCCCGCGCTGCTCCCCTTCTCGATCCTCGTGCTCGGGGTCGACAACACCCAGAAGATCTTCATCATCGCCTTCGTCTCCGTGTGGCCGGTGCTGCTCAACACCATCGACGGGGTGGCGGGCGTCGACCCGACGCTGCGCGAGACGGCGCGCGTCTACCGCATCGGGCGCACCGACCGGGTCCTGCGCATCATGCTCCCCGCCGCCTCGCCGCAGATCTTCGCGGGCATGCGCACGAGCCTCTCGCTGGCCCTCATCCTCATGGTGATCTCGGAGATGGTGGCGAGCACCAACGGGATCGGCTACTTCGTCCTGGAGTCCCAGCGCACCTTCGCGATCCCCGAGATGTGGTCGGGCATCCTGCTCCTCGGGATCCTCGGCTACGGCTTCAACGCGCTCTTCGTGCTGGTTGAACGACGGGTCCTGCGCTGGCATCGTGGCGCCCGGGCGAGCGCGCTGAGCTAGCGGGCGCGCGGGAAGGCCGTTGACCATGCTCCATGTCGACCACCTGAGCAAGACCTACGGCGAGGGATCCGGCGCGGTCGAGGCGATCCACGACGTGTCGTTCGACGTCGACGCGCAAGAGCTCGTGTGCGTCGTCGGGCCGTCCGGGTGCGGCAAGACGACGCTGCTGAAGTGCATGTCCGGGCTCCTGGCGCCCACGGGCGGCGAGGTCCGGCTCGGGAGCGAGCGCGTCGACGGCCCACCCGAGAAGATGGCGCTCGTCTTCCAGGAGTACAACCGCTCGCTGTACCCGTGGATGACGGTCCGCCAGAACGTCGGGTTCCCGCTGCGCACGAGGAGCCTGGGCAAGCGCGAGCGGAGCACCGTCGTCGAGGACGCCGTCGCCTCGGTGGACCTCAGCCGGTTCCTCGATCGCTACCCGTGGGAGCTCTCGGGCGGCATGCAGCAGCGCGTCGCGATCGCGCGGGCGCTCGCCTACCAGCCCGAGATCCTGCTCATGGACGAGCCGTTCGCGTCGGTCGACGCGCAGACGCGCGCCGACCTCGAGGACCTCGTGCTGCGGATCCGCCATCAGTTCGGGGTCACGGTCGTGTTCGTCACCCACGACATCGACGAGTCCGTGTACCTGAGCGACCGCATCGTGGTGCTGACGCCGTCGCCGACGGAGGTGCACGAGGTCCTCGAGGTCCCGCTGCCGCGGCCGCGGCACCAGGTCAGCACCAAGGAGCTGCCGGAGTTCGCGCATCTGCGCGCGCACGTGTACCGCGCGATCAAGCGCCGGCAGGGCCAGGGCGAGGACGACGCGGCGGCGAGGCCGGCGGCCGAGCCCTTCGCCAGGAGCTGACCGGCGGTCGCCTCGGTGTCGATCCAGCAGCGCCCACGCGCGCGCGAGCTCACCGTCGCGGGCCGCACCCTGGACGCCGTCGAGCTTCCCGGCGACCCTGGATCGGCGGCGCTGGTCCTGCTCCACGAGGGCCTGGGATCGGTCGGGCTGTGGCGCTCGTTCCCCGAGGCGCTGCAGGCCGCCACCGGCCGCCGCGTGCTCGCCTTCTCGCGCTTCGGGCACGGGCGCTCGGCCCCGCCCCCGGTGCCCCGCACGCCCGCGTTCTTCCACGAGGAGGCGCTCGACGTGCTCCCCGCCGTGCTCGACCAGCTGGGCGCGCCGGAGCCGATCCTGGTCGGTCACAGCGACGGGGGCTCGATCGCGCTGCTGCACGCCGCGCATCATCCGGTCGCCGGCCTCGCCCTGCTCGCGCCCCACGTCTTCGTGGAGGAGCTCACCGTGCGCGCGATCGCCGAGACGCGCGAGACGTACCGCAGCACCGATCTGCGCGCGCGGATGAGCCGCCACCACGACGACCCCGACGCCGCGTTCTGGGGCTGGTGCGACGTCTGGCTCGATCCCGCCTTCCGGGCATGGAACATCGAGGAGGAAGTCGAGGCGGTCGCGGCGCCGACGCTGCTGATCCAGGGTGCCGACGATGCCTACGGCACGCTCGAGCAGCTCGACCGCATCGAGCGCCGCGTCGGCGGGCCGGTCACCCGGCTGGTCGTGCCCGGCGGCCACAGCCCGCACCTCGAGCGCCCGGCCGAGGTGATCGAGGCGATCGCCGCCTTCGCCGCGCGACTGCCGTGACGGCGCGGCGCGTCAAGCTAGGGCCTGCGCGGCGGCCTGGAGGTCGGCCAGGCGCACGACCTTCACGCGCGGGCGGCCGTGCGGAGCGCCCAGTCCGCATTCGTAGGCGTCGATCGCCTTCCAGCCCTGCCACGTGACCGCGCCCGGCGCGCGCTCCGCGTAGAGGCTCGCGGCCGCCTCGGCTTCCGGTTCGCGCGCTGGGTTCAGCGCGCCCGCGGCGCGGTCCTCGCGGATCCGCGCGACCGTGTCGGCGGCGTCCTTCTTGTTCGTGCCGATGACGCCGCTGGGGCCGCGCTTGATCCAGCCCACCGCGTACTCGCCCGGCTGCAGGGAGCCTGACTCGTCGCAGACGCGGCCGCCGGCGTTGCGGATCAGGCTGCGGCGCGCGTCGAACGGGACGTCGTCGAGCGGGCGGCCGCGATAGCCGATGGAGCGAAAGACGAGGCCGCACTCGATGACCTCCTCGGCGCCGGTCGGCACCGCGTGCAGGCGGCCGTCGGGCCCCGGCTCGATCCGGTTCAGGGCGACCCGGACGCCGGTGACGGGGCCGTCGTCGCCCGGGCCGAGAACCTCGACCGGCGAGCCCAGGAAGCGCAGGACCACGCGATGCGTGGCGCCGGCCGGCGCGCGGCCCGCGTAGTCGCGCAGGACCCCGACGTTGCGCCGGGCGGTCGCGTCGGCCTCCTCCTCCAGCCAGCGCGCGCTGTGCTCGTCGAGCTCGAGGTCGCGATCCGCGACGTGGACGTCGGCGCGCCGCAGCTCGCCGAGCTCGCGTAGCTCAGGGTTCGTGAACGCGGCCTGCGCCGGCCCGCGGCGCCCGAGCACCACGACCTCGCGCACGCGTGAGGCCGCGAGGACCTCGAGCGCGTGGTCGGCCACGTCGGTGCAGGCCAGCTCGTCGGGGTGCAGCACGAGCATGCGCGCGACGTCGAGGGCGACGTTGCCGTTGCCGATGACCACCGCCCGCTCGGCCGAGAGGTCGAAGGTCTCGTCGGCCCCGTCGGGGTGACCGTTGTACCAGGCGACGAAGGTCGTGGCCGGATGCGAACCGGGGCGGTCCTCGCCCGGGATCCCGAGACGGTTGTCGTCGGCGGTGCCCACGGCGTAGACCACGGCGTGGTAGCGCTCGAGCAGCTCCGCGCGCGTCACGTCCGCCCCGAGCCTGACGCCGCCGAAGAAGCGGAAGCCGTCGCGCGTCGCGGTCTTCTCGTAGACGCGCGTGACGGCCTTGATGTTCGGGTGGTCGGGCGCGACGCCGGAACGCACGAGGCCGAAGGGCGTGGGCAGCGCGTCGAGCAGGTCGACCTCGAAGCCCTCGCCGAGGAGCTGATCGGCCGTGTAGAAGCCGGCGGGCCCGGCCCCGACCACGACCGCTCGCAGCGCGGTCATGCCGCCACGCTCCCTCCGCCACGGCGACGTCGAAGGGCCGCCATCAGCGCCCCTCGAAGACCGGATCGCGCCCCTCGCGCGCCGCGGCGAGGCCCTCGTGGTGGTCGGCCGTCTGCAGCAGCTGGGTCTGCACGAGGCTCTCGACGAGCATCGCGCTGCCCTGGTCGACATCCGCCGCCAGCGCCAGCAGGCGCTTGGCCGCAGCGAAGGACAGCGGCGCCCGCCCGAGCATCGTCACCGCGCGCGCGCGCGAGAGATCGACGACGTCGGACTCCGCCGGCGCGAGCTCGGTGAGGAGCCCGGCGGCGTGCGCGGCCGCCGCGTCGAGATCGTCGCCGCCCAGCAGCACCTCCTTGGCGCGGGCGAGGCCGAGCAGCTTGACGAGCCGCGTCAGGCCGCCGTGCGTCGGGACCAGCCCGATGCGCCCCTCGCGGAAGAGGACGCGTGCGCGCGGCGAGCCGACGCGCCAGTCGCAGGCGAGCGCGAGGGCCAGCCCGGCGCCGGTGACGACGCCGTCGATCGCGGCGACGACTGGCTTCTCCAGCCGCTCGAGCGAGGCGACGAGGTCCGTCAGCCGGTGCGAGACGTGCCGGTAGGCCCGGGCGTCGTGGAGCTCGTCGAGGCGCCCGAGGTCGGCGCCCGCGCAGAAGGCGCCGCCCGCGCCCGCCAGCACGACGCCGCGCACCGCCGGGTCGGAGGCGGCGGCGTCGAGCTCCGCCGCAAGCGCATCCCGGAGCGCGGGGTCGATCGCGTTGCGGCGCGCGGGCCGGTTGAGGGTGAGGGTCAGCACCCCCTCGTGCACCGACTGCAGCACGAGCGCCTGATCGTCGCCGGTGGCCATGGCGCAGATATACTAACTCGTGCCGGTCGTCAGTCAAGTGTCACATGTATTGCGTGGGTCCGCCGCCCGCCTTGACGGCGCGGTGCGCACGACGATACGCTGTCGGCCGTCAGAGAACTGTCATAAGTATGCGCAAGGAGCTTCCGGCCGCCCGATGACATCCACCACGCCCACCGTCGAGGACCTGGCGCCGCGCACGGAGGACGAGGTCCGGGCGCACCTCGCGGCGGGCAAGCTCGTCGAGGGCCTCCAGCATATGTCGCCGGAGTACCTCACAGGGATCCGCCGGATCCTCACCGTCTCCGCCGACACCGAGCTCGTCAGTGCGCCCGCCTACCTGCGCGCCGCCCGCCACGCTCCGGCCCTGAACAACTTCGGATCGGCGGTCTCGATCATCCAGGACGAGCTCGCCCACGCCCACATCGGCTACCGACTGCTCGGCGACCTCGGCGTGGACATGGCGACGCTCATCTACGAGCGCGAGCCCGAGCAGTTCAAGTACCCGTACGCCTTCGACGTGGCGCTGGACTCCTGGCACGAGCTCGTGCTCGCCAACGCGCTCTACGACCAGGCCGGCTTCGTCCTGCTCTCCGACGTCCACCAGTCCAGCACCTTCGGCCCCTGGAAGCGCGCCCTGGCCAAGGTCGACAAGGAGGAGACCTTCCACCTGCGCCACGGGCGCACGTGGGTCAAGAAGCTCTGCGCCGACCCCGACCACAAGCGCGGGCTCCAGGGCTCGCTGGACTGGATGTTCATCCTCACGCTCGAGTGGTTCGGCCTGCCCGACGACCAGAAGCGGCACGGCATCCAGCTCGAGTACGGCTTCAAGGGCAAGACCAACGACGAGCTGCGCCAGGCGTGGATGGCCGAGGTCGTGCCGTTCATGCAGGAGGCCGGGCTGCACGTGCCGGCGCACTTCGACGAGGACGAGGAGCGCTACGTCATCGACTGCCCGTTCCCCGCCCGCTTCGACGCCGAGCGCAAGACGTGGCTGCTCGAACAGGGCCCGTGCTCGTGGGACGAGGTGCTGACGCGCTGGAAGGCCCGCGGCCCGATGAACCGCGACTACGTCGGGCGGCTGCAGAAGGGCTATCGCTCGCGCGGGGAGCCACTGGCGGCATGAGCCTGACCGAGGCGCAGAAGGTCGAGGCGCGCCTGTGGGAGGCACTGCGCGAGGTCGAGGATCCGGAGATCCCGATCTCGGTCGTGGGCATGGGCCTCATCGTCTCCATCGCCTACCGCGAGGCCGACCGCGCCGTGGACCTCGAGCTCACCTTCACCGCGATGGGCTGCCCCGCCATGGACTTCATCGAGGACGACATCCGCGAGCGCCTGATGGCCGAGCCCGACGTCGACGAGGTGCGGATCGAGGTCGTCTGGGACCCGGTGTGGACGCGCAGCCGGATCCGCGAGGAGGCGCGCGCGACGATGCGCGGCCTGGGGATCGTGGCGTGACCACCGGGCCGGAGCACGTGTGGGAGGTCTTCGCGCGCAAGGCCTACGAGGAGCCGCTGCACCACGTCGGGACGGTGACCGAGGCCGACGAGGACCTCGCCCTCGTGGCTGCCCGCTCGATCTACGACGAGCAGCCGTGGGTGCACATGATCATCGTGCCGCGCGAGGCCATCCGGGAGGCGATCCAGGCCTGACGAGCGCGCCCCGGACCGCCGCTCCGAGCTGCCCCTTCTGCGGCGCCCGCGACGTCGAGCGCGTCGGGCAGTGGGGCGGCCAGATCATCACCGCGCAGTGGCGCTGCGCGGCGTGCAACAGCTACTTCGAGGCCGTGCGCGAGGACTTCGACGACGCGCGCGACCGAGCCGGGCCGCCGGGCGGAGGCAACTGAGCGTGCCGCCGGCGCCGCTAGGCTGCCCGCCGTGAACCACCAGCTGCGTCGACGCTCGGTTGGGGCCCCGGCCGCGCGGTCCGTCCTGCTCACCGTGCTCGGCGAGTACGTGCTGCCGCGCCACGACGGCGTGTGGCAGGAGACGCTGATCGCGGCGCTCGGCGCGGTGGGCTACAAGACCCAGGCCGCACGGCAGGCGCTGGCGCGCAGCGTCACGGCGGGCTGGTTGCGGACCGAGCGCCACGGGCGGCGGTCGCGCGTCCACCTCCTGCCCGACACCGCCGACATGCTGCGCAGCGGGGCCGAGCGCATCTACTCGTTCGGCGAGCCGTGGGACTGGGACGGGCAATGGCTGCTCGTCGTGCTGCGCGTGCCCGAGGAGTCGCGCGAGGTTCGCCATCAGGCGCGCAGCGCGCTGGCGTGGGCCGGCTTCGGCTCGCTGGGCGGAGGGCTGTGGATCACGCCGCACGTCGACCGCGAGAGCGAGCTCGGCGAGATCGCCAGCGACGACTCCGTCGCGGAGCTGCTCTCCTTCCGCGCGGAGCTGGGCAGCGTCGGCGACCCGGCGCACGTGGTCGCCCAGGCGTGGGACCTGCAAGCGGTCGCGGACGCCTACCGGCAGTTCATCGCGAACTTCGGCCGGCTCCGGCCGAGCACGCCCGAGGCCATCTTCCGCGCTCAGACGCTGCTCGTCCACGAGTGGCGCAAGTTCCCGTTCGTCGACCCGGACCTCCCCGAGCACGTCCTGCCGAGCGGGTGGCCGCGCTCACGTGCCCACGATGTCTTCACCGAGCGCCACGCGCTCTGGGACGAGCCGGCACAGGACCACTTCGCGTCGCTGGAGGGCGCCGGCGCGCCCGCGGCGCGCCAGCTCGCCGGCTAGGCCGGCTGAGCGCTATGGCTGTGAGCGCCCGTCACCTGCGTCGCGACGGGCGAGCCCGATCCGCGCGGCCTTGGCGCCGGCCTCACCGCGGGTGCGGACGTCGAGCTTGCGCAGCACTGCGGAGACGTGGTGGTCGACGGTCTTCTCGGACACGACCAAGCGTTGCGCGATCTGCGCGTTGCGCAGCCCCTCGGCCAGCAGCTCGAGGACCTCGAGCTCGCGCGCGGTGAGGCCGGCCGGGTTCTCCCGCGTCCGTCGGCGAGGCCCGCGCGGCACGTCGCGGACGCCGCGCTCGCGCAGGCGGCGAGCGATGATCGCCGACGCCGGCCGCGCCCCCAGGCGCTGCAGCTCGTCGATCGACTGGCGCACGGCCTGCTCGTCGTCGCTCTCGGCGAGCGCCAGCGCCGCCTCGTACGGACAGCCGATCTCCCTCCATCGCTCGGCCGCTCGCGCCCATTCGCCGCCGATCGCCAGGCTGTACGGGTCCGTTGCCGTCGCGGGAACGACCTCCTCGTCGCGCAGGCCCGCCTGCCAGCGCCAGTAGACGAGCTCGCTCGCGATCCATCGCGCTTGACGCTGCTGGGCGAGAGCCAGCGCGTCGGCGGTCAGCTTTCCGATGGCCGCGTGGTCGCCGGTGAGCCAGGCCAGCTCGGCCCTCGCCGCGGCGACCGGCGCGATGCGCATGAGCTCCGCGGTGGAGTGCGTGAGAGCGTGCGCCTCGTCCAGCGGCTCCGACGCCTGTGCATCGCCGCGCCGCGCCCTGACCAGTCCGAGCACCGGCAGGGCCCAGCTCCGCGCGACCGGGGCGCTGCGCGGATCGCGCAGGACCAGGGCTGCGGAATCGGCCGCCTCGTCCCAGCGACCGAGGCTGAGCTCCAGACGGGCCCGTAAGGCGAGCAGGTAGACCCGCCACGTGTCCAGGCCTCGTGCGCTGCAGTAGTCGAGGCCGGCCTCGAGGTAGCTGCGAGCGAGGTCGAACCTGCGATACCGCAGCGGTGAGTAGACCAGCTGGACGAAGGCCCGTCCGGCGTACTCCTCCAGGCCATGCCGCTGCGCGAGCCCCAGGGCGCGCTCGAGCATGTCGCGCCCCTCAGGCCTGTCCGTCTGGAACTCCGCCGCGCCGAGGTTCGTCAGCGCGTAGACCAGGGCCTCGGTGTCATCGAGGCGTTGCGCGAGCTGTAGCGTGCGATGGCCCCATTCCACCGCTGCCTCGGCGTCCTCGACGACCATCCGCCGTTGCGCGACGTTGCCGTAGGCCATGGCGAGCTCGTGCCCTGCGGGCAGCCGCTCGAGCAGCTCGACGGCGGCTCGGGCGAGCCGCTCGCCCTCGTCGGTCCGGCCGGCGAAGAACATGAGCCGCGACAGCGAGCGCAGGGCATCTCCCTCGCCGCGCTCGTCGCCGAGCTCGCGGTAGCACTCGAGCGCTCCCTGCTGCGCGGCGATCGCCGCATCGAACTGCGCCGTGATGTAGGACTCGTGGGCGAGGCGCTGCAGGAGCTCGGCGCGCGCCTGCAGCGGGAGGCCGTCGGCGAACCTCAACGCCCGCGCGTACTGCGCGGCCGCCTCGCGATGGGCCCCGGACGCGGCGGCCCGCTCGGCCGCCCGCGGCGCCCAGCGCAGCACGCTCTCGACGTCGCCCGCGGCGTCCGCATGCTCGGCGAGCCGCGCGAGATCCGCGTCGCGAGGGCCGCGAGCGACCAGCGCGGCCAGGGCCGCGCGATGCAGCGTCAGCCTGCGGTTCGGCGGCATCGCCTCGGCGATCGCGAGGCGCGCGAGCTCATGGCGGAACCCGACGTGCGCTTGGCCCGCGCTCAGCATGCCCGACGCCAGGCACTCGTCGACGCGGTCGACGAGGGCGCCCGCCAGCTCTTGGAGCAGCCACAGGTCGACCTGTCCGGGCACGATCGCGACGGCGTCGAGGAGCCTGCGCGCCGGCTCCGGCAGGCGCGCCGCACGAGCGAGGACCGCGTCGCGCACCGTCTCCGGGATCTGCTGGCCCGCCGCCGCCAGCGCTTCGACGACGAAGAACGGATTGCCGCCGGTCCTGCGGTACAGCTCGTCGCCGTCGATCCCGTGGGGCTCGGCGAGCGTCGCCACGCCCGCGGGTGAGAGCGGCTCCACCTTGAGCCGACCCGGCCGCCGCACCAGCTCTCCCAGCACGAAGCGCAGCTGCTCGGAACGATCGAGCTCGTCGTCGCGATAGGTCGCGAGCACGAGGGCGCGAGCCGAGCCGATGCGCGCGGCGAGCAGCGTGATCACGTCGAGCGTCGCCTCGTCCGCCCAGTGCACGTCCTCCAGCACCAGGACCGCCGGCACGCGGCCCCGCAGCTCTGCCAGCAGCGCGAGCGCCACCTCGTGCGGCCTGGCCGCTCCTGCGACGAGGTCCTGGAGCTCGCCGCCGGTCGCCTCGGCCACGTCCCACAGCGGCCCCAGGGGGCGGGGCGTCCGCAGCGGCTCGCACGCCCCCCACAGGATCCGCGCCGGCTCTGCCTGTGTCTCGCAGAACGTCCGCAGGAGCGTCGTCTTCCCGACGCCCGCTTCTCCGCCCACGAGCACCAACCGACCTTCGGCGGACGACCGGACGCCGGCGAGCACCTCGTTGAGGACGGCCATGCTCTCGCCGCGCTCGAGGAGTCCCTCCATGTTCGCGGGCCAGTCTCGCACCCCCCGGCGACAGCCGGCAGAAGACCGGCCGGGGATCGGATGCGCGCCCCGGCCGGTCCGCCTGTCAACCGACGACGGTGCGGTGGGTGCGACGGCGCCGCACGCCGGTCGCGAGCACGCCGCCGCCCCCGAGCGCCAGGACCGCCGCGGCGGCGCCCAGCCCCGCGTCGTCCCACTGGAAGCCCGAGCGCGCGGGCGCGGCGTGGGTCGCGCCCACCGTTGCCGGCGGATCCAGGGCAGGCCTGGCCTGGGCGGCGGACGGGAAGGCCGCCGCGGCGATCACGAGACCGCCGGTCAGCGCCCGCCTGATCGCATGGTGCTTGAACATGTCGTCCTCCTGCTCACACGTAGAAGTAGGGATCGAGAACGCTCACACGAGTGATCTCGTCGACCGGCAGCGCGTTGCGCGCCGCCGTCTTGCGGATCGCCTCGGGAGTCGGCGCGTCATAGACGCAGAACGTGCGGCTCTTGTCCTCGCTGACGAACGAGCTGATCCACGTCACGCCCTCCTCGGCGTTGCGCTCGACGACCGCGCGGCAGAGCTCCGCCCCACCGTCGGCCACCGGGATGTGCAGCCCCTCCTCGAAGCGGCGCTGCACCATGTATCGCGGCATTTCGTGCCTCCTGTTCGTTGACCGCTTGTCGTCACGAACCTACGGGCGGCCCCCATCGCCCGCATCGGGAGGACCCCCTAGCTTGGAGGCGGCCGGTACCTATCTTGGATTCCCACGCGCCGAACAAGGAATGGTCCTTGCTAGAGTAAGGCGGGTGGCCCGGGTGACGAGCAAGCGGCAGGTGACGATCCCCAAGTCCGTCGCCGACCAGTACGGCATCGTCGCCGGCGACGAGATCGAGTTCGTGCCCGCCGGCGAGGCGATTCGCGTCCAGCGGCCTGGGGTCAGGAGCGCGGCGCTGGATCGCGAGCGGCGCCTGGAGCGCTTCGACCAGGCGACCGAGCGACAGCAGGCACGACAGCAGAGCAAGCGACGGGGCGGACGGGGCGACCGCGGTTGGCGACGCGAGGGTCTTTACGAGCGTGGCAGCGCTCGTTGACACCAACATCCTCGTCTACCGCTTCGACCCACGGTTCCCCGACAAGCAGCGCGTCGCGACAGAGCTCCTGCGCCACGGCATCCAAAGCGGGGAGCTGCGACTGGCGCACCAGGCGGTGCTGGAGTTCGTCGCCGCGGTGACGCGGCCACCCGCCGGTGGCGGCCCGCTGCTGGACATGGCTGAAGCGACGCAGGAGGCGGAGGACCTGCTGCTCCAGTTCGACGTCCTGCATCCGAACGACGACATCCTCCGCCTTGCACTTCGTGGCGCGGCCGCCTACCGGCTCTCCTGGTTCGACGCTCACCTCTGGGCGTACGCCGAGCACTATGGCCTGGCCGAGTTGCACTCCGAGGACTTCCAGCACAACCGCACGTACGGGACCGTCCGAGTCAACAACCCGTTCGTCGGGAGCTAGCCCGCACCGAGCTCGGCGCAGACGATGCGCAGGCCGACGTCGAGCTCAGGCATGCGGCGCAGGTGGCCGTAGCGCTCGTCCCAGCGTCCGCTGTCGAGGTCGCAGCGAAGCGTGCCGAGCGCCCGCTCGACGATCTGGTCCGGGAGCTCATGCCAGGCGGAGGTCGCGTTGCGGAGGCGCGGATCGAAGTAGTCCTCGGGTCGTGCCCACAGGGCGGCCATGAACCGGTCGGTGCAGTCGCGGGGGACTGCCAGAACCGAGACGGAGGCGCCGGGGAGCGCTCGCTCGAGGGAGCTGATGGACGGGAAGGCCACCGCCTGGGTGGCGAGCGTCTCGGGGATGTAGTCGCGGATGAGCCAGTGCTCACCGAGTTGCTCGACGTCCATGGTGACGAGGACGATCCGCTGCCGCGCGACACGAGAGAGCTCGGCCAGGCCCTGCTCGACGTCGGTCCAGTGCTGAAGCGTCAGGACCGCCATAGCAGCGTCGAACGAGTCGTCGTAGAGCGGAAGCGACTCGGCGGTGGCCTGCAGTGCCCGCGCGGCGCCGGGCGGGCGTTGAGCGATCATCACCGCCGATGGCTCGACGGCCAGGACGTCGCGGTCCGCCGGCTCGTAGGAGCCGCTGCCCGCGCCGACGTTGATGACGCTGCGAGCGTTGCCGAGCGCGGCCCAGATCGCGGCGGCGAGGCGCGGATCAGCGCGGCGGTACTCACCGTAGTCCCGTCCGATCTCGTCGTAGGCGGCCGTCACGCACGGCGGACCCTAGTCGGCGCGCCCCGGCGTGCGGCTGCTTGGGAGCTGACGCGGGTACAGCGTGCTCCTGCACCCGACGTACCGACCGCAAGGAGGATTCATGGCTGGCAGTGGCGACGAGCAGGGCTCGCAGAAGCCGAGCGAGCAGCGGGGCGGCCCCACGCCAGGGGAAGCCGAGGCGCGCGAGAAGGGCGAGTGGGCGCGCACCGCGCAGGACGGCCTCGTGCCCGCCGAGCTGGGCGGGTCCGACGCGCCGCGAGAGATGCTGGATGAGGATCCTGAGCTCAAGAGCTCGGTGCTCGGGCAGACCACCGGCTCGGACGAGCCGGCGACCGAGGACGGCATCGACCCCGCGGGCGGCGACAACGCCGACGCCGTGACCGACGGCGGGCCCGACCTGCCCGCAGACGCCGAGCCCGACCTGAAGGACGCCGCCACGGCGGCCCCGCAGGCCGACGTCGACCGCGACCGCTAGGAGGCCGGCGCCGCGCGCTAGACGAGCGTGACCGTCACGCCCGCCTCCTCGAGGCGCTGGATCTCCTCCATGTCGTCCGGTCGATCGGTGATGAGGCCGTCGAGCTCGTCCAGTCCGCAGATCCGCGCGAAGGCCTGGCGACCGAGCTTCGAGCTGTCGGCCACGACGACCACCTTCGCCGCGCGCTGCACGATCAGCTGGTTGACGCTGGCCTCCTCCTCGTTGTGCGTCGTGGCGCCCACGGCCGTGTTGATCCCGTCGACGCCGATGAAGGCCACGTCGAGGCTGACCTCCTCGAGCACGAGCCGCGCGAGAGGGCCGACCAGCTCGTAGGACTGCGCCCGCGGTATTCCCCCGGTGACGACGATCTTCACGTGCTGGCGAACGGCGAGCTCGTTGGCGATGTTGAGCGCGTTGGTGACGACCGTCAGCTTGCCGGCTTCGCGCGAGCCGTTGAGGTCCGTGCGCAGCGCGAGCGCCCGCGCCACGTCGGTGGTGGTCGTGCCGCCGTTGAGGCCGACGACCGCGCCCGCGCCCACCATCCCCGCCGCGGCGCGCCCGATCCGCTCCTTCTCCGACGCGTGCCGCGCGGTCTTGTAGCGCAGCGGCAGGTCATAGGCCACCGTGTTGCCCACCGCCCCTCCGCGCGTCCGCGTGAGCATCTGCTGACGCGCGAGCTCCTCGAAGTCACGCCTGATGGTGGCGGTCGAGACCGCCAGCTCCCGCGCCGCGTCGTCGACGCTCAGCTGCCCGTCGCGGGCCAGGAGCTCAAGCAGCAGGTTCCAGCGCTCGTACCGACCCATGCGCACATCGTGCCAAGCCGCGCGCCGCTGCGCGGTCGGCTAGAGGTAGAAGATCCGCTCGAGGTGCTCGGCGAGGAGCCGGTCGTTCCACTCGGCGCCGCCGTCGACGTTGGCGGCCAGGAACACCGGCGGCTCGATCCCGCGGGCGACCAGCCGCTCGATGGTGGCGGCCATGAGCGCGTGCAGGAGCGCCGTCGAGGTCACGCCCGACCCGGGGCAGAAGCGCTGCGGCACGGCCTCGTGCTCGAGGATCGCATCGCCCGGAGCGACCTTGTTGTCGAGCACGAGGTCGCAGAGGTCCTTCATCTTCAGGCCCGATTCGTGGCGGGACTCGACGGCGTCGCTGTAGGCCAGCGACGTCACGCCGATCACGGTCGCTCCGCGCTCGCGCGCGACCTGCGCCAACTCGATGGGCACGGCGTTGCGGCCGGAGACCGACACCACGAGGACCACGTCGCCGGCCCGCACCGGGCTGTTGTCGAGCAGCGCCGTGGCGTAGCCGGGGAGCTTCTCGATGGCGGTCCCGAGCGTCGTCGGGCGCGTGTCCAGCGCGGCGATCCCGGGGCCGAACAGCGGGTTGACGAGCATCAGGCCGCCGGCCCGATAGACGATGTCCTGCACCGGCAGCGACGAGTGCGAGCAGCCGAAGGCAAACACCCGGTGCCCGGAGGCGATCGCCTCAGCGATCGCCTCCGCCGCAGTGGCGAGGTTCTCCTGCTCCTCGTCGCGCACGCGCTCCAACAGGCCGATGATCGCGTCGAGGTAGCGCGGTGCGAGCTCGCTCGCCACTGCCGTTCTCCTTTGGTCGTCGAACCGCTCAGGCTCCGAAGAGCTGCGCGATCCAGTGGATGATGATGCCCGGCACGATCGCGTCGGGGACCGTGAAGGCGAGCCCCTTGGCGCCCATCTGGTTCAGGTTTCCGAAGACCTGCTCATGGTAGGCGTAGCTGATGATCAGCCAGCCGAGGAAGCCCCACAAAAAGCCGCCCAGCCAGGCGCCGCGGCGTCCTCCGGTGGCGTTGCCGAAGATGGCTCCGGCCCCCGACGCGAAGAAGGCCACGATCATGCTCGGGATCGGCACCGGCCAGCCGATGGCGACCAGCGCCACCATGCCGACGATCTGGCCGATGAGCCCGGAGATGAGGCCGACGATCAGCGCGTTCGGGGCGAACGGGAAGATCACGGGCACGTCGAGGGCGGGGCGAGCGCCGGGAATCAGGCGCTCGGCGATCCCGTGGAACGCGGGCACGATCTCGGCGATGAGCATGCGCACGCCGAAGAGCAGGATCAGCATCCCGGCGGTGAAGCCGAGCGCCTGCAGGAGCGTGAAGACGACCCAGCTCTGGCCCTTGGGGATCTGCTCCCCGAACGCCTTCAAGAAGCCGTCCACGCCGACCTGGCCGATCGCCAGCAGGGCGGCGGCGTAGGCCACGACGAGCATGACGATGGTGGTGGAGACCGCGATGTCGCGGAAGAAGTTCAACCCCTCCGGGACGCGCATCTCCTCGGTCGTGCGGCTGCCCTTGCCCACCACCTTCCCGGCCCCCGCCGCCACGAGGTTGAGGATCGTCTGGCCATGGCCGAAGGCGACCTCGTCGGTTCCGGTGATCCGCCGCATGACCGGCTGCGCGGCCGCCGGCGCGAGCGTCATGTAGGTCCCGAAGGTCAGCGAGGCGAGCACGACGGTCAGGCCCTTCGGGAGGCCGAAGCTGTCGTAGAGGATCGCGTAGGCGCCGGCGTGGATCCAGATCATGTGGCCGGTCAGGTAGACGTAGCGGAACGGCGTCACGCGCGCGAGGAACAGGTGGAAGGCGTAGCCGAACAGCAGCGTCCAGCCGATGAGGACGCCGATGTCGCCGACGTTCGCGTTCTGGACCGCGCTCACGACCGCCTCGTCGAACGTCACGAACGTGTCGAAGCGATTCTTGTCGATGCCGAGCTCGAACATCGTCTGGATCGGGAGCAGGGCGTTGATGAGCACGCCGATCCCACCGCCGATGATCAGCAGGCTGAGCGTCGTCTTCAGCGTGCCGGTCACCACCTCGCCCACTCGCTTGCGCTGGGCGACGAGGCCGATCAGAGCGATCAGCCCCACCACGATCGCCGGGAGCTTGAGCAGCTCCACGAAGAACCTCACTACGTCCATCGTCCCTCTCTCTCCTGGTTGACCCTCGTTGCCTGCCGAGCGATGACCGCGCTAGCCCTCCGCGCGCAGCACCGCGACCACCTTGCGGCGGATCTCGTCCTTGTCGATCAGGTTGTCGATCAGGACCACGCGCGCCGGCGTGCCCGACACCTGCGCTCCCATGTCCGTGGGCGCCACCACCACGTCCGCCGGCATCGTCTTGAACGATCCGAGGTCGACCGGGTCGACCTTCGCGTCGATGCCCTCGTCGCGCAGGATCTGCTGGATCGTCAGCTTGAGCATCATGCTCGTGCCGAAGCCCATCCCGCACACGGTCGCAATCCGGATCATGCGGTCCTCCTCGTGGCGAGCGCGGCCCGCAGCTCGCCGTCGTCGTGGGCACCGCGGACCGCGCTCAGCGCGTCCGGATCGGTGACGAGCGCGGCGATGCGCTGCAGCGTCGCGAGGTGCGCGGACTTGTCCTCGGCGGCGAAGGCGATGACCACGTCGACCGGGTCGTTGGCGGCATGGCCGAAGGCCACGGGCGTGACGAGCGTCACGACCGCGACCCCGGGAGCGAGCACGCCGCGTTCCGGCCGCGCATGGGGCATGGCGACACCGGGCGCGATCACCATGTAGGGGCCGAGCTCCTCCCGGGCCTCCTCCATCGCGCCCGCGTACTCGGCCGTCGCCAGACCCGCGCTCACGAGCAGGTCGCCGGCGAGGCGCACGGCGGCGCGCCAGTCGGCGGCGTCGGCCCTGGCGGCAACGTGCTCGGTCAGCGGTTCCATGGTCGCGCCCTCCATCAGTCGTCGAGGACCACGACGGGGTCGAGGTTCGCCGGACGATCGGGATCCAGGCCGGCGCGCACCGCCCGCTGGTAGGCGGCCATCTGCAGCGCGGGCAGGTAGAGGACGTCGCGCCAGACGGGCGGGACGTCCTCGGCGAGGACGAGCGTCTCGTCCGCCGCGCCGACCGGCGCCGGGGCCAGCGCAGCGGTGCGCGCTCCGAGTCGCGCCATGTCCGACAGCACGGCCGCCTCGAGCCCGGCGGACTCGTCGAGCAGCGCGATGACGGCGCTGCCGTCGTCGACGATCGAGATCGGGCCATGACGGAGCTCGAGCGTGTGGAACGCCTTCGCCGGCGCGAGCGCCATCTCGGTCATCTTGAGCATGGCCTCGCAGGCCAGGCCGTAGCGGGCGCCCGAGCCGAGGAAGAAGAAGCTGCGCACCCGGTCGGAGGCCAGGGCGTCCACGAGCCCTTCGGAGGCCTGGAGCGTGTCGCCGCACGCGACCGCGAGCGCCTCGCCGACCGTGCGATCGGCGCGGCCCAGCAGCCATCGCGCCACACAGAGCATCATCGAGGTGAAGGTGCGGGTCTGGGCGAAGCTCGACTCGCGCGCGTCGGGCGCGGTGAGCGTGGCGTCGGCGGTCAGCGCGAGAGCGGAGCCCGGAGCGCACGTGATGGCGAGGACGTCGCCCTCGCAGCGCTCGCGGAACGCGGCCACCGCGCGCAGCGACTCGGTCGTCTCGCCGGAGCGCGACACGACGACCAGCAGCGTGCGGCCTGCGCGCAGCCAGGCCTGCGGGGCGACCAGGAGGTCGGAGGCGGGCAGCGCGACGGCGCGGACGCCGTGCAGCTCGCCGCAGCGACCGGCGGCCCACTGCGCCAGGTAGTGCGTCGAACCGCAGCCGGTGATGAGGACATCGTCGTAGGCGTCCGGCGCCGGCAGCGCGACGCCGTTGACGTGGGCCAATACGGCAGGCCAGACCTCGCTCTGGGAGATGATCTCGTCGTAGGTGTGGTGTCCGTCGGTCACGTCGTTCTTGCCAGCCGGTGCTCATTTCTGCGCGGCAATGCTTATATTAGAGCATATTTGAGCCTCACTGCGCAAATCGTGCAAGGCTCTGTGATCTGGTAAGGAGCCCATGGAGAGCAAGGCAGCACCGATGACGATCAGCGGGCGTGCGGCATCGCCGGGCATCGCCGTCGGCCGCGTGGTGCGATGGGAAAGCGCGCCGAGCGCCCCGGCGCCACGGCACGTCGCCGCCGGCGCCGTCGCTGCCGAGTGCGAGCGACTGCGGGCGGCGAGCGCCACGCTGGCCTCCGAGCTCGCCCGCCAGGCATCGCAGGCGGCAGATGCCGTCGAGGGGGCGATCGTGCGCGCCCACGCCGGCCTCGCGCGCGACGCCACGCTGCTCGACGCCGCGTGCGCGCGCGTGCGCGAGCACCGCGAGGACGCCGCCACCGCGGTGCTGCGCGCGGCGGACGCGGTGGCAGTCGAGCTCGCGGCCCAGCGCGTCGAGCGCCTGCGCGAGCGCGCGATCGACGTGCGCGACGTCGGCGCGCGGCTCGCCGCCGCGCTTCGCGGAGGGCCGGCGCACGCGCGGGCGCCGGAGCTGCCGGACGGCGCCGTGCTCGTGGCCTCAGAGCTTACTCCGTCCGACGCGGTGGCCCTCGACCATGCGCGCCTGCGCGCGATCGTCCTGGGCTCGGGCGGCCCGACGTCGCACACGGCGATCCTCGCGCGCACGTACGGGATCCCCGCGGTCGGACAGGCGGGGAGCGCGATCGACGCGCTGGCCGAGGGGACGACGGTGGTGGTCGACGGCGACGCCGGGACCGTCGAGATCGATCCGTCGGCGCAGCGCGTCGCGGAGGTCGAGCGTCGCGTGCGCGAGGCGCGCGCGGCCGCCCCCTCGCCCGCCCTGCCCGCGCGCACGCGCGACGGACACACGATCGCGCTGGCCGCCAACGTGGGCTCCGCGGAGCAGGCCCGCCGCGCGGCGGCGGCCGGCGCGAGCGAGATCGGCCTCTTCCGCACCGAGCTGCTGTTCTTCGGCCGCGCCGATCTCCCCGACGAGGACGAGCAGGCTGCCGCCTACGCTGCGACGGTGGAGGCGATGGACGGGCGCCGGGTCGTCTTCCGCACGCTCGACGTGGGCGGCGACAAGCCGCTGCCGGCCCTGGCGCTCGAGCCGGAGCCCAACCCGATGCTCGGGCGTCGCGGCGTGCGCCTGTGGGACGGCCACCCCGACGTCCTCGACGCCCAGCTGCGCGCCCTCCTGCGCGCGGCCGCCGCGGGGCCGGTCGCGGTCATGGTCCCGATGGTGTCGTCCGTCGGAGAGGTCGACGCGGTCGTCCAGCGGTTGCGCGACCGTCGCCGGGAGCTCGAGGCCGCCGGAGTCGCCACCGGCGACGTCGCCATCGCGGCGATGATCGAGACGCCCGCCGCCGTCCTGCTCGCCGAGGAGCTGGCCCAGCGGTGCGACCTGCTGTCGATCGGCACCAACGACCTCCTCCAGTACCTGGTGGCCGCCGACCGCGACAACGCGGCCGTGGCCGCGCTGCTCGATCCGTGCCACCCCGCGCTCCTGCGCGCGGTGGCCATGGTGGTCGACGCCGTCCGGCGCCACGGCTCGCACGTCGCGGTGTGCGGCGAGGCGGCCTCCGATCCGATCGTCCAGCAGGCCCTCGCCGGGCTCGGCGTCGACGAGCTCTCGATGGTCCCGTCCGCGCTCGACGCGACCCGCGAGCGTCTGGGCACGACGACGTTCTCCGAGCTCGAGCGCCGCGCCCAAGCGGCGCTCGCGGCGCCCGACGCGCCCGCGGTGCGGCTCGCCCTGTCGCACGAGCCCGCCGGCGGCGGCGCCGAGCCGCTCGCGGACGGTTTGGCCGGCACCGAGGTGCGGGCGGACGCGCCGGGCGGCGAGGCCGAGCCGCTCGCTCCGGCGCGCCTCGCCGACGGCGGGCTCGCGGTGGAGCTCGTCCTCGCCCATCCCGAAGGGCTGCACGCGCGGCCGGCGGACGAGCTGGTGCGGCGGGCGGCCGAGCTCGACGCCGCCGTGACGCTCGTCCACGACGGCGCGCGCGCCGACGCCTCGAGCATGCTCGCCGTTCTCGCGCTGGGCGCCGACACGGGCGCGCGGCTGCGCCTCGAGGCGCGCGGGCCGGACGCCGAGCGTGCGCTGCGCGAGCTCGCCGCCCTCCTGACCGCCGCGAGCCCGGACGGCTGATCGTGGCCGGCTCGACGACCGTCCTCGCCGCGCCGCGGATCGTCACGCCCGCCGGCGTGCTGGCTCCCGGCTGGATCCGGATCGCCGGCGAGCGCATCGAGGCCGTGGGCACCGGCGAGCCCGCCGCGGGGAGCGCGGTGCAGCAGCTCGACGGCGCGTGGGTCGTCCCCGGCTTCGTCGACGTCCACGTCCACGGCGGCGCGGGCGCCGCCTACACGACGGCGCGCGTCGAGGACGCGCGCCGCGCAGCCGCGTTCCATCGCACGCGCGGGACCACGAGCACGATCGCCAGCGTGGTCACCGCCCCGTTGGACGAGATGGCCGCCGCCGTGACGACCCTGGCCGGGCTGGCGGCCGAGGGCGTTCTCGAAGGCATCCACCTCGAGGGCCCGTGGCTCAACCCCACCCGGCGCGGCGCCCAGAGCGAGCGTGACATGCGCGCGCCCGACCCGGCCGAGCTCGAGCGCCTGCTGGCCGCCGGCGACGGCGCGGTGCGCATGGTCACCGTCGCACCCGAGCTGCCGGGCGGACTGGACCTCGTCCGCCACGCCGCCGCGGCCGGCCTGGTCGCCGCCATCGGGCACAGCGACGCGACCGCGGCGCAGGCCGAGGAGGCCTTCGCCGCCGGCGCGACCCACGTCACCCACCTCTTCAACGGCCTGCGTCCGCTCCATCACCGCGAGCCGGGCGTGGCCGGCGCGGCGCTCGCCCACCCCGCGGTCACGTGCGAGCTCATCTGCGACGGCGTCCACGTCCACGACGGCGCCGTCCGCCTTGCCGCTCGAGCGGCCGGCGCCGGCCGGCTCCTGGCCATCACCGACGCGATGGCCGCGGCCGGCATGGGCGACGGGACCTACCGGCTCGGGCCGATGACCGTGATGGTCCGCGGCGACGTGGCCGAGCTGGAGGACGGAAGCTCGCTGGCGGGCAGCGTGCTGACCATGGACCGCGCGTTCGCGCGCTTGGTCCACGACGTGGGGCTGCCGGTGGAGGAGGCGGTGGCGATGACCGCCTCGACGCCGGCGCGCGTCCTCGGCCTGCGCGAGGTCGGCGCGATCGCGAGCGGTCGCCGGGCCGACCTGGTGGTCCTCGACGAGGACCTGGAGCTGCGCGCCGTGATGGCGGCCGGCGAGTGGGTCCCGCAGTGATCGTCACGGTCACGCTCAACGCCGCGCTCGACGTCACCTACGAGGTGGAGCGGCTTGTCGTCGACGAGTCGCACCGGGTCCGATCCGTCGCCCAGCGCGCCGGCGGCAAAGGCATCAACGTGGCGCGCGTGCTCGCCGGGCTCGGTCACGACGTCACCGTCACCGGCCTTGCCGGCGGCGCGACGGGTGAGCTGATCCGCGCCGACCTGCGGGCCGCCGGCCTGCCGGCGGCGCTCGTCGACGTGGCCGGCGACTGCCGGCGCACGGTGACGGTGGTTCAGCGCGAGGCCCCCGGCGCAACGCTCTTCAACGAGCCCGGCCCCCTGATCACGCCGGGCGAGTGGGACCGCCTCCTGCGCCATCTCCGCGCGCTGGTCGCCGACGCCGCCGCCGTGGTGCTCTCCGGGAGCCTGCCGCCGGGCGTGCCGCTGGACGCCTACGCCCTCCTCGTCGGGCTCGCGCGCGACGCCGGCGCGCCGGTCGTCCTCGACGCCGACGGCGCCGCCCTGCGGGCCGGGGTGCAGGCCGGGCCGGACGTCGCCAAGCCGAACCTCGCCGAGCTCCGCGCCGCCACCGGCCTCGCCGAGCTGGGGCGCGCCTGCGCGGCGCTCCGTCGCGCCGGCGCGCGCGCCGTGGTGGCCTCGCTGGGCGCCGCGGGCCTGGCGGCGGACACGGCGGAGGGGCGCTGGAAGGCCGAGCCGCCGCTGTCCGTGGACGGCAACCCCACCGGCGCCGGAGACGCCGTGGTCGCCGCCCTGACCGCCGGCCTGGTCGCCGGGCGCAGCTGGCCGGAGCGCCTCGCCGACGCGGTCGCCGTGTCGGCGGCCGCCGTGCACGCGCCGCTGGCGGGCGATGTCGACGAGGCCGCGTACGCCGCCGCCCGCGAGCGCGTCCGCGTCGTCCCCTGGTGAGCGGGTACCGTGCGGACATGGCCTCCGACGTCTCCCTTCCCCTCACCGGCGGCTGCGGTTGCGGCGCCGTGCGCTTCGAGATCACCGAACCGCTGGCGAGCGCCGTCTACTGCCATTGCACGCGCTGCCAGCGCCGCACCGGGACCGCCGCCGCGATCTCCGCACGCGTTGCCCCGGACTCCGTGCGAGTGGTAGCGGGCGAGGAGCACCTGCGTGGCTGGAGCCCGGGCGACGGCCTCGAGAAGGTCTTCTGCGGCGCCTGCGGCTCCGCGCTGTTCGCGCGCGACCCCGAGACGGGCGCGATCCGGGCCGTGCGGTTCGGAGCCTTCGACGGGGATCCCGGCGTGCGGCCCACGGCGCGCCAGTTCGTCGCCTACGCGGCGCCCTGGGAGCCGATCCCGGACGACGGGCTGCCGCGCCACCCCGAGCGCACACCCGGCTGAATCGGATCGTGGCCAGAGCGTCGCTGCGTCGCGATGCCGGGGGACCGCAGCGCGCGACCACGCTCGAGCTGTTCTACGACCTCGTCTTCGTCTTCGCGATCACGCAGGTCTCGCACCTGCTGCTCACGCATCTGACGTGGGAGGGCGTCGGTCAGTCGGCGCTCGTGCTGCTGGTCGTGTGGTGGTCGTGGAACTACACGACGTGGGTCACCAACGAGCTCGATCCGGAGTCGACGGCCGTCCGGCTGCTCGTGATCGCGCTCATGCTGCTCAGCCTGCTGATGGCGATCGCCATCCCGGATGCCTTCGGCGGCCGGGCGCTGCTCTTCGTCGGCTCCTACGTGGCGATCCAGGTCGGGCGCCACTGGTTCCTGACCTTCGTCGCCGCGGAGCGCGGCACGCTGGAGCGCCAGCGGTCCGGAGGGATCCTGATCTGGCTGATGGCCGCGGGCGCACTCTGGATCGCGGGCGGGCTCGTCGACGGCACGGCACGAACCCTCCTCTGGCTGGCGGCGCTCGCCCTCGACTACGCGGCGCCGCTGGTGACCTACTGGCTGCCCGGGCGACGGCGCCTCAGCCCCGGGGCGTGGGAGCTCGGCACCGAGCACTTCGCCGAGCGCTTCCAGCTCTTCATCATCATCGCGCTCGGCGAGTCGATCGTGATCACCGGCGCCACCACGGGCGAGCTCGAGCTCACGACCGCGAGGGTGGCCGCCTTCGGCCTGGCCTTCCTCGCCACGGCCGCGCTGTGGTGGCTGTACTTCAACCTCGTCGCCGCGATCGCCCAGCGCCGGCTCGAGCAGGCCGAGAACCGCACCCTCCTCGCCCGCGACGCCTACACCTACCTGCACGTGCTGATCGTCGCCGGGATCCTGCTCAGCGCGGTCGGCGACGAGATCGTCATCGCGCACCCCACCGACGAGCTGCCGCATCCGGAGCTCGCCGCGGTCGCGTGCGGCCCGGCGCTCTACCTGCTCGCCCTCGTCGCGTTGCGCCTGCGGATGACCCGAACGATCAGCGGCAGGCGCGTGGTCGCCGCGCTGGCCTGCCTCGCCGTCGGCCTCATCGGCACGTTCGCGCCGGCGCTCGTCGTGGCCGGGTTGCTCTGCGTCGTCCTGGCCGCGGTCATCGCCGCCGATCAGCTCGCCGCGGCCCGCCGCCGGCGGCGCGGCGAGCCATCCCCGCTCGAGCGGCTCGCCCCCTCGACCTGAGCCGGGCCAGCGCGGCGGGCGCGTATGCTCCTGCGCGTGCTCGGCGCCCCTGAGTCAGCCGGCCTGGCGGCGGGCGTGGCCCGCCTCGGGACGGAGTCGGCCTTCTCGGTCCTCGCGCGCGCGAGGGCGATGGAGCGCGCCGGGCGCGACGTGGTGCACCTGGAGATCGGCGAGCCCGACTTCGACACGCCGGCGCATGTCACCGAGGCCGCGGTGGCCGCGCTGCGGGCGGGCGAGACCCACTACTGCCCGGCGGCCGGCCTGCCCGAGCTGCGCGAGGCGGTGGCGGCCGAGCTCACGCGCACCCGCGGCGTGACCGTCGCGCCCGAGCGGGTGCTGGTGGCCAACGGCGCCAAGCCCTTCCTCTTCTTCACCATCCTCGCCGTCTGCGAGCCGGGCGACGAGATCGTCTATCCGGATCCCGGCTTCCCCATCTACGAGTCGGCCATCCGCTGGGCCGGCGGCACGCCGGTGCCGCTCCCGTTGCGCGAGGAGCGCGGGTTCAGCTTCGCGCTCGACGAGCTCGAGGCGCGCCTGAGCGACCGCACCAAGCTCGTCGTCCTCAACTCGCCCCACAACCCGACGGGCGGGCTGACGCCGGCGCCCGATCTCGCCGCGGCGGCGCAGCTCATCGCCGGGACGCCGGCGTGGGTCCTCTCCGACGAGGTCTACGCGCGCCTGGTCTACGGCGACGCCTTCGCCTCGATCGCCAGCGTGCCGGGGATGCTCGAGCGCACGGTGCTGCTCGACGGCTTCTCGAAGACCTACGCGATGACCGGCTGGCGCTGCGGCTACGCGGCCGTGCCGGAGACCCTGGTCGAGCCGCTCACGCGCTTCTTCGTCAACTCGACGTCGTGCGTGCCGCCCTTCGTCCAGCGCGCCGGCATCGCGGCGCTGACCGGGCCGCAGGACGACGTGGCCGCCATGGTGGCCGAGTTCGCCGCGCGCCGCGACCTCGTGGTCGCCGGCCTCAACGCCCTGCCCGGCGTGGCGTGCGTGACGCCGAGCGGCGCCTTCTACGCGTTCCCCAACGTGAGGGGCGTCCCCCTGGGCGCGGACGAGCTGGCCGACCGCCTGCTGGAGGAGGCCGGCGTCGCCCTCCTCGCCGGCTCGGCCTTCGGCGCCGAGGGCGCCGACCATCTGCGCCTCTCCTACGCGACCTCGCGCGCGAACCTCGCCCTCGCGCTCGAGCGCATGCACGGCTTCCTGGCCCGGCTCGCCGGCTGAGCGGGTCACCCGGGCGGCGCGGCGACCGGCGCCTACGCCAACGGGTCGGCCGCCGGACGCAGGACGTGGATGGTCAATCGGTCGTCGCCCAGCGCGGCGCGGCTCAGCTCGAGGACGCTGCCGTCGTGCTTCACGATGTGGTCGCCGGTGCGCCGCTCGAGGAAGTCCTCTACGGGTCCGGCCGTGTAGCGCAGCGACGGCGTGCGGTAGTGCATCGGGATCACGACCCGCGGGCCGATCTCGTCGATCGCCTGGTCGAGGTCGGGCAACGGGATCGTGAGGTTGGCGCCGGCGAGGGCGAGGAGCACGTCGACGCGCCCGCGCAGCGGGTCGAGCTGGGTCTCGGACAGGGCCACCCCCACGTCGCCCATGTGGCAGACGGCGATGCCGTCGAGCTCGAACCGGTACAGGGCGTTGTCCTTGGGGGCATCGGGACGGTTCGTGCCCTCGTTGGCGCCGACGGCCTGCACCTCGACGGAGCCCGCGACGACCCGCGGCGCATCGACGGCGTCGAGGGCGTCGAGGACGTCGGGGGACCCCGGCACCATCGCCGCGCACGAGTGGGCGCGGTCGGTCGCCGAGCTCATGATCACCGCGTCGGCCGGCTCGTCCACGGGCCGCAGGCCGGCGCGCTCGGGGGTGTACGGGTCGGTCACGATCGAGACGCCGCCGCCCTCAAGCCGGAAGCAGGCGTGCCCGTACCAGGTGATCCGCAGCATGTGCGAACAGTAGGGTCAGCCGCTAGATGATTGATTTTACGGCCCGCGCGGCCAGACGGCCGTGCACCGTGGATGCCGGGCGACGCGGGCCGAAGGGGGACAGTGGCAGAGCCACGGACCTCTTCGGACCGTGGCGATCCGGCGCCGCGGGGCGCGGACAGATGGTCGTGGGGGCCGTGGAATCAATCATCTAGCCCGCGATGCCACGCACGCGCCCGTTCAGCCAGGTCGACGTCTTCACCACCACGCCCTACCGCGGCAACCCGGTGGCGGTCGTGCTCGACGGCGCCGGCCTCGGCACCGAGGAGATGCAGCGGTTCGCGCACTGGACGAACCTGTCGGAGACGACGTTCGTCCTGCCGCCGACCGACGCGAGCGCCGACTACCGCGTGCGGATCTTCACGCCCGTCCTCGAGCTCCCGTTCGCCGGTCACCCGACCCTGGGCACATGCCATGCGTGGCTGGAGGGCTCGGGACGATCGGACCAGGCGCAGGCCGTGGTGCAGGAGTGCGCCGCCGGCCTGGTGGCGATACGCCGCACGCCCAACGGGCTCGCCTTCGCCGCGCCGCCGCTCGTCCGCTCCGGGCCGGTGGAGGAGTCGCTCGTGCGCCACATCGCCGCGGTGCTGGGCATCGAGCGCGATGCGATCGTCGACGCCGCGTGGGTCGACAACGGGCCGGGATGGGTCGCCGTCCTGCTGGCCAGCGCCGATGCGGTGCTGGCCCTGAGGCCGGGCTTCGTCGACCTCGACCTGGGCGTGGTCGGCCCCTATCCGGAGGGCTCGGAGGCCGCCTTCGAAGTGCGGGCCTTCTTCCCCAAGGACGGCTCCACGGTGGAGGACCCCGTGACCGGGAGCCTGAACGCCTCGCTGGCGGAATGGCTGCTGCGGACCGAGCGGGCGAGCGCGCCCTACGTGGCCAGCCAGGGAGCGCCACTCGGTCGGTCCGGGCGCGTCCACATCACGCGCGACGCCGACGCCACCATCTGGGTGGGCGGCGCCACGGTGACCTGCATCTCGGGCCAGGTCGAGCTCTAGGACGCCGAGCGCTCCGGCGGCTCGTGCGCGATGAGGCGCGCGCCACGCCCATGGGTGGCGAAGCTGAACGCCCAGCGGATCAGGACGAGCAGCCGGTTCTGGAAGCCGATCAGGTACCACAGGTGCACGAGGAGCCAGCTGATCCAGGCGATGAACCCGCTGAGGTGCAGGCCCTTGATGTCGGCCACGGCACGGGCGCGGCCGATGGTGGCGAGGTTGCCCTTGTCGCGGTAGCGGAACGGTCGGGCCGCCCGGCCCTCGAGGCGGTCGCGCACGACCCTGGCCGCGTGCCGGCCCTCCTGCATGGCCACCGGAGCGACGCCGGGCAGCACGAGCGACGTGCCGTCGGGCTGCCGCACCCGCACCATGTCGCCGATCCCAAGCACCTCGGGGCGACCGGGCAGCGAGAGATCCGCGAGCACCTCCAGCCGCCCGGCGCGATCGACCTCGAGGCCGGCGCGCTCGGCCAGCAGGGCCGCCAGCGGCGAGGCCACCACGCCGGCGGCCCAGATGATCGTGCGCGTCGCGATCCGGTCGATCTCGCCGTCGCTGCGCTTCACGGTGACACTGCGGGGCGCCACGTCGACGACCGCCTCGCCCAGGCGGGGCGTGACCCCGAGGCTCTCGAGCGAGCGCGTCGCCCTGGCCGAGAGGCTGGGTGGGAAGCCGGCGAGCACGCGATCGCCCGCCTCGACCAGGAGGATGCTCGCGCGGGCGGGATCGGCGGCCCTGAAGTCGCCCCGCAGGTCGTGGGCGATCTCGGCGATCTGGCCCGCCATCTCGACGCCGGTGGTCCCCGCGCCGACGACGACGAAGGTCAGGTACTCGTCCTGCACGGCCGGGTCCGCCTCGAGCTCGGCCGCCTCGAAGGCCTCGAGGATCTCGCGGCGCAAGGTCAGAGCGCCCTCGAGCGTCTTGAGCTCGGCGGCGTGCTCACGCCACTCGTCGTGCCCGAAGTAGGAGTACTCCGACCCGCCCGAGACGATGAGCGTGTCGTAGGCCAGCGGGTCGGGGTCCGTGTCTCCGGCGACGCCGCGCAGGCCGATGCGCCGCGTCTCGAGCTCGACGTCGACCACCTCGGCGAGGATCACGCGGACGTTGCGCCGGCGCCGGAAGATGCGCCGCAGCGGGTAGCAGATCTCGGCCGGCGAGAGGGCGCCCGTGGCCACCTGGTAGGCGAGGGGCTGGAACAGGTGGAAGTTGCGCCGGTCGACCAGCGTCACCTCCACCGGCAGGCGCGCGAGCTTGAGCGTGGCCTGCAGCCCGCCGAACCCGCCGCCCACGACGACGACGCGGTGGGGCGTCTTTTCTGGGGGCGTCGACATGCCCCGTCAGGGCCTCAGCGTGAAGCTCAGTGGACCCGTCACCGTGACGTAGCAGTAGTGGACGCCGGCGTCGTCGCAGGCGCCGGGGCTGTCGCTGCCGTCCAGCGACGACGAGGTCGCCGCTCCGAGCTGCGGGCCGGCCCAGGAGGTCGAGTTGTACCGCGGCGAGCCCTGCGCGTAGCTGAGCCTGGAGCCCCGCAGCTGGTAGCGGACGAAGCGGTTGCCGGTGCCCGAGCCGAGGTTCGTGCGCGCCCAGACGAACCCGTCGAGGTCCTGCCCGTAGCCTGGCTTGGTGATGCCGGCGAAGTTCGCGCCGCCGGAGGTCGCGCGGTAGACGACCTGGTCGTGGCCCGTGCGGATGTTGCGCACGTGGACCCGGCGCGTGCTCCCCGACCGCTCCACGTAGGCGACCTGCTTGATGGCCAGCTCGGCGCTGAGGATCGCGCGCTCCTTGACCAGGAAGCGGCTGCCGGCGGAGCTCGTCAGCGTGTTGCCGATGCGCAGCTGGTCGAACCCGCGGTCGCGGCGGATGAAGGCGATCTCGCCACGCTGGATCGTGGGATCGCGCTCGGCGAGCGTGGGCGAGCTCAGCTTCGTGATCTTCGTCTCCACCCCCGAGGCCACGCTCAGGCGGTAGAGGTCGCCGGCGCGCGTGTAGACGGCGTAGGTGCTGCCCGAGCGGTTGGTCCCCAGGTCGATGTCGAAGGGCCCACCGGCGCGCTCGGGGACCGGCACGACGGTGGGGGCGCCGGCCGCGACCGACTTCACGAGGCGGTAGTCGCCCGTCGCCGGGTCCAGCTGAGACCACATGACCGTGCCCTCCCAGGCGGCGACCCGCGTGGGAGCGGGCTCGCTGCTGAGGACGGTCGCGGCGGGCGCTGCGGCGGGCGCGGCCAGCGCGGCCGCGACGGCCGCCATCATCAGGGCGCAGGTCCGCAGCAAGGGCATCCGTCGCATGGCTTCCCTGATAGCACTGCGCTCACGCAACCCAAGCCAGTCCCGCCGCCCTGACCACGCGGGGGACGGCCTCGGTCGCCCATCCCGGGGCCATGATGTGCACGCCGGCCACGCCCGGAAGGGCGCGCACGCCCTGGATGACGTCCACCGCGAGCGCGATGCCGGCCGCCTTGGCCTCCTCGCCCTCGAGGCCGCGCATCCGGGCGAACGTGGCCTCGTCGACCTCGATCCCCGGAATGCCGTCGTGCAGGTGCTCGAGCATGCGAGCGCTGCGCGGCGGCGTCACGCCGACGATGACGGCGGCGCGCTCCGTCACGCCGGCCCTGACCATCGGCGCGAACCACTCCGCGAAGCGCTCGACGTCGTAGACGACGTTCGTCTGCAGGCAGCGTACGCCGGCGTCGAGCTTGTACTCGACGTTCGCCACCGAGTCCACCAGCGGGTTGGCGGCGCTGGCGACGAGGAACCCGGTCGGCGTCCGCAGCCTCTCGCCGGCCGCGAGGCGGCCCTCGTTCATGGCGGCCACGAGCCGCGCCAGTCCCGCCGAGTCGAGGTCCGCCACCTGCGTGGCGATCGACGCGTAGGGCCCGACGCCCAGCGGATCGCCCGAGAGCACGAGCACCGTGCCGACCCCGATCGCCCACGCCGCCAGCAGGTCGGACTGGAGCGCCATCACGTTGCGGTCGCGGGTGGTCAGCTGCAGGATCGGCTCGAGCCCTTCCTGGCGCATCCACGCCGCGCAGGCCAGGGCCGACATCTTGACCGTCGCCGCCTGGTTGTCGGTCACGTTGGCGGCGTCGACCACGCCGGCGAGCGCGCGGGCCGACTCGCGGACGGGCTCGGGATCGGGCTCGAGCGGTGGGCTGAGCTCCGCGGTCACCACGAAGCGGCCGGAGGCGAGCGTGTCGGCGAGCACGGGCTGCCTTCAGGATGACGCAGCGCGAGGGCCGGTACCAGGCGCCGGCCGATGCACCGCCGCCAGCAGCGCCGCGTAGGACCGCACGAGCGCGGCACGCTCCTCGGGCACGAGCCCGCTGCGGGGATCGCAGCCCTGGCCGACCCAGCGATCGGAGTGGCGCATGGCCAGCGCCCGCTCCTGCGCGGCCAGGCGCACGTCGGCCGCAGGCACCGCATACACGTGCGCGTAGAGCGCCGCGAGCGCATCGACCAGCGCGGCCTCGTCGCCGTCCGGGTCCTCGCGCTGGAGCGAGCGGTGAATGCGCCACCACTCGACCTCGAGCCGCGCCGCCTCGGCGACGTCGAACGTCTCGCCGTGCCGTCGCGCCACGAGCGCGTAGAAGCTGCGCATGCACCGCCGCGCTCCGTCGGGGTCGTTGTCGGGATACGGCGCCCAGAGCTGGTTGGCGCGCAGGACGAGCCACGCCCCGCGTAGCGTGGCCGGCCACGAGAGCGCGAAGGCGTGGCGCGTCACCGACACCGCCGCGCGCAGGAACTTCCACCACTCGCGCCGGTAGTAGGTGACCCAGGTCTCGCATTCCAGCCGGCCGACGCGACGAGGGTCGAACGAGCGCATCGCGTTGGGCACGACCGCCATTCATACAGGGCGCGAGCCGAGAGCGACGGCGCCTGCCGGGCGGCGGGCGACGGCGCCTGCCACATTGTCATCGTGCTCCTGGCCGAGCTGACCGCGACGTCGGAGGTCGTACGCGACACCCCCGCGCGGACGACCAAGGTCGAGCGGCTGGCCGAGACGCTGCGCCGGCTGGGTCCGTCCGAGGTCGCGATCGGGGTCGCGTACCTGTCCGGCGAGCTGCGCCAGCGCCAGATCGGCGTGGGCTACCGCAGCCTGCGCGACCTCCCGGCCCCGGCCACGGCGGCCACGCTTCAGGTCGCGGAGGTCGACGCGGCGTGCGCGCGCATCGGCGCGCTCGCGGGGTCTGGCTCGCAGGCCGCGCGCCGCGAGGCGCTCGCCGCGCTGTTCGGGGGCGCCACCGCCGCCGAGCAGCGCTTCCTGACGAGGCTGATGACCGGCGAGCTGCGGCAGGGCGCCCAGGAGGGCGTGATGGTCGAAGCCGTGGCGCGCGCTGCCGGCGTCCCGCGCGACGCGGTGCGCCGCGCGCTCATGCTGCGCGGCGACCTCGGTGCGGTGGCGGAGGTCGCGCTCGCGCACGGAGGCCCGGGACTGGCCGCCATCGGCCTGGAGGTCGGGCGGCCCATCCAGCCGATGCTCGCGGCGCCCGGCGACGACGTCGAGAGCGCGATCGAGCGCATCGGCGCGGCGGCCGCCGAGTACAAGCTCGACGGCGCGCGCCTGCAGGTCCATCGCCGCGGCGACGAGGTTCGCGCGTTCACGCGCAGCCTCGACGACATCACGGCGCGCGTGCCCGAGGTGGTGCAGGCGGCCCTGGCCCTTCCCGCCCGCGAGCTCGTGCTCGACGGCGAGGCCATCGCCCTGCGCGCCGACGGGCGTCCGCATCGCTTCCAGGTCACCGCCAGCCGCTTCGGGACGCGGACGGGCGACGCATCCGTGCCGCTCACGCCGCTGTTCTTCGACCTGCTGCACGTCGACGGCGAGGACCTCATCGACCGGCCGGGCTCCGAGCGGGCCGTGGCCCTGGCCGAGATCGTGCCGGCCGCGAGCCGCGTCCCGCGCGTCGTCGTCGAGGACGCGCGCGGCGCGCAGGCCTTCCTCGACGCCGCGCTCGCCGCGGGCCACGAGGGGCTCGTGGTCAAGGCGCTCGACGCCCCGTATGCGGCCGGGCGGCGGGGCGCCGGCTGGCTGAAGGTCAAGCTGCGCCACACGCTCGATCTCGTCGTCCTCGCCGCCGAGTGGGGACACGGTCGCCGCCGCGGGTGGCTCAGCAACCTGCACCTGGGCGCACGCGAGGGCGGCGGCGGGTTCGTCATGCTCGGCAAGACCTTCAAGGGCCTGACCGACGCCATGCTCGCGTGGCAGACCGAGCGCCTGCTCGCGCTCGAGGTCGCCCGCGACGACTGGACCGTGCACGTGCGGCCCGAGCTCGTGGTCGAGGTGGCCTTCGACGGGGTGCAGACGAGCACGCGCTACCCGGGCGGGGTCGCGCTGCGCTTCGCGCGCGTGCTGCGCCACCGCCCCGACAAGGCGGCCACGGAGGCCGACACCATCGAGGCCGTCCTCGCCGTCCATGCCGCAGGCGGCTAGCCCGGCGGCGAACAGCCGTCGTTAGCAACGCCGCGCGCCGGGTACGTTCGGGCGCAAGGAGGGATCTCATGGGACTGCGGATGCTGCGCGAGCAGGCCTCGGGCCTGACGCGCGAACAGCGCAACGCCTTCGTCGCCGCCTGGCTCGGCTGGGCGATGGACGCGTTCGACTACTTCCTGCTCGTCTTCGTCATCACCGACGTCGCCAAGGACTTCGGCACATCCAAGACGCACGTCGCGGTGGCCACCACGCTGACGCTGGCCGCGCGGCCGGTCGGCGCCGCGCTCTTCGGCTACTGGGCCGACAAGGTCGGGCGGCGCACGCCACTGCTGGCCTGCGTGATCTTCTACTCGACCGTCGAGTTCCTGACCGGCTTCTCGAGCTCACTGACCATGCTCCTCGTGCTGCGCTGCCTGTACGGGATCGGCATGGGCGGCGAGTGGGGGCTCGGCGCCTCGCTGGCGATGGAGAAGATCCCCGCGGAGAAGCGCGGCTTCTACTCGGGCGTCCTCCAGCAGGGCTACCCGGTCGGCTACCTCTTCGCCGCCATCGCCTTCTTCGTCGTGACGCCCATCGCCGGCTGGCGGGGGCTGTTCTTCGTCGGCGCGCTGCCCGCGCTGCTCGCGCTGTTCATCCGGATGCGCGTCGGGGAATCGGAGGTCTGGCAGGCGACGAAGGAGCGCGAGCGCCAGACGCGTATCGGCTTCCGCGAGGTGATCCTGCAGCCCCACGTCCTGCGGCGCTTCGTCTACCTCGTGCTGCTCATGACGGCCTTCAACTTCATGAGCCACGGCACCCAGGACTACTTCCCGACCTTCCTCGAGGACCGCTTCGGGTCCGGCCACGACACGATCGTGCTCGTGGCCATCATCTACAACATCGGGGCCATCCTCGGGGGCGCCTACTTCGGCGCGCTGTCGCAGCACTTCGGCCGCCGGCGCACGATCATGCTCTGCGCGGCGCTGGCCCTGCCGATCGCGCCGCTGTTCTCCTACGCGCCGACGCTGGCCAGCGTGGCCCTGGGCGCCTTCCTCATGCAGATCTTCGTCCAGGGCGCGTGGGGCGTCATCCCGGCGCACCTGACCGAGCTCTCGCCCGACGAGATCCGCGGCTTCTACCCGGGCGTGACCTACCAGCTGGGCAACCTGCTGGCGGCGTTGAACCTGCCGCTGCAGACCTCGCTGGCCGACTCGCACTCGCCGTCGTTCGCTCTGCTCGTGGTCGTCGTGCCGGTGCTCGTCGCGGTCATCCTCCTCACCGCGCTGGGCCCCGAAGCGCGGGGCGCGCGCTTCGGGGGCGCGCCCGATGTGGGCGAGGACCGGCTCGCCTCCGACCGCTTCACGCGCGAGCCGGTCGGGCGCCCGATGCGGGCGCCGACGTAAGCTCGCCAAGCCGGCGGCCTGCCACCTCGATGGCGTCGGGGTGGCTGTCGACGAGGACGAAGCGCCGGCCCAGGCCGCGCGCGGCGGCGCCGAGCGTTCCCGAGCCGGCGAAGAAGTCCAGGCACCAGCCGCCGGGACGCGACGACGCGGCCACGATGCGCCGGACGACGCCCTCGGGCTTCTGGGTCGGGTAGCCGGTCTTCTCGTGCCCGCTGGTCGGCACGATGGTGTGGAACCACGTGTCGGTGAGCCGCTTGCCGCGCGCCGCCTTCTCGGGTCCGACGAGCCCCGGCGCCAGGTAGGGGATGCGCTCGACCTCGGCGTCGTCGAAGTGATACGCGGCCGGGTCCTTGACGTAGACCAGGATCGTGTCGTGCTTGGGGGGCCAGCGGCGACGGGTCTTGCCCCCGTAGTCGTATGCCCACACAAGCTCGTTGAGGAAGCAGTCGCGACCGAAGAGCTCGTCCAGGTGGACCTTGACGTAGTGGCTCTCGCGCGGGTCGAGGTGAACGTAGAGCGTGCCGTGGGCGGCGAGCACCCGCCGCGCCTGCGCCAGGCGCGGCGCGAGGAAGCCGACGTAGTCCTCGAAGGTGTCGTCGTAGGCCACCGATCCCAGCTCGTCGGTGCGGTAGCGACGGCCGGCGAAGCCGGTGCGGTCGCCGTCGGCAGCGGCGACGGCGCGCAGCGTGCGGCGCCTCTGCTCGCGACCCGTGTTGAACGGCGGGTCGATGTAGACGAGGTCGAAGGTGGCGTCGGGAAGTCGCGGCAGGACCTCGAGGTTGTCGCCGTGCACGAGCAGGTCGTCGTCGAGCGCGACGCGCGGCGGAAGCTCGGAGGCGGCGACGAGGCGCACGCCACCACGTTAGGGCCGCAGGCGGATGTGGCAGGGTGGGGGCGTGGGACGCGTCTCGGTGCACACGCGCCGTCGGCTGGCGGCTGTGGCCGTGCTGTGCCTGCTCGGGGTCGCGGCCTTCGTCGTGCTCGAGCGTCGCCACGAGCGCTCGCAGAGCGCGCTGGGGGCCAGCGTGGTCGGCGGCGTCCCCGCAGCCAAGCCCTTCGCCTACGACACCGACCAGCGCGCAGACTACGAGCGGCGCGCGGCCTTCGGCCTCAGCCACGTCCTCTACGCCAAGAGCCCCGGCGGCGTCATGGCCTCCGCGCAGCGCACCGCCCGCTGGCGGCCGCTCGTCGACCGCGTCGCCCGTCGCCACGGGCTGGATCCGGCCGTCATCGAGGCGATCGTCTTCCTGGAGTCCGCGGGGCGGGCCGACGCCCGCGCCGCGACCGACCTGCGCTCAGCCGTCGGGCTGACCCAGATCCTGGCCGAGACCGGCCAGCGGCTCCTCGGGATGAGGATCGACGTCCGGGCCTCGGAGCGGCTGACGCGCGGGATCCTGCGCGGGCACCGCGTGCGCCGGCGCGAGGCCGTGCGCCGGCGCGTGGACGAGCGCTTCGACCCCGCGAAGGCGCTGGAGGCGACCGCCCGCTACCTGGACTTCGCCAAGCGCAAGCTGGGCCGCGACGACCTAGCGGTCGTCTCCTACCACATGGGCGTGGGCAACCTGCAGCAGGCGCTGGCCGCCTACGGCGAGGGCGCCGTGCCCTACGCGCAGCTGTACTTCGACTCCAGTCCGCTGCGCCACCCGGCGGCGTGGCGCAAGCTCGCCTCCCTCGGCGACGACTCGTCGACCTACCTGTGGCGGGTCCTGGCCGCGCGGGAGATCATGCGCCTGTACCGCGACGATCCCGCAGCCCTGGCCCGCCTGGCCACGCTCCAGGCGCACAAGGCGTCGGCCGAGGAGGTGCTCCACCCGCGCGACGGCACGAAGGTCTACGCCGACCCGTTCGCGGTCGGCCGGGCGCGGGCTTCGGGCGAGCTGCGCGTCCTCGACGCCCGAGGCGTGGCCGCCGCGGGCCTGCGGCTCGACCCGCGGATGGGCGCGCTGGCCGGGCGCCTCCACCAGTCGCCGCGGCTCTACAACGGGCTTCGCCCTCCGGCGCTCGCCGTCCTCCAGGCCATCGGCGCGGGCACGCGCGCCATCTCCGGCACGGCGCCGCTGGTGGTCACGAGCACCGTCCGCGACGAGCGCTACCAGCGGCTGCTGGCCACCGGCGAACCCGAGGCGACCCACGCCTACTCGCTGCACACCACCGGCTTCGCCTTCGACATCGCGCGCACCTACCGCAACCGCGCGCAGGCCCTCGCCTTCCAGTTCGTCCTGGACCGCCTGACCGCCCGCGGGCTGATCGCCTGGGTGCGCGAGCCCGGCGCGATCCACGTGACGGTGGCCGGCTAGCGCGGGCTGGCACGCCCGCGCACCCGCGCCCCGCGCGCCCCGCGGCTACGTGGCCAGGGCCCCGAGGAGCTCGCGCGCCGTCTGGGCCGTGTGCTCCGGCGTGATCCCGAGCTTCTCGAGGACCAGCGCGCCGGGGGCGCTGGCGCCGAAGCGCTCGATAGACACCGTGCGGTCGACCCAGCGCTCCCAGCCCTGAGCGACCCCCGCCTCGACCGCGACCGACGGGAGGCCGGGCGGCAGGACGGCGTCGCGGTACTCGTCGTCCTGCGCCTCGAAGAGCTCCCACGACGGCATCGAGACGACGCGTGCGCGGACGTCGTCGGCGGCCAGGAGGTCGGCGGCGGCCAGGGCGACCGACACCTCGGAGCCCGTCCCCACGATGAGCACCTCGGGGTCCTCCACGTCGCGCAGGACGTAGGCGCCGCGCGCCACGCCGTCGAAGTCGGCGTCGGGCAGGACCGGGAGGTCCTGTCGCGAGAGGATCAGCGCCGCCGGCCCGTCGAGGTCCTCGAGGATCGTCCGCCATGCCGCGGCCGTCTCGTTGGCGTCGCCGGGCCGGATGACGACCAGGTGCGGGATCGCCCGCAGCGCGGCGAGGTGCTCGACGGGCTGGTGCGTCGGCCCGTCCTCGCCCAGGCCCACGGAGTCGTGCGTGTAGACCCAGGCGACCTCGAGCCCCATGAGCGCCGACAGGCGCACCGAGCCGCGCATGTAGTCGGCGAACTGCAGGAAGGTCGAGCCGTACGGGCGCACGATGCCGCCGTGCCCGGCCAGCCCGTTGACCGTGCCGCCCATGCCGTGCTCGCGCACGCCGAAGAAGACGTTGCGATCCGGGCGCGCCTGCCGGTACGCCCGCTCGTGGCCGCCGGGGAACTCCGTCTTCGTGGACTCGCTGAGGTCGGCGGCGCCGCCGACCATCGTCGGCACGTAGTCGGAGAAGGCGGTCATCGCCATCTGGCCGGCCACCCGGGTGGCGAGCTTGTCCTTGCCCCAGTCGATCGTGCGCAGCGCCTCGGCCACGCCGGGCAGCGGCTTGCCCGCCCACGCGCAATCCCAGTGGCGAGCGAGCTCGGCGTGGCGCTCGCGCCAGGCCTGGTAGCGCTGCTCCCACTCGGCTTGGAGCGAGGCGCCCCGCGCGCGCTGGTCGAAGTGCTCGCGGACCTCGTCGGGGACGACGAAGTGCGCGTCGGGGTCCCAGCCCAGGATCTCCTTGGTGGCGCGGACCTCGTCCTCGCCCAGCGGCGCTCCGTGGGCCTTGCTCGTGCCCTGCTTGTTGGGGGCGGGCCAGCCGATGATCGTCTTGACGCGGATGAGCGAGGGACGCTCCTCCTCGCGCATCGCCTGGTCGATGGCGACCTCGAGGGCCTTGAGGTCGTTGACGTCGTCGACGCTCTGCACGTGCCAGCGGTAGGCGTCGAAGCGCTTGGCGACGTCCTCGGTGTCGAAGCTCAGCTCGGTCGGCCCGTCGAGCGAGATGTCGTTGTCGTCGTAGAGGTAGACGATCCGCCCGAGGCCGAGCTTGCCGGCCAGCGAGGCCGCCTCCGAGGCGACGCCCTCCATGAGGTCGCCGTCGGAGACGATGGCGAAGACCCGGTGGTTCTGGACCTCCGCGCCGAAGTGCTCGCGCAGGAAGCGCTCGGCCATCGCCATGCCCACGCCGTTGGCGAAGCCCTGGCCGAGCGGGCCCGTGGTGATCTCCACGCCGGGCGTGACGTGGACGCGGTCGCGCTCGGGATGGCCGGGCGTGAGCGAGCCCCACTGGCGGAAGCGCTTGATCTCGTCGAGCGACAGGTCGTAGCCGCTGAGGTGCAGGACCGAGTACAGGAGCATCGATCCATGGCCGGCCGAGAGGATGAAGCGGTCGCGATCGGGCCATTGCGGATCGGCGGGGTTGTGGGCCATGATCCGCGTGAAGAGCAGGTACGCGGCGGGGGCCATCGCCATCGGCAGCCCGGGGTGCCCGGAGTTGGCCGCCTGGACGGCGTCCATGGACAGCGTGCGGATGGTGTCGATGCTGAGGCGTTCGATGTCGGAGGAGGCCATAGGCCCGTAGTATCTCGCGCGGGCCTCCCCCGAATCGTTCGTATTTTCGCGTCCTTACTTAGGGTCCGAACCACCCCGGACCGTGGCGGCCGTGGTCGCGCAGCCGCGGGCGGTCGCCGGGCTTGGCGTTCACCAGGTCGTCGACGTGGTCCTTCAGGCGGGTCAGGATCTCGTCGGACTGGCTCTGCGTGAGCTTCTTGTCGGCCACGGCCTTGGCGAGCTCGGCCTTGGCCACGTCGACGATGGCCGACTCGAGGCCGGCGAGGTCCTTGCCCTGCGCCTTGGCCACCTCGGCCAGCGACTGACCGCCGCGCAGCTTGGTGCGCAGGTCGCTCTCGCTCACTCCGAGGTACGTGGCCGCCGCGGCCAGCGCGCGGTGCACGCCCGCCCTGAAGGGTCCGCCGGGGCCGAAGCCGGGACCGGGGCCGGGGCCGAAGCCGGGACCGGGGCCGAAGCCGGGACCGGGGCCGAAGCCGGGGCCCAGCGGCGGCACGTGCCCGTCGGCGATGCGCTTCTTGAGCTCGTCGGCCTGCGCCTTGGTGATACGGCCTGCGGCGAGCTGGGCGTCGACCTGGTCGACGGCCGCCGCCTTCGTGGCGTCGTCGAGCTTCTGCCGGCTGACGCCGAGGTGCTTGGCCACGGCGTCGAGGAAGTCGGAGCGCGACCCGGCGCCGGAGGTCGCGGCCACCGCGGCGGCCCCGCCGCCGCCCACGGCGACCGCCGCCGCGGCGATGAGCGCGACGCGCTTGGATGGGAGATTGAGCATGGGCCCATGCAACCACCGGACTCGAAGAGAACCCGAAGAACGGGCGTAGACTGAGCCCGCCATGCCCGACAGCGTCCACTGCCTGGTCGAGATCCCCAAGGGCAGTCGCAACAAGTACGAGTACAACGAGGAGCTGCGCGCGATCACGCTCGATCGCTTCCTCTTCTCGTCGGTCGTGTATCCGACCGACTACGGCTTCATCCCCGAGACCCTGGCCGAGGACGGCGATCCCCTCGACGCCATGGTCTGCGTCAGCGAGGCCACGTTCCCAGGCTGCGTGATCGCGGTGAAGGTCATCGCCCTGTTCCGGATGCGCGACGAGAAGGGCATCGACGACAAGGTCCTGTGCGTCCCGCTCTCCGATCCCAACTGGAACACCATGGAGCGCCTCGACGACCTGCCGCAGCCCCTGCGCGACGAGATCTCGCACTTCTTCTCGATCTACAAGCAGCCGGAGGGCAAGCACGTCATGGTCGACGGCTGGTTCCCGCGCGAGCAGGCCGTCGAGCAGATCGACGCCGCGCGCCGGCGCTGGTCCGAGCGCGCCTCCTAGCTCGCGCGGCGGCAAACGAGACGTAGTACCCGCGGCGGCGGCGGCCCGTGGGTGAGATCCCTCCCCCAGACGCCTGACGAGCCTCCCCCGCGGCGTACCGGCCGCCTCCCCCGTGGGGGCCGCGAATCACCCCTGACCGCGGGCGGCCATTTCACGCCGCAGCACCCCCCTCGCTGCCGCAGGATCGCCTTCGACGGATCGACGAGGGGGTGCAAGACCAGATGGAGCCACTGCAGATCGCGAAGGACGGTGCCCGCAGGGTGCTTGTCGTCGCTAACCACCCGGGGATCGTGTACGCGTTCCGGCGCGTTCTTCGCCAGACCTCCGGGTTCACGCTCGTCGGATACGTCACGGGGCACTCGGCCATCGGCCCGGTCGTCGCCGACGCCCGGCCGGATGTCGTGATCGTCGACGACCTCGGCGCTCCCGGCGATGCGGTCAAGCGCATCGGCGAGGTGCACGCCGAGCTGCCGGAGGCGAAGGTCGTGCTGCTCGTGCCCGACACGAGGCTGGAGTGGCTGGAGGACGCGGTGTGCGCTGGGGCCCACGCCGTGCTGAGCAAGACCATCGACCCGACCAGCGCGGGCACGCTCCTGCGCGAGATCGTGCGGGGCACCGTCTTCCACTGCCTGGCCGACCCGAGCATCCGCGCGGGCCGCACGGCGGCGGAGTCCGAGTCCACGCACCAGTCGCTGGGGCTGACCCAGCGCGAGCTGGAGCTGCTGCGCCTCGTCGCCTCAGGGGCGACGAACAGCCGCCTTGCCCGTCAGCTCTTCGTCACCGAGCAGACGGTGAAGTTCCACCTGTCCAACATCTATCGCAAGCTCGGAGTGGCCAATCGCACGCAGGCCAGCCGCTTCGCCTATGCGCACGGCCTTGTCCCGACGGCACTGACGCCCGAGGCGGACGAGGTTGAAGACGTGGTCATGAGGGCCGCGTAACTCACCGGGGGGCATGAGAGAGATGAGCGCAGTTCCGCTGCCCAGGCAGCACGAGACGGCGGGCTTCCGCGCCCGCACCACGCTGGACGAGTCGCCTGAAGACGCGCGGACGGTGTCCTTGGCCGTCGCTCGCGGCAAGGAGGGCGATCGCGAGGCGATCCGCTTCCTCTACGTGCGCTACTCGCACAACATCTACGGCTACGTGCGGAGCATCGTGCACGACGAGCACGAGGCCGAGGACATCACGCAGCACGTCTTCGCCAAGCTCATGACCGTCCTCGTCAAGTACGACGAGCGCGGCGTGCCGTTCTTCGGCTGGCTGCTGCGCCTGGCGCACAACGCCGCCATCGATCACCTGCGCTCGCGCCGCGCCACGCCCGCCGAGGAGATCTTCGGCGCCGACGAGCATTCGGGCGACGACGTGATCGACCGCTCGCACATCCTGCGCGAGGCGCTCGACGCCCTGCCCGAGGAGCAGCGCAGCGTGGTGCTCCTGCGCCATGTCGTGGGCCTCACGCCCGGCGAGATCGCCTCGCGCATGGGCCGCACCGAGAGCTCGATCCACGGGCTGCACCACCGCGGTCGCCGCGCGCTGCAGGTCGAGCTGTCCAACCGCGACTCGGCTCCGGCCATCGCGCTCGGGGTGGCGGCATGAGCGCCATGCACGCGCTACCGGCGGCCGCCGCGGGCACCGTCCCCTTCGTCCGCATGGACCGCGACGACCCCGAGCTGCTCGAGGAGCTGCTCGGCGTCGTCCGCACCGTGGCGGAGGAGAGCTCGTTCATCCTCGGCCCGCACGTCGAGGGCTTCGAGGCCGACTTCGCCGCCTACTGCGAGGCCGAGGAGGCCATCGGCGTGGGCTCGGGGACCGAGGCCCTCGTGCTCGCGCTGCGCGCGCTCGGGATCGGGCGCGGCGACGAGGTCATCGTGCCCGCCAACACGTTCATCGCCACCGCCGAAGCGGTCAGCGACGTCGGCGCCACGCCGCTGTTGGTCGACGTCGACCCGGTCACCGGCCTGCTCACGGCCGAGATCGCCGAGCGTGCCCTGACCCCGAACGTCCGCTGCATCATCCCCGTGCACCTGTACGGGGCGACAGTCGACATGGACCCGATCCTCGAGCTGGCGCGCGAGGCGCGCGTCGCGGTGCTCGAGGACGCCTGCCAGGCGCACGGCGCGCGCTACCGGGGCCGGCGCGTCGGCACGCTCGGGCACATCGGCTGCTTCAGCTTCTACCCGGCCAAGAACCTCGGAGCGTGGGGCGACGGCGGCGCCGTCGTCACCTCGCGGCGCGATCTCGCCGATCGCGTCCGCCTGCTGCGCTCGCACGGCGAGCGCCCGCGCTACCGGCACCGCGTGGTCGGCACCACCTCCCGGCTCGACGGCGTCCAGGCCGCGATCCTGCGCGTGAAGCTGCGCCATCTGGACGCGTGGAACGCCCAAAGGCGGCGCGCGGCGGCAGAGCTGCGCCGCGCGCTGTCGGGCCTGGCCCTCGACCTCCCCGCGGCGCCGATCGCGGCCGGCGACCACGTCTACCACCTGTTCGTCGTGCAGAGCGACGAGCGCGACCTCCTGCGCGCGCAGCTGACGGCGCGCGGGATCGCCTCGGCCGTGCACTACCCGGTGCCCGTGCACCGCACCGACGCCTACGCCCACCTCGGGCTGCAGGCCGGGAGCCTGCCGGTGGCCGAGAGCATGGCCGAGCGCGTGTGCTCGCTGCCGCTGTTCCCGGGCATCGAGGACTGGCAGATCGGCGCCATCGGCGCCGCCGCGGCCGAGGTCGCGGGCAGCGACGAGGAACAGCGGCTGGTCGCATGAGCGTCGACGTCACCACGATGGCCGAGCTCACGCGCTCCGAGGCGCGGCCACGGGTCGCCGCCTCGCTGGCCCATCGCGCGCTGGACGTGTCGGTGGCCGCGCTCGCGCTGGTCGCGCTCGTCCCCGTCATCGCGGCGACGGCGGTCGCGATCCGGCTGAGCTCGCCCGGTCCCGTGCTGTTCCGCCAGCGCCGGCTGGGCCGCGGCATGCGCCCGTTCACGGTCTTCAAGTTCCGGACCATGCGCACGGACGCCGACAGCGCCGTGCACCGCGAGTACGTGCGCAGCCTGCTCGGCGCCGACCCCGAGCGCCACGCGCGCGGCGGTCTCTACAAGCTCGCCGTCGACGACCGCGTCACCCGCGTCGGGCGCTTCCTGCGCTCGTGGAGCATCGACGAGGTCCCGCAGCTGCTCAACGTGCTGCGCGGCGAGATGAGCCTGGTCGGACCGCGGCCGGTCATCGAGTACGAGGTCGAGCAGTACCCGGACTGGTACCTGCGGCGCTTCGGCGTCAAGCCGGGCCTGACGGGGCTGTGGCAGGTCAGCGGGCGCAACGAGCGCACGTACGAGGAGATGGTTCGCTTCGACATCGAATACGCCGAGCGGCGCAGCCTGTGGCTGGATCTGCGGATCCTCGCCCGCACCGCCCTCGTCGTGCTTCGTCGCCAGGGGGTGGCCTAGGCATGTACTTCGGATGGGATGTGGCTGAGCTGGGCAGCCTGCCGCGCCGGCGCTTCGCGCGCGCGGCCGGCGCCGAGCCGCTGGGGGTGGCGGTCGTCGGCTACGGCTACTGGGGACCGAACCTCGCCCGCAACGTGGCGGAGAGCCCGGACATGCGCCTGCACGCCCTGTGCGAGCGCGACGCCGTGCGCGGATCCGCGTTCTCGCAGCGCTTCCCGGGCGTGCCCGTGCGCGAGGAGCTCGACCAGCTCCTCGACGATCCGGGCGTCGACGCGGTTCTCGTCGCCACCCCGCCGGCCACCCACCACGCGCTGGTCAAGCGCGCGCTCGAGGCGGGCAAGCACGTCCTCGTCGAGAAGCCGCTGGCCACGACGTCGGCCGATGCCTACGAGCTCGTCGAGCTGGCCCGGCGCGAGGACCTCGTGCTCATGCCCGGCCACACCTTCGTCTACAGCCCCGCGGTGAACACGATCAGGTCGCTGCTCACCGAAGGCGTCATCGGCGACGTCTACTTCGTGACCTCGGCGCGCATGAACCTCGGCAAGTACCAGCGCGACGGCGTCGTCACCGACCTCGCCCCGCACGACCTGTCGATCCTCATGTACTGGCTCGACGAGCCCGTCGTGTCGGTGACGACCACCGCGTGCACGGTGTTCCAGGAGGGCGTGCCGGAGACCGCGTTCATGACCCTTGCCTTCGCCAGCGGGACCACGGCCAACATCCAGGTCTCGTGGCTGGCGCCGCGCAAGGTCCGCCAGATGGTCGTCGTCGGCAGCAAGCGCATGGTCCAGTACGACGACGCGGCGTCCGACGAGCCCGTCCGGATCTACGACCGCGGCATGGACGTCGCGCGCGACGCCGCGCCGGCCAACTTCGGCGAGTACCAGCTGACCTACCGCAGCGGCGACGTCGTCATCCCGCGCATCGACGCGCACGAGCCGCTCAGCCTCGAGCTGGCCGACTTCGCGCACGCGATCCGCACCGGGTCGGTCCCGCGCTCGAACGCCGCCCTGGGCCTCGAGATCGTCTCGGTCATTGAGGCCGCGGAAACGTCGATGCGCCGCAACGGCGCCCCGATCGTGCTCGAGCCGGCGCGGGCCCGAGTCGCCGCGTAGCTCGCAGCCAGAAGTTCGGCTCCGGACGCCTCGTTGTGTGGGCAGGAGACGGTTGGCATGAGCCTTGACGCCTCGTCGCGGGAGCGGCGCAACAACTTCGACGTGCTGCGCCTGGCGGCGGCGACGCTCGTGCTCGTGTCGCACTCGTTCGTCGTCGTCGGCCACGACGAGCCGCACGTCGGACACTTCCCGCTGGGGACGCTGGGCGTCGAGATCTTCTTCGCGATCAGCGGCTTCCTGGTGGCCAAGAGCTGGTTCACGCAGCCGCGCCTGGGAGCGTTCGCGCTCAAGCGCGGCCTGCGCATCGTCCCCGCACTGGCGGTGACCGTACTGGCGCTCGCGTTCGTGCTCGGGCCGGCGGTCAGCGGTGAATCGTCGAGCAGCTACTTCGGCTCGACGGACACCTACGCCTATCCGGTGGACAACGTCGCCGCGGTCGCCTCCGGAGGCTCGGTCCGTCACATCGCGCACGACCTCCCCGGCGTGTTCACGGCCAACCCGGACACGTCGGTCGACCGCTCGCTGTGGACGCTGCCCATCGAGGTGCAGGCCTACATGGCGCTGGCGATCCTCGGCATGGCCGGTCTGCTCGCCGGCGCGCTGCCGTTCATGGTGGCGGCGTTCTTCCTGCTCTCCGTGGCGCCGGGCGGGGTCGTCGACCTGCCCGGGATCGGATCCGCGCTCGAGTTCGTGCGGGGCGCCGACGGCGAGGCGTCCCACCTCCTGGCGATCTTCTCGCTCTCGGCGCTGATGTACCACTACCGGGCGAAGGTCGCGCTCCGCGCCGACCTCGCGGTCGTCGCCGGCATCGCGATGGTGGTCACGTTCGACACGCCCGTGGAGCGCTGGGTGCTCCTCGTGGCGATCCCCTACCTCGTGCTCTTCCTCGCCTATCGCTCATGGGGCGGCCTGCGCAAGCTCACCGACCACGCGGACGTCTCGTACGGCCTGTACCTGCTCGCCTTCCCGGTCCAGCAGACCATCGTGCACCTCTGGGGAGGGCGCCCGGCGCCGGCCGTGGTCGCGCTGGTCGCGTTCCCGATCACCTACCTGCTGGCGCTGGGCTCATGGCATGCCGTGGAGAAGCGCGCGCTGGGGCTCAAGCGCGCGCTGGCCAACCGACGCGCCGCCCGTGTGAGCGCCCGGCGCACAGCGCCGGAGCCCGAGGCCACGCCCGTCCAGGCCTGAAAGCTCGGGGCGCTCTCGCTCGTTGCATTCGATGTGAAGAGCGTCGTCGCCGCAGAGCATTACCTCCGTGAGCGCTACCAGGGGCAGCGCGAGCGCTCGGCGCTCATGTCCGCGTACTACGCGGTGAAGCCGATGATGCCGCGCTCGGTTCAGCTCGCCCTCCGGCGCGCCTATGCTCGCCGGCAGGCGCGCGCGACCTTCCCGCGCTGGCCGATCGAGCCGATCCTCGTCGAGCGCCACCGTGACGAGCTGCGCGCTCAGCTTGAGGCTGCGGGCACCGAGAGCCTGCCTGTCCTGAGCTCCTGGCCCGACGGCCGGCGGTTCGCGTCGGTCCTCACCCACGACGTCGAGGGGCCCGTGGGCGTGCGCAACGTCCGCCGTGTCCTGGAGGTCGAGCACCGTCACGGCTTCGTCTCCTCCTGGAACTTCGTGGCCGAGTGGTATCCGATCGAGGGCGGGCTGTTCGACCACGTCCGCGCGATGGGCGGCGAGATCGGGCTGCATGCGATCAAGCACGACGGCAAGCTCTTCGAGAGCCGCGCCAGCTTCGAGGCGAACCTGCCGAAGATCCACCGCTACCTGCGGGAATGGGACGCGGTGGGCTTCCGGTCGCCCGCGACGCATCGCAACGCGGAGTGGATGCACGAGCTCGGCTGCCTGTACGACAGCTCGTTCCCGGACACCGACCCGTTCGAGCCCCAGGCCGGCGGGTGCTGCTCGATCCTGCCGTTCTTCCTCGGCGACCTGGTCGAGCTGCCGATCACCCTCGTCCAGGACCACACGCTGTTCGAGATCCTGCGCACGGACTCGATCGAGCACTGGACCAGCAAGAGCGACTGGCTCATCGAGCACCAGGGCCTGATCAACCTGATCACCCATCCCGACTACCTCGACACGCCACGGCGCCTGCGCCTCTACGAGGACTTCCTCGAGTACCTCTCGGCCCAGACCGGCGGCTGGCACGCGCTGCCGCGGGAGGTCGCGCAATGGTGGCGCACGCGGGCGGGACTGCGCCTGGTGGACGACGCCGGCGACGTGCGCGTCGAGGGGCCCGGGGCCGAGCGCGCAAGCGTGGCCTGGGCCCGGGCCGAGGGCGAGGACATCGTGCTCGAGATCGATCCGGCCAGGGTCTAGGCGAGCATGCAGCCCGCGCGCGTCCTCATCCTCATCCAGAACGAGCCGGCGCCGTCGGACCGCCATGTTTGGAACCAGGCCAGGGCGCTGACCCGCGCCGGCCATGAGGTGACGATCATCTGCCCGAAGGGCGCGGATCGCGACCGCGACGCGTTCGAGCGGCTCGAGGGCATCGCGATCCACCGCTACGACGCTCGCTGCGGCGATGGCGGGCCTCTCGGTTACGCGCTCGAGTACGCGTCCGCGCTGTGGTCCATCGGGCGGCTGGCCCGCCGACTGGCCGCCGAGCGGCCCTTCGACCTCGTCCACGCCTGCAGCCCGCCCGACTTCCTGCTCCTGGCGGCGCTGCCGCTCCGGCGCCGGGGCGCGCGCTTCGTCTTCGACCACCACGACCTCACGCCGGAGCTCTTCGTGTCGCGCTTCGGCCGCGAGGGGGGCCTACTGCACAAGCTCACGCTACGGGCCGAGCGGATCGCCTTCCGGCTGGCCGACGTCGTGCTCTCGGTGAACGACTCCTACCGCAGGGTGGCCATGAGCCGCGGAGGCCGGCGCCCGGAGGACGTCTCGGTGGTGCGCACCGGGCCCGACCTGGCACGGTTCACTCCGACCGCTTCTGACCCCGCGCTCAAGCGCGGCCGCGCGCACCTGCTGAGCTACGTCGGGGTCATGGGCCCGCAGGACGGCGTCGACCAGGCGCTCCGCGCGCTCGCCCTGCTGCGCGAGCGCCGCGACGACTGGCACGCGATCTTCATGGGCAGCGGCGACGTGCTCGAGGACATGAATGCCCTGACCGGCCAGCTGGGGCTGGGCGACGTCGTCGAGTTCACCGGATGGCTCGAGCACGACGCGATCCGGCGCGTGCTGTCGACCTCGGACGTCTGCCTCGCCCCCGACCCCAAGAGCCCGCTCAACGACATCTCGTCCATGGTCAAGATCTCCGAGTACATGGCGGTGTCACGGCCGATCGTGTCGTTCGACCTGATGGAGTCGATCGCCTCGGCCGGGGAGGCCGCGGTCTACGCCCAGGCCGACGACCTCGCGGGCTTCGCGCGCCTGATCGACGAGCTGCTCGACGACGAGCCGCGCCGCGAGGCGATGGGCGCCGCGGGGCGGGCCCGCGCCGAGCGCCTGCTGGCGTGGGAGCACCAGGAGCGGGCGCTCCTGGCCGCCTACGAGCGCGCGCTCTCAATGGGGCCCGTGTCCGGCGGCATGGCCGGCGCGCTTCGCCGGTTGGTCGTGCAGGCGGAGTCGACATGAGAGGCGCGCTGGCGAGCCTCGTGACCACCGTCGCGCTGCTCGGCAGCGCCGCACCTGCGCTGGCCGACAGCGCTTCACTGAGCGTCACCACGAGCACCGGCCAGGCCGACCCGGTGGCCTACATCCCGCGCATCTTCACGGTCAGCGGCTCGGCGTCGGGGGCCGGCAAGCACCTGTACATCAAGCACCGCGCCGCGGGCGGGGCCGCCTGCGCGCCCAGCGCCTACACCGATTCCGGCACCTTCCTGGACGCGTCGTTCTACGGCGTGCCGGTGACCGGTGCCTTCAGCCTGCAGCGGATCCTGACCTGGCGTGCGCCCGGCACGTGGATGCTGTGCTTCTGGCTCGCTACGGACGAGACCGCGATCGCCACGCCGGCCACGCAGACGATCACCGTCCGCACGCCTGCCGCCAACATCGGCGCCACCGTGAGCCCGAATCCCGTCCGCGCCGGCGACCGTGCCCGGATCGCGGTGGCCGGGACCACCGAGGCGCCGCGGCGCGTCTACGCGAAGATCCGGCCCGCCGACGGCCCGTCGTGCGGGCCCAGCTTCGACGCCGACCCCGGCGGGGAGATGGTCGACGGCTGGAGCGTCGACGGAGCGTTCAGCATCGACGCCTACGTCAACGATCCCGTGGTGGGGCGCTATCTGGTCTGCATGTGGCTCGCGGGCTCGTCGGACGACGGCGCGCCCGTGGCCGGGCCGCAGGCGCAGATCTTCGACGTCGTCCGTGGGCGGCCCGTCGTCGTGTCCTCGGCCGTGGCGCTGAACTGCAAGACCAAGCGGGTGATCCGGCACATCGGCCACGCGGGCAGAGTGAAGTCCGTGTGCATGCGCTACCGGTTCTCGTCGCCGCCTGCGGAGGGTGAGAGGCTCTTCGTGTCCTATGTCTCGCCCAAGCGCGGGACCTACAAGACGGTGCGGGCGACGTGGCCAGCGGGGCAGGCGCGGACGTTGACCACCGCCACGCTGCCGGCGCGCGCCTACAAGCACCGGCGGGGCCTGTGGCGGGCGATCCTGCGCGTCGGCGGCAAGCAGGTCAGGAGCACGGCGTTCCGGGTTACGTGACCGCCTCGGCGCGCGGCGCAAGCCGGTCGGTGCCCGAGCCGTTGTTCGAACAGTGATGCTGATGTCTCGTGGACAGCGCGCGTTCCGGGCCGCGCCCGCCGACGGCGGGTTTGAGCTCGTCGACCCAATCGCCGACGGGCGCTGGGAGGCCTTCCTGGCGCAGGCGCCGGGCGCGAACGCCTTTCACCACCCGGCGTGGCTGTCGCTGCTGACGCGCTCCTACGGCTATCCGATCCGGGCCTGCTGCTTGGTCGACTCGACCGGCGCGATCCGCGCCGGGCTCCCGCTCGCTCTCGTCGGCGGCGGGTTGCGCCGGCCGCGACTGGCGTCGCTGCCGTTCTCTGACGAGTGCGCGCCCCTGACCGCGCCCGCCGACGACGCCGCACTCGCGGCGGAGCTCGTCGCGGCGCTCGACACCCTCCGCCGGGCGCTCGGGCTCGCCCTGGAGGTGCGCGGGCCCGTCGCTCCGACGACGTCCGTGCAGGTGGTCGACCGCTACCACCAGCACGAGATCGCGCTCGAGCGCGACTTCGACGCCGTGGTGGCGCGGTTCCGCCGCCGCTCGCAGCTGATGCGCGGCGTGCGCCGCGCCGAGCGCGAGGGGCTGACCGTGGAGCGGCGCACGGACACGGGTGCCCTGGCCGACTTCTACCGCCTGCACCTGGCCACGCGCCACCGCCAGGGCGTCCCGACGCAGCCCAGGAGCTTCATCCTGCGCTTCGCCGAGCTGTTCGAGCGCGACCTGGGCTTCGTCCTCGTCGTCCGCGACGGCGAGCAGGCCATCGCCGCCGCCGTCTTCCTGGCCTTCAACGGCACGCTCATCTACAAGTACGGGGCCTCCGATGCCTCGGCCCTGGGCAAGCGGCCGAACAACCTGCTGTTCCTCGAGGCGATCCGCTGGGGCTGCGAGGCGGGCATGCACACGCTCGACATGGGTCGCACCGACATCGGCCACGAGAGCCTGCGCGAGTTCAAGCTGTCGTGGGGCGCCGAGGAGCGCACCCTCGAGTACCACCAGCTGGCCGACGGCCACCGCGAGGCGGCCCAGGGCATGGGCCTGGCTCACAAGGTCGCGCCGCTGATCCGCCGCAGCCCGCCCGTCGTGGGCCGGCTCGTCGGCGCGGCGCTGTACCGCTACGCCGGCTGACGCCGCCGCGGGACCGGGCGGGTCATCGCAGCAGCGCGATCCGAGGGGTCCGGACGGAGATGCTCCGCCCGGACCGCCATGGAACTCCTGGTCTCGCTAGCGCTCCGTGCGGAACACCTCGTTGCCCTGCAGGTCCGCAAGCTCGATGGAGATGTCATCGACTTCAGCTGGCGTTCGATCCGGCGCGCGATTCGCAAGGCGGCGGTGCGCGAGTTCGCTCCAAGGCACCTCGATGAGTTCGTCGAGGGCCTCGTCCAGGACATGCACCGGAGCGCCAGCAACAGGGCCGTGAGCTCGCAGGAGGTCGGCGCAGCCCTCCTGGCCCGCCCGCGCGACTTCGGACTGTCATCAAGCGCAGCGGGGATCGCCAGGCGTCGTCGCCGGAGAAGCTGGAGAAATCGGTGGGCTACTCGTCGAAGGGCAGGGGTTCCCGCCAGGACGCCGCACGACTACTACGCAGAGGCTTCGGCTTGCAGCAGACGGTGCGCCACGAGCGCGCGTAGGTCGCGCAGCCGCCGCGCGCAGGCTGGCATCGGCCCAGCCTGCCGATCGCGACCCGACCGGGGTCAACGCGGGCGGCGCTTACGACGCGGCGTTGGCCGCGGGTGAGCCGGCCGGGTTCGACGCGGGCGGCGCCGCGCGGCGCAGGGAGCGCGTGATCAGGCGGACCTGCTGTGGCGCTGCGGCGGGGGCCAGGAGGCCGTAGAGCAGCGTTCCGCAGGCGCCGGAGACCACGGCGCCGAGGAGGCCGTCCGCGACGGAGGTCCCGATGAGCGCGCCGAGGCCGAAGGCCACGGCGGCGAGGACCGCGAAGCGCAGCCCGTCGCGCGCTAGCTCCCGGGCCAGGTGGCCGCGGACGTCGCCGGCGCCGATGTAGAGCAGGATGGCGGCGAAGCAGAGGGGCGCGACGAAGGCTCCGCCGACGACGCCCTCCGCGCCGGCCAGGGCGCCGCCGAGCGCCGTGGCGGCCACGTGCAGCCCGATGAGGGGCAGGGCCAGGGCGTTCACCAGCCAGGCACGGCCGAGCGCGAACATCGCGGGCAGCAGGAGGTTCACCAGGAGCGCCGCGACCGTCCAGGCGGCGAGGAGCGCCGCGAACAGGCGCAGCGTGCGGACGTCCTGGTGGGTCAGGCTTGCGGTGAAGACGTCGCCGATCAGCGATGCGCCCGCCGTGACGAGGCCGGCCAGCGCCGGAGCGACGAGCAGCATCGAGTAGCGGAAGCCGTGGGGCACGGTGTCGGCCAGGACGGCGCGCCAGTCGGCCAGCGCGCCTCGGCGCATGTCCGCGATGCGCGACATGCCCAGCGCGAACGCAGTGCCCGCCACGAGGTAGCTCGCGAACAGGTACGCGTAGGAGAGGACGGTGGCATCGCCGGGCTCGAATCTGCTCGTGAAGGCCAGCGTGATGAGGTAGAGGGCGTTGAACGCGAGGTAGACCGCGGTGCGCCCCAGGATCGAGACGGAGTTGGCGAACAGGCGCCCGAGGCGCAGGCGTGCGTCGGGGACCTGTTCGGCGAGGGCCCCACTGCGCAGGCCGGCCACCATCAGCGCGCAGGTCACAGCCGCCATCGTGAGCATCGACCATGCCATCGAGAGCTCGTGAGCGCTGCCGGAGACGACGAGATACGAGACCAGGCCTGCACCGGCGCCGACGATGTACGCGAGGGCGACCGCCTTGAACCGGTCGCGGACCGCGAGCACGGTGGCCGCGCCGGCGGCCCAGAGCTGCAGGATCATCGCGCCGCCGAGGATCGGCAGGGCGCTCTGGGTGATGGCGCGATCGGCTTCGCTCAGACCCGGGGCCAGCAGGAGCGCGAGTGGATGAGCCAGCGGCATGGTGACGATGGCGACGGGCACCGCGATCAGTGCCAGCGTGGCGGCGAACTCGCGGATCGAGAGCGTGCGATCCGCGCCCACGAGCAGCGGGGCCGAGGTCACGCGGATGCTCTGGCTGAAGACGCCGAAGACCGTGTAGAGAGCGAACGCCACGAAGAAGCCGTCGGTGCGCCCGTCGATCCCGAAGGAGTGCAGGTAGAGCGCTGCCTGGATGGCGGACGCCGAGGCCATCGCGAATGTGGCGCCGGCCATGGCCATGCCGGCCTGGGCGTGCTTGGAGCGGAGTGAGTCTTGATTGCTGCGCATCATCCGATCAACGGGGCGAGCGCCGCCGAACTTCCCGCCCGCGCGCAAGATCGTTGGAGCGTCAGCTCGCGCTCGACGACAGAGCCGGGCCGCCGACGCGCCGGCGCCGAGGCACCAGGCGCCGGAAGAGCGAGAGCACGTCGGCCCAGACCGCGGGGAACAGCGACCGCAGGGAGGCCAGGTGCACGACGGCACCGGCGAGTCCGACCGCGGGGACGACCACGAACGCGCTGGCGCCGACGTTTCGCAGCGCGCCCGCGATGGGGAGGCCGACGAGGATCACGAGCGCGCTGCCGACGACCGCCGGCGCAAGGTCCGTGGCGAGCCTCCCTACAGGCATGCCCAGCACGGCGCGGAAGAGGACGAGGTAGACGGCGGCCAGCATCGCCACGTGGACCAGCACCACGGCCACGGCGACCGCCACCAGTCCGTGCCGCGCCGTGGCGAACACCGCGAAGCCGTAGACGACGAGGACGCAGGAGTTGAAGGCCATGAGCGCGCGCGGCCGCCCAGCGGCGAGCATGACCTGCGGATAGCCCGTGAGGACCGCGGCGATCATCCCCGCGACGGCGAGGACCTGCGCCGGCGCCACGGCCGGCGACCACGCCGCGCCGAAGAGCGTCGGGACCACCTCGGGAGCCGTGACGATGAGCACGGCGAGCAGCGGCACGACGATGGCCCCGTGGATGCGCGTCGCGCGCTCGTGCAGGCGCTTCATCTCGGACATGTCGCGCGTGCGCGAGTAGATGGGAAAGGCGAGGCGGAGCATGATGCCGCTGATCTTGTCCTGATAGGAGACGCCGAGCTGGAAGGCGCGCCAGTAGAGGCCCACCTGCGTGGAGCTCAGCCGCGCCGCCAGGACGGCGTAGTCGACGTTGGTGATGGCCACGTACAGCACGCCCGCGCCCGAGGCGGGCGCCCCGAAGCGCGTGATGTGCGCCAGCTCGCGTGCGTGCCAGCGCGGCCGCACGGGCGGCGCCGCCACCAGCAGCATGCCCGATGCGAGGGCGGTGGACACGACGCCGCCCAGGACGATGGCCTCGGCGTCGAGCCCTGCGAGCGCGAAGCCGACGGACGAGAAGGCCCCGAGGACCATGCCCATGGTCTCGATCAGGCCGATGGTGCGGAAGTCCAGGCGCCGGGAGAGCTGCGCGCGTGACACGGTGGCGACGGCCGCCAGAGCGAAGACCGGCGAGATGAGCTGGATGAGCCTGGCGATCTCGTCGCTCAGCAGTGGACCGGCCACCACCGGCGCGAGGAGGAAGGTGAGGACGGTGAAGGCGACGCCCGCCGCGCAGCTGATCAGCGTCGCGGCCTCGAGGTGGGCGCGATCGACCTCGCGGCGCTGCACGAGCGCGCTGCCGAAGCCCTCGTAGGTGAGGATCACCGACAGCGGCACGAAGATCAGCGCCACCGCGGCGTTGCCGAATTCCGCGGGAGCGATGAGCCGCGCGAGGGCGACAGCGGCCACGAACTGCAGCCCGTCGGAGACCACGCGGGCGGCCGCCAGCCAGCGGACGCCTGTCACGGCGGCGTCCCGCAGGGCGCTGTCCATGGCCTCGGGCGGTGGGCTGGGCGAGTCGCTCATGTCACTGAGGAACGCAGCGCGACCACGCGCGCTTCCGACCGTCCAGCGCGCACCGCCGTTCCTGAACCGCACCTGAACAGCAACGAGGCGAGCAAGTTCGAGCGACCCCCACCCGTTGGATAGGTCAGCTACTCGCCAGCAAGGGACTGAGGAACGAACCGGATGGATCTTCTAGGACTGCTCAGCGCGATTTGGCGCCGCAAGCTGCTTGCGGTCGTGATGATCGTCCTTGCCACCGGCGCCGCCATCGCGACGTCGTACAAGGTGCCGTCGATGAAGCCGCGCATGCTCGCGGTGGGCGCCGCTACAAGCCAGATCCTGGTCGACTCGAACCCGTCGACGCTCGTCGCGGGCGCGGGCACCGACCAGATCGCCGCCCTCGGCTCACGCGCGACGGTGTACGCGCAGTACCTCTCCAGCCGGGACGCCGTCGCTCAGATCTCGCGCGCCACCGGCATTCCTTCGCGCCTGATCACGGCGCGCGGGCCCTTCAGCGAGGGCACGGGGATCAAGAACTACCAGCAGCAGCCGGCGGAGTCGCGCGCCAAGGACCTCGTGGACGAAAGCAAGACCTACCGGCTGGTCTTCGCGGCTCAGGACGGCGTGCCGATCATCACCGTCTATGCGACGGGGCCGTCGGCCGGCTCGGCGCTCGAGCTCGCCAAGAGCTCATTCGCCACTCTCCAGAAGTACGTCGCCCACCTCGAGTCCGACAGCGCGCCCGCCCTCGCGGCCCAGCGCGCCGCGGCCGCAGCCGGCAAGGGCACGACCGGCACGACGAAGGGCGCGCTGGGCTCGGACGTCCAGGTCGTCGTCCGCCAGCTCGGAGCGCCCGAGGGCGGCCTCGTGGGTGGCGGCGCCAACAAGCTGATGATGATCCTGGCCTTCATCGCCGTGTTCGGGATCCAGTGCTTCTTCCTCGCCGCGTTCCTCCGCGTCCAGGAGCAGCGCCGCGCGCTCAAGGCCGCCGCCGCCGCGCCCGTCGAGGACCTCGCCGCCGCCGCGCCGATCCGGCCCGAGGTGGGCGAGCACGGCGAGGCGGACGACGCGCAGCGCGCGCGCTGGTCGCGCGCCGAATACCTGCGCGGATGAGCCCGCCGGCGCCATCGCCGGTCGACACCGACGTCTGGCCGCATACCCAGCGCGCCATGCCCTGGGCGCTGGCGGGCTTCCTGACGATGGTGTGGCTGGTCCCATTCGACAGCATCACGCTGCCGGTCTCGCTGCCGCTCGACGCCAAGCTCGACAGGCCCATCCTCATCGGCATGGCGGGGCTGTGGGTCCTGTCGCTGATGGGCAAGAACGCCGTCAGTCGCCTGCGCCTCAGCCCCGTCCACTGGGCGCTGCTGGCCTTCGTGATCATCGCGATGGTCAGCCTCATCCTCAACGACGCGACGATCGTCCGCCTCAACGAGATGAACCTCCCGATGCGCAAGCTCGCGCTGCTGTTCTCCTACGTCCTGCTGTTCGTGATCGTCGCCTCGAGCGTCAAGCCCGCCGAGGTGCGCTACCTCACCATCCTCATGGTGTCGCTCGCCTCGGTCACGGCGATCGGAGCGCTCGTCGAATACCGCACGGGCTACAACGCCTTCTTCACGTGGAGCGAGCATCTCGTGCCCACGGTCAGGCCGGGCGAGCTCGGGGCCATCGACTCCATCGGGCGCAAGTCCATCATCGGTCCGACGATCCACCCGCTCGCCGTCGCGATGATGATGTCGCTCTCGCTGCCGTTCGCCCTGATGGGGTTCCTCAGCAGCACGGAGCGCCGGACGAAGATCCTCTACGCCCTCGCCACGATCCTGATGATCGCCGCCGCCTTCGGCACGCAGCGCAAGACCAGCGTCGTCGCGCCCGCCTTCGGCATGATGATCCTGCTCGCCTACCGGCCCAGCGCGGCTCGCCGCCTGCTGCCGATCGGCGTCGGCCTCCTCGTCATGGTGCACCTCGTCGCGCCCGGAGCGCTCGGTGGCGTCAGCGACCAGCTCAAGCCCGGCAACCTCTTCGGCGTCATGAGCACCAAGGACCGCCAGAGCGACTACCCCGCGATCAAGCCCGACTTCATCCAGCATCCGATCCTTGGACGCGGCTACGAGAGCTACGACCAGAAGAAGTACCGGATCCTCGACAACCAGTACCTGACGACGATCATCGGCGTGGGCATCCTCGGCGTGCTGTCCTACCTGGCCATCTTCGGCTCGATCCTGCTGCTCGCCCATCGGATGACGCGCTCCCAAGATCCCAAGCGGGCAGGTCCCGCGATCGCCGCCGCCGCCGCCATCGCATCGCTCGTTGTCGGCAGCAGCCTCCTCGACGTGTTCGCGTTGCCGCAGTTGCCCTACCTGATCATGTTCATCGGCGGGCTCGTGGTGGTGTCGGCACAAGCCGATACTGCTCCCAGCCCCGCGGTCGCCGCGGCGCCGTCGATGGCGCCGGTCGCGCCACTGCGCCCGCGTCGGCTTGCTGCCGATTAGGGAGTAGGAATGGACGCCACGCAACACGACCTGTCGATCGTCGTTGTCTCGACGAACGAGGCGCACTGGCTCGAAGCCTGCCTGAAGAGCGTGTACGCGCAGGCCGGCTCCGCGCGCCTCGACGTCGTTGTCGTCGACAACGAGTCGAAGGACGGCACACGCGAGCTGGTCGAGCGTTGCTTTCCGAAGGCGCGCGTCGTCAGCTGCGCCAACCGCGGGTTCGCCCACGCGAACAACCGCGCGCTGATGACGTGCACCGCGCGCTACGCGCTCTGCCTGAACCCCGACACCGAGATCCTGCAGGGCGCGTTCGGCGAGCTCGTCGAGATGCTCGACCGCCGGCCCGAGATCGGCCTGCTGGGGGTCAAGCAGCTCGACGGCGAGCTCTCGCTCTACCCGACCGTGCGCCGCTTTCCGAGCGCCCGCCGCGCGCTGGCCGAGGCTTTCACCGCCGAGAGCTGGCCGCTGCGGCCAGCGGGTCTGGGCGAGCGTGAGCTCGACCTGCGCAAGTACGAGTCCGAGCTCGAGTGCGACTGGGTGACGGGCGCGTTCATGCTCATCCGCCGCGAGGCGCTGCTCGGCGCCGGCCTGCTCGACGAGCGCCTCTTCCTCTTCTCCGACGAGCCCGACCTGTGCCTGCGCGTCAAGCGCGGCGGCTGGAAGGTCGTGCACTCGCCGGCCATGACGATCGTGCATCACGCAGGCAAGGCCGGCATCAAGCCGGCGCTCGTCGCCCAGGAGGTCTTCGCGCGACGGGTGTACGCGGAGAAGCACTTCTCGCGACCCCATCGCTACGCCTACCTGGGCGCGATCGCCGCGCGCCACGTGCTGCGGGCCGCGCTGCCGGCCGGCCGCGGCGGCGGTCCCGAGCGCCGCGCCGCCTCGACGCGCGCGCTGCGCACGCTCGTCGGGCGCGAGGCGCCGCCGTTTCGCCAGCCGCCGCTCGCGGCCATCGACTCCTCCACGCTGGCCGGGCCGTCGCAGCGTCGGTGACTGCCGTGGCCGCGGCACCGCGCGACGTCATCTTCGCCTTCGCCTACGCGACGTGGCGAACGGCGGTCGATCGCGGGATGTGCTTCTCGGAGGACCGCCTCGTCGAGACGCTGATGGACCACCCGCGCGTGCGGCGCCTCATGGTGGTCGAGACGTCCCGCAGCCTCCCCATCAAGCTCGTCAAGGACACGCTCCGGCCGCCGCCGCCCTTCCCGGCCACCTCCGACGTGACGCTGCACAGCCCGGTGCGCCTGCGGCGGAGCGATCCGCGCGGCGCACGGGCCCTCGAGCGGACCTTCGGCGCGTGGGGGCGCAGCGTGCGCCGCGCCGCCGAGCGGCACGGCCTCGAGCGACCGGCGCTCATCACCACGCACCCGCTCGTACCGGGCTTCGCCCACCTCGAATGGGTCGACTCGATGACCTACTACGTCTACGACGACTGGGCCTCCTCCCCACCGCTGAGGCCCTGGTGGCCGGCGTACGAGGAGGCCTATCGACGGACGAGCGCGCGCGGGCATCGCGTGGTCGGCGTGTCGGACGCGATCATCGAGAAGATCGCGCCCCGCGGGGCGCATGCGGTGGTATCCAACGGCGTCGACCCCGACGAGTGGCTGTCTCCGCAGCCGGCGCCGGAGTGGTTCGCGCAGCGGCCCGAGCCACGCGTGCTGTACGTCGGAAGCCTCGACTCGAGGATCGACGTCGATCAGCTCGCCCGCGCCGCGCGCGCGTTCCCCGCGGCCTCGATCACGGTCGTGGGCCCTCTCCTCGACGACGCCCATTTCGTCGGGCTGCGCCGCGAGCCCAACGTCCACTTCCACGGAGCGGTGTCGCGCGCGGAGATCGTCAGCCTCGTGAGCGCCGCCGACGCCTGCCTGATCCCGCACGTGCGCAACTCGCTGACCGAGGCGATGAGCCCGCTGAAGCTCTACGAGTACTTGGCCGGCGGGCGTCCCGTCGCCGCGCTCGACCTCCCGCCCATCCGAGACGTCTCGCCGCGCGTCGTCATCGCCCCCGAGCTCTCGGACGGGATCGCGCAGGCGCTCGCGCTTGGTCCGGCCACCGAGGCCGAGCGTCGCCAGTTCGCCCGGGCCAACTCCTGGCGCAGCCGCCAGGAGCGCATCGTCGCGCTGGCGCTCGCCTAGGCCGGCAGCGCGTACACGCGGTAGCCGCGGGAGGGCGAGCCGCCCCCGGGCTTCGCGGCCAGGTCGCCGAACGTGGCGACGAGCCGCCCGGAGCGCAGGTAGTCGCCCAGCAGGCGGTTGTAGCCGATGCCGAACGCGCCGACGTCGAACGCCGACGTGTCGCGGTTGCTCACGACGGCGTAGCGGACGTTCTCGCGCTGCAGGCGCGCGATGGCCTGCCGCTCGTCGACGCGCGAGTCCAGCAGCCCGGGCAGGAACATGACCTCGTAGAGCGCGGGCGAGCGCGCGGCGAGGAAGTCGGTGCCGCCGTCGGCGGGAAGGGCGAGGATGGCGTCGCCGGGCGCCGTGTGGCGGCGCAGGTAGTCGAGCATCCGCTGCTGGGTCGCCGCGCTGGCGTCGTCGCCGACGTAGTTGCCCGCGGCGGTGTGCACCACCATGGTTTTGTCGGCGTACAGGCCGAAGTGCACGTAGACGGCGATGCCCGCGGCCACGGCCACGAGTGCCCCGAGGACGGGCAGCCGGATCGCCGGCCAGCGCTCGGCCAGGCGCTGGTGCAGGAGGCCGAGGATGAGCACGGCGGGCGCGGCGTAGTACGGCGCCGCCGAGCTCATGGTGAACTCGTCGTAGGCGCGCGAAGTGAGCATGAGCGCCGCCGCGGCCACGGCGAGATCGAGCGGCCACGAACCGGACACGGGGTCGAGGCGCCGCACGAACCGGTACGCGACGGCCACGGCGGCCACGAGCGAGAGCATCGGCAACCAGCTCATCCCGATGAGCAGCTGGCGCGTCTCCTCCTGCACCGCCGACTCGGCGGCGGGGAAGATCCCGACGACATGCCATGCGCCGAGCAGGGCGCCGACGGCGCCCACCGCCGCGGCCAGCGGCCACAGGCCACGCAGGCGCGGCGGTCCGCCGAGGCGGCGCACACGGAGCGCGCTGGCCACGAAGCCGGCGAGCAGCGCGCCGTAGATCGCGCCACGCGCGAGCGACGAGGCCACGCTCGCCGCGTCGAACGGCGTCCACTCGCGGTAGGCGCGGAAGCCCGCGACGCGCAGGAAGTCGACGGGCCACAGGTTCTCCCACAGCAGTCGGCTCGCTCCCACCGACGCCGCGAGGGCGCCGAGCGCCACGACGGGAATGACCACCGCGGGCGGCACGAGCACCCTTGCCAGGCGGAGCGCCTCGCGGCGCCCCTCGGCGCGCCAGGCGCCGACGAGCCACGCCGCCACCACGAGCCCGGCCGCGGCGGCGAACTCGACGCGCGTGAGCACGCACAGCCCCGCGGCGACACCGGCCAGCAGCGGGCGCTGACGGGCCACCGCAAGCAGCGCGAGGAGCAGCAGGAGCAGGCCGAACGTGGCCGAGTTGGTGTGCGGAAGGACGAAGTTGAACTGCGTGCCCGAGAAGCCGATCGCCAGCACGACCGCCGTCGAGGCGGCTGCGAAGGCCGGGCTGAGGAGCTGGCGCGCGAGCGCGTAGAAGGCGACGGCGATGGCCAGGCTGATGGCCAGGCCCATCGCGAACGCGACGGTCAGCGTCGCGCCGAAGAGCTTCATGGCGGCCGCCAATGCGTAGATGCCGAGGGGGCCGTAGAAGTAGCGGACGTCGGCGTAGGGCAGGTGCCCGTGCGCGGCCTGGGCCGCCGTCGTCAGCTCGGCGCCGGCGTCGATCTCAGGCGTGCCCCACTTGCGCCAGCTGAAGGCCGCCAGCGCCGAGAAGAGGATCAAGAGGACGGTCAGCGCCTGGGCATCGGCCGAGCGCACGAGCGCACCGGCCCGTGGGCCGGTGCGCTCCCCTGCGCGTCCTCGAGGCGTGGTCAGAATGGCGTTGTTCGCGCTCACGTAGGACCAACGGCTCGCCGGTGCCGGCGCTTGCGAGTACTAGGGCTTGCCGGCGTTGTAGTGCGCGAGGACCGTGGCGGCCGGCAGCGCCTGCGTGTAGAGCGCGACCTCGTCGAGCGTGCCCTGCAAGAGGAAGCTGGCGCTCGCCGAGTTGACCGGCCGGCCCAGGCGCAGGTCGCGCGAGCCCGACCAGGTGAGTCCGCCGGCCAGCGTGGCCGTGCCGGCCTGCACGCCGTCGACGTAGACCCGCAGCGTGGTCCCGTCGTACGTGCCGACCACGTGATGGATCGTGTTCGGCGCCAGGGTCACCGAGCTCGTGGCCGTCGCGCGCGTCGTGGTCAGGACGTTGGTGCGCGCCCCGCTGAAGACGGCGTGGTTGGTGGAGTCGATGGCCAGGCTGAAGCCGTTGCTCAGCGAGAGCGTGGTCCCGCTGGTCTCACTGCTCGAGTCGGTGACCAGGAAGTGGTATCCGCCCGCCGTCTTCGCGGCCGCGGTGCGCACCCAGGCCTCGGCCGACAGCTGGGTCGGCGTCCCGAATGGAGTCGGCGAGAAGTCGACGTAGTCGTTGACGCCGTCGAAGGCACGCCCGTTGTTCGTGTCGCCCGCGAGGAGGCCGGCGGTCGCGACCGGGCCGTTGACGTACGTGCCGTTGTTGCTGTTCGAGCCGTTGTTGTTGCCCCCGTTGGCGTCCACGGCGGTCGTCGAGGCGTCGTCGAGGCGCCAGTAGTCGCTGATGCCCGCCGTGGCGAGGATCGCCGCGCGGTACGCGCTGTTGACCGTCAGGGGCCGAGTCGTCGTCGCCGTCCCGCCGTTGTTGTCGGTCACGCGCAGGCCGATGGTCTGCGCGCCCGGCGTGGAGAACGTGCGCGTGATCGTGGCCGCCGTCCCCGCGTCGGTCTCGTAGGTGCCGTTGCCGTCGAGGTCCCACTCGTACTTGGCGATCGCGCCATCGGGATCGCTCGACGCCGTCGCGTTGAGCGTCACGTTCTGGCGGGTCGCCGCCGGGTTGGGGCTGACCGTGAACGACGCCGTCGGGTTGCGGTTGGTGACGGTCACGGTCCTGGTCGTCGTCCCCGTGCCGCCCCGGTCGTCGGTCACGCGCAGGCCGACCACCACGCTGCCGGCGCTCGCGTAGGTCCGCGTCGCGGTCGCCGTCGTGCCGGTGTCGGTCTCGTAGCTGCCGTTGCCGTCGAGGTCCCACTCGTACTTGGCCACGGTGCCGTCCGGATCGCTGGAGGCCGAGGCGTTGAAGCTGACCGCCGTGCCGGTCGCCACCGTGCTCGGCGTGGCCGTGAACGATGCGTTCGGCGACTGGTTGGTGAAGGTCAGCGTCCGTGTGGTCGTGTCGGTCCCACCCTGGTTGTCGGTCACGCGCAGGCCGACGACGACGTTCGCCGAGCTCGCGTAGGTGCGCGTGGCCGTCGCGGTGGCCCCGGTGTCGGTCTCGTAGGTGCCGTTGCCGTCGAGGTCCCACTCGTACTTGGCCACGGTGCCGTCGGGATCGCTCGAGGCGGAGCCGTCGAACGTCACGGCCTGGCCGGCCGTCGCCGGGTTGGGCGCCGCCGTGAAGGAGGCCGCCGGCGGGTGGTTGGTGATGGTCACGGTCCGCGTCGAGGTCCCCCGCGCACCGACGTTGTCGGTAACCCGCAGGTGCACGTCGACCGGGCCCGAGCTGGGGTAGGTGCGCGTGACCGTCGGAGTGGCGTTGGTGTTGGTCTCGTAGGAGCCGTTGCCGTCGAGGTCCCACTCGTACTTGGCCACCGTGCCGTCGGGATCGCTCGACGCGGAGGCGTCGAACGTCACGGTCTGGCCCGTCTGCGGCGAGGCCGGGCTCGCCGTGAACGACGCGGTGGGCGGTTGGGTGCCCTGGGGGGTGTTCCCGTCGTAGTGGTCGCTGATGGTGGTGGCCGAGAGCGCGCGGTTGTAGATCGCGACCTCGTCGAGGACGCCGGCGCCGAACAGCGCGCTGGCACCTCGCGACATGAAGTACAGCTGCGAGTTGGCGAAGTTCCCCGCGCCCGTACCCGAAGCGGTCTTCGTGAAGGCGACCGCGTCGCCGTCGACGTACGGGATGATCTGGTTCGCCGCCGGCGCGCTCGTGTCGATCACGAAGGCGTAGTGGTGCCACGCGCCCGCGGTCGGACGGTCGAAGTAGACGTTGTTGCGGGCGTCGCCGTTGCCGATCGCCACGGCGAACTTGCCGCCCTGCTCGGGCGCGTTGGGATCGACCAGGAAGCCGCCGGCGTTCTGGTTGAAGTTCGAGGTGAACTCCATGGCCAGGTCGTCGTTGTCGGAGAACGCAGCCCAGTTCAGCCAGAACTCGACCGTGAGCTTGCTCGTGCCCGAGAGGTTCAGGTTGGCCGACGCGGCGTCGGTGGTGCCGTTGAAGCTGACCGCTGTGTCGGTGTCGCCGGAGAGCGCGCCCGTAGCGCCAAGCGTCGGGCTGCCGACGGTGGTGGCATTCGCCGAACCGCGAGCGTCCGTCAGCGTCGTCCCGGTCTGATCGCCCATGCGCCAGTAGTTCGTCAGCCCGGCGGTGGCCTGCACGCGGCTCGTGTAGGAGCCCGACGCGAAGTCCTCGATGGTCAGCGAGCGCGTCGTGGTCGTGGTGTTGCCGTCGTTGTCCGTGACGCGCAGGCCGACCGTGACGTTGCCGGCCGTCGTGTACGCGTGCGTGGTCGTCGCGGTGGTGGCGGTGTTGGTCTCGTAGGTGCCGTTGCCGTCGAGGTCCCACTCGAACTTGGCGATCGTGCCGTCCGGATCGCTCGACGCGGAGGCGTCGAAGCTCACCGTCTGGCCGGTCTGCGCCGGGTTCGGGTTCGCCGTGAACGAGGCGGTCGGACCCTGCTGGTTGCCCGCGAAGTGTCCGGCGACCGTGGCCGCCGACAGGGCGCGGTTGTAGATCGCGACCTCGTCGAGGTCGCCGGCACCGAACAGCGCGCTGGCGGCCCGCGACATGAAGTACAGCTGCGAGTTGGCGAAGTTCCCCGCGCCCGTACCCGAAGCGGTCTTCGTGAAGGCGACCGGCTTGCCGTCGACGTACGGGATGATCTGGTTGTCCGGCAGCGCCGTGGTGTCGATCACGAAGGCGTAGTGGTGCCACGCGCCCGCGGTCGGACGGTCGAAGTAGACGTTGTTGCGGGCCAGGCCGCTGCCGATCGCGACGCCGAACTTGCCGCCCTGCTCGGGCGCGTTGGGGTCGACGAGGAAGCCACCCGAGTTGCCGTTGAAGTTCGAGGTGAACTCCATGGCCAGGGCGTCGTTGTTGGCGTAGGCGTCCCAGTTCAGCCAGAACTCGACCGTGAGCTTGCTTGCCGCGGAGAGGTCGAGGTTGGCGGTCGCGGCGCTCGAGGTGCCGTTGAAGCTGACCGCGGTGTTGCTGTCGCCGGCGAGCGCGCCGGGCGCGCCGAGCGCCGGTCCGCCGCTGATGGTGGCGTCGGAGGTGCCCTTGCTGTCGGCCAGCGTCGTGCCGGACGCTTCGCCCATGCGCCAGTAGTTCTGCAGGCCGGCCGTGTTCTGGACGCGCTGGGAGTAGGACCCCGTGCCCGGCGCCTCGATCGTGATGGGGACGGTCGTCGTGGCGGTCGTGCCACCGCTGTCGGTCACGCGCAGCTTGACGTTCACGGTGCCGCCCGCGGAGTACGTGTGGGTGACCGTCGGCGTCGTGCCGGCGTCGGTCTCGTAGGTGCCGTTGCCGTCGAGGTCCCACTCGTACTTGGTGATCGTGCCACTCGGGGCGCTGGACGCCGAGGCGTCGAACGTGACCGGCTGGCCCACCGCCGCCGGATCGGGCGACGAGGTGAACGAGGCGACAGGCGGCCGCTGGTTGCCCGCGACGTGGTTGGCGATGGTGGCCGCGTTCAGGGCGCGGTTGTAGATCGCCACTTCGTCGAGGCTGCCGGCGCCGAAGAGCGAGGCCGCGCCGCGCGACATGAAGTACAACTGCGAGTTGGCGAAGGAGCCCGCGCCCGTGCCCGAGGCGGTCTTGGTGTAGGCGACGGCCTGACCGTCCACGTACGGGGTGATCTGGCTTGCGGCCGGCGCCGTGGTGTCGAACACGAAGGCGTAGTGGTGCCATTGCCCGGCGCTTGGGTGCGGGAAGTACACGTTGTTGCGCGAGCCGCCGCTGCCGATGGCGACGCCGAACTGACCGTTCTGCTGCGGCGCGTTCGGATCGATCAGGAAACCGCCCGAGTTGGAGTTGAAGTTCGACGTGAACTCCATGGCCAGGTCGTCGTCGGTGGCCCAGGCGTTCCACTTCATCCAGAACTCGACCGTCAGGCTGCTGGTGCTCGACAGGTTGACGTTCGCGGTGGCGGCGTCGTTGATGCCGTCGAAGGACACCGAGCCGTCGCTGTCGCCGCTGAGGGCCCCCGGGGCGCCGAGCGTCGGGCCGCCGGTGGTGGTCGCGCTGCTGGTGCCGGTGGCGTCGACCAGCGTCGTCCCGGTGGTGTCGCCCATGCGCCAGTAGCTGACGAGGCCGTTGGTCCCCAGCACGCGCGACGGATAGCTGCCGCTGGCGCTGTTGTCGATCGAGAGCGCCCGGTTGGTCGTGCTGCGAACGCCCTGGCCGTCGGTGACGCGCAGGCGGACCGTGATCACGCCGACGCTGCTGTAGGTGTGCGTCGTCGTCGCGGTGGTGCCCGTGTCGGTCTCGTAGGTGCCGTTGCCGTCGAGGTCCCACTCGTACTTGGTGATCGGCCCGTCGGGATCGCTCGAGGCCGACGCGTCGAACGTCACCGTCTGGCCGCTCTGCGCCGGGTTGGGCGAGATCGTGAACGAGGCGGTGGGCGGCTGCGGACCGGAGGGCGGATCCAGGGTGACGCCGATCGGCGTGCCGGGCTGGATGCCCATGTCCGAGAAGATGTTGTAGGTGGCCTGGATGATCCGCGTGTCGGGATTCGGCGCCAGCGCGTTGGCCCAGTCGTTGGTGCCCGCGCTGAACACGAGCGCGCCGCTGGCGGCCGTGTACTTCACGGCCTGGGCGCAGGCGCACTGACCCGGTGGGTTGGTCTTGCTGTAGATCCGGCCCTCATCCTGGAGCCAGTCGACGTTCTGGCCGAGGGGGATCGAGGAGTTCGTGAGTGGCTTGACGCCGGCCGGCTGGCGCGAGAGGTACTGCGCCTGCGTCGGGATCGCGTCCCACTCCCAGCCCACGAGATTGGTGCCGATCGTGGTGGTCGAGCCGGTGGCGATCCCCGTGTTGCGCCAGATGCGGTCACCCGCGTACTGGCTCTGGGCGTTGGTGGCCGGGATCTGCAGCGGGAACGCGCCCGCCGAGAGCTCCGCGCCGTAGTACATGTTGCCCCAGAGCTGGTTCTCGGGCTTGTCGGGGCCCACGCGGCCGCCGGGCGGGGCGTTCGGATCGCCGTTGGGCGCGCCGTTGTCGCGGAAGGTCGTGGTCGAGTTCTCGGGGTGGTCGTCGGCCGTGCCGGCGATGCCATCGGCGCCGAGCGCGTCGTCGGCGGTGTGCTCGATCCCATCGGGGCCCCAGTCGTTGGCGCCGTCCTCGCCGCTGCCGTCCGAGCCGGAGCCCTGGACGGTCTTGTAACAGACGAGGGTGCGTCCATTGTCCTCGTAGCGCACCTTCCAGAAGGACGTGTTGGAGCTGAAGGCGGCGAGGTTCACCCCGGCGTTGCGCGCGGCGAGGTAGCCGTTGAACTGCTCGAGCGACCAGTACTCGCTGTGGCCGGAGACCAGGTCGACCTTGTGGCCGAGCAGCTGGGACGGGTTCTGATGGATGGCGACGTCGTCGGTGTAGGAGACGTCGTAGCCCTCCTTCTCGAGCCACTGGACCATGTAGAAGTCCGGCCCGAAGAAGGTGTTGTTGCGCCGCGGGTCCGCCAGCGGTCGGTCGAAGGACACCTTCACCGCGCGGTTGCTGCCGGAGATCGTGTCCGGGCCACCCTGGCTGTCGAAGTACAGCGACTTGCCGCCCCAGTCGTTGTAGGCCTCGTACGTCGCGGTAGGCACAGCGAAGAGGACGTCGGCCTTCGGCGCGGCCGCGTCGTCGCGGAGGGTGAAGAAGATCGCGTTCTGGCCGCCGCCGACCGGATCGGTGATCTTGGCGATGTACTCGCCCGACGCGCCGAGCGCGGCTCCCGGGATCGTGTAGGTCACGGCCCAGCCCGCGCAGCTCTTGCGGCCGGTCACGGTGTCCGTGGCGCCGCACTGGGCGAAGGTGTTGTTGACCGCGACGGAGGCGTGCGACGCCGCCGTCATCAGCCGGCCACCGTTGTTGTCGTAGTAGCCGAGCCGGTAGACGTCGATGTTCACCGACCCCGGCGCCGAGATGCTCGCGCGGCCGATCTTCAGCGGCACGTTCTCGCCCATGTTGAAGCTCGTCTTGGTGGCGAACCCGGCGACGTTGTCGTTGAAGTTTGTGATCTGCCAGCCAGCCGACCCCGCGCCGGAGCAGTTGTTCTCCTGGATGACGGGGTTGTCGCTTGGGCAGAGATCCTGCTGCGCAAGCGCAGGCGTGACGCCAAGGAGGCTGGCGCCGAGGATCGCAACGACGGCGATGACGAGCTTAGGAGTTCTCACGGAGTATCAACGACGCAACGTAGAGCCGACGTTCGCGGCCCCGAGGTGGGAAAAAGGACCAATCGCACTGTCCCTAAGCCTCTACTTGAGATCTAGGTAGGCGCCCGGCCCTTCTGAACGCGCCCAGCATCCGAGCCCGCAGCTCGCGACGGACGAAGCGCCGGAACTGGTCGTCGTCGACGCGCGACTGCGAGCGGAGGGCCGCACGGACGTAGCCGTAGACGAAGGCCAGCCCCGAGAGTCCCGCCGGCCAGGAGGCGGCGACCTTCAGCGAGCGCAGCAGCACCCACAGAACGCCGTAGTGAAGGATGTAGGCGCACTCGCCGTGACGGGCCCGACCGCGCAGCGCGCCGTCGGCGGTACCGATCGGGCGGTGATGGAGCGCGGTGACGTCGGGGACCGACCGGGTCACGAACCCGCGCATGCGCGCATAGGTTTCGTCGATCGTGTCCCAGCCGAGGCGCTCCTCGATCCCGCCGATGGCTTCGAAGCACGCTCGGCTATAGAGCTTCAGCGCGCCGCGCACGTGGTAGTCGGGGATGCGAGCCTTCCGCCAGCCCGCGCGCCCGGGCTCGAGCAGGCTTCCGCCGGCGATGCCAAGCTCGGGCTCGCTCGCGAACGTGGCGAGCAGGCGCTCGAAGTAGTCGGGCGGGAGCTCGATGTCGCCGTCGAGCTTGCCGATGTGGGTGTACTCGCGGGCGTCCACGGTGCCCAGCGCGAAGTTGAAGGCCCGCGCCTCGGCGGCCAGGGCCAGTCGATCGGGCCCGGGCTCGGTGTGGCGGCTCGGGGTCGAGAGCACCCGCAGGAACGGAACCTCCGCGGCCAGCGCGGCCAGCAGCGCCGGCGTCTCGTCGTCGGAGCCGTCATCGATCGCGAGCCAGAGGTCGGGCGGGCGGGTCTGGGCGGCCAGCGCGCGCGCGGTGCGCACGATGTGCGTGGCCTCGTTGCGCACAGGCGTGATGAGCAGAACTCGGGTGTCCACGCCCCAACAACGATGCGCGCGCCAGCGCGCTTGCGCGCCTCGCCCGCGCAAGGACGAGGGCGCTCCGAACGTTGCTCAGGCGTCGATGACGTCCCTGCCGGCACTCCACGCCGTTCCCGCCGAACGCCCGGACGTGGCTCCATGCGTCGCAGTCGTCGCAGACGACGTCATGACGGCGCGCCGCGTGACGCGCGCGCTCGAGGCCGATGGGCTCATCGTCCTGACCTCCGCGGGGCAGCCCGAGGTCTACGTCTTCGCCTGCGACCTCTCGCGCGTCGAGAGCACCAGCGCCCTGCGCCGCCTGCGCCGCCAGACCGGCGACACGGGGATCGTGGTCGTGGCTCGCGGGACCCAGCGCGCGAGCGTGCGCGAGATCCTCAACATGGGCGCCGATGGCTTCCTGCTGGAGGATGAGCTCGAGGTCGCGCTCGCCGCGGTGGTCCGCGCGGTGACCGTGGGCCACGTCTCGGTTCCCCGGCAGCTGCGCCGCTGTCTCGTGCGGCCGGCCTTCTCCCATCGCGAGCGCGAGGTGCTGGCCCTCGTCGTCCAGGGCCTGCACAACCGCGAGATCGCCGATCGGCTCTTTCTCGCCGAGAGCACGATCAAGAGCCACGTCGCCTCGTCGTTCGCAAAGCTGGGCGTGCGCTCACGCAAGGAGGCCGCGGCCTTGGTGCTCGACCCCGACGAGGGCCTGCGGGCCTTCGTGCTCGGGGACGCCGTCGCCGACGCCCCGAGCACGACCTAGCCCCCTACTACGTCAGGGCCCGTACTGCTGGTCGGCAGGCGCCCAGTCCACGCCCCGGCCGCCGCCCAGCCGGTAGTCGTCGGCCGCCACGTTGGGGAACGGCAAGGAGCACTGCGTCGTGACGCCGGTGGCCGGCCAGGCGCCGCGATTGCACGTGACGTTGTTCGACGAGGAGTAGTTCGCGAACGGCGCGTTGCCGTCCGGCGCCTCCAGCCGGTAGGTCACGTTGTTGACGAACTGGAAGCTCCCCCAGTTGTCGCCACGTACATAAACGCCACCGTTGCGGAACGGCGTCCAGACCGTGTTGTTGGCCATCCGCAGGGAGGTCAGCGGCCCGAACACCTGGACCGGCGAGAGCACCCATGTCGGGCACAGCGAGTCCGGCTGGCAGGGCAGGTTGTGGTCGACGATCAGGTTGTCCTCCACCACGATCGTGTCGATCGGCGAGGCCTGGTCCTTGACGAAGAAGCCCTGGCAGTTGTTGCCGTGCAGCCAGTTGCGTCGGTAGATGAGATGGTCTCCCACCCACACGGTCTGCAGGCAGTCGTTGTGGGCGCCGTCCTCGACCACGCCGGTGATCTCGTTGCCCTCGATCAGCGCGCCGATGCCATCGCCGTCGGCGTCGTGGTAGCGGTTCAGGCGGATCGCGTCCTCGCCGAAATTCCCGACGAACTTGTTGCCGCGGATCGTCACGTCGTTGACCGTGGTCGTCGTCGTCGGGCCGGCCTGGACGCCGAAGTAGCCGCCGCTGATGCGATTGAACTGGACCGTCATGTGGTTGGACCCGGGCTGGACCGTCACCTCGTCGCCCGCGACGTTGAAGCCCTCCAGCGTGAGGTTGGAGCCGGCCATGCTCGCCCCGGCGATGGTGGCGCTCCCCGCGGGCTGCACGACGACCTCGCCGGGCGGGCTCGCGTTGAGCGACAGCTTGCCGTAGCTGCCCGGAGCCAGGCACACCACCGTCCCCGGAACGGCCGACGCCACGCTCGCGGCCACGGCGGCGACGCTCGGCAGCGTGACCGTGCAGGGCCGAATCAGCCTGCGCTGAGCGCCGGCCACCGGCGCCGGGCTCGGCGGCGGAGTGGTGTTGTTGGCGGACTGCCGGCCGCTGATCCTGAAGCTCGCGGTCTTCGGCGCGCTCCGGCGCCCCGCCGCGTCCACCGCGACGATGGTCGCTCGATAGGTCCCGGCCGCCAGCGACTTGCCGGCTATGCGACCGCTGAAGGCGACCGTACGCTGCCCGCGCTGCTGCTTGCTGCGGACGAGCCGGCCCCTGCCGAGGTAGCGCGTGCAGGCGCGGCGCTTGGCCAGCTTGCGGGTGCCCTTGACGCAGCGGCCGCCCGAGCGACGGCCGCGGAGCTTGCGCGCCATGTCGATCTTGACCGTCGCGCGCTTGGACAGGGTGAAGCGGATCGTCGTCATGCGCTGAGCGCGCGTGGAGGCCGCGAAGGTCACGGGCGAGAACGAGAAGCCGGTGACGGTCGGCCGGCTGGCTGCCGGGGCCGCCGGGGCGGCGGTCGCGGAGCCCGCCAACGCCAGCACGGCGAAGAGCGCGAGGAACCTGCGGTTACGACGGTGATCGCCTTCAGGCCGATCGGGCATGTATGGCCCTCCTGGTCACCCCCCTTGACGGGTGCGAAAGCGCGCCGACACAGCAGCCCCCTCCCCCTGTCCGTTCCGTGGAAGCCGGGTGTCGACAGCGAGGACTCTAACCACACCTGGCCCCTGCCCGAGCTGCGACTTGGCGATTTTGCCTAGGTTCGGGCCGTCAAGCCAGCGCAACTTCGACGCCGTCGCCGACCTGCAGGCGCAGAGCGCGGGGCAGCGAGAAGTCGCGATAGACCTTGGCGTCGCGACCGACGACGCTGGCCTCCAGGCGACCGCCGATGTGCAGGATGCTCGCTCGGTCCAGGATGATCGAGTGCTCGATCTCGGCCCCCTCGACGCGCACGCCCTCGCCGATCGCCGTGTACGGACCGATGTAGGCGTCGACGACCCGCGCCCCTGCGCCGATCACCACCGGGCCGCGGATGACGCTCGACTCCATGTGGGCGGTCGGATGGATCGCGACGCGCCCATGGATGCGGTTGCCGCCGTCCTCCGTCTCGTCGACCTGGCGCTCGAGCTCCTCGAGCGCGATCCGGTTCATCTCGAGCAGATCCTGGAGGTCTCCCGTGTAGCGGCGCCAGTCGCGGACGGGGCGCACATGGACGCGACCACCGTTCTGCGAGACGTGCTCCACGACGTCGGCTAGCCCCATGCCGTCAGCGCCGGTGCCGAGGGCATCGCGGGCGCCGCGCAGCGCCCCGGCACCGAACAGGTACACGCCAGCGACGCCGGTCATCCCGGGTGCGAGATGCACGTTGGCGGCGCGCAGCAGGCGGCGGCTCTCGAGCTCGGCGCGGCGCCGCCGCGCGAGCTGACGGTGGACGAGCAGCACGACGTCGGGGCGCTCCTCGTCGAGCAAGGGAGCGAACGAGGAGAGCGCGTCACCGAGCAGGCCGTCGCCGCGCTGGAGGATGAACGGGTCGTCGTCGACGAAGCCCTGGGCGGCGTGCAGCGGCCCCGCGGGCCCATCGGAGCGATCGACCAGGAGGTGGGTGACGCTCAGCCCCCAGCGGCCGCCGTCGCCGGCGGCGGCGCGGATCTCGTCGCTGGTGATCGCGCACGAAACGATCGCCACCTCGTCGATGCCGGCCTCGCGCATCGCCTCGAGCGCGTGGAAGAGGATCGGCCGGTTGGCGACCGGCACGAGTGGCGCCGCCAGCCTGGGATCGAGCGGAGGCTTGATCGCCGTGCGATCGGCGGAAGCGACGATGACGCCCTTGGCCAGCATCACCTAACCAACGTCCGGTAGGAGACGTTGCTTACGCGTGCCGCTCACCGCTGTGTCGAGGGGGAGGCGGCGTTGGCCAGGAAGCGCTGCGGCCGGCCGCTGCCGTCGGCCGGGACGACCCACACGTCCACGCCGATGCCGTACAGGAGCCGGCGGTTGTCCAGCCACTCCGCCTGGTCGTCGACCGGACGGCGCTCGGACAGGGCCACGTCCGCACCGGTCCGCAGGTCGAGGACGTGCAGGCGCCATCTCCAGGGCTTGCCGTCGCGGCGCTTGTAGGCGATGCGCGTGCCGTCGGGTGAGAGCGACGGGCACTCGACGTTGTCGTGCACGACCTCGACCGCGCGCCGGCTCACGCGGCCGTGGACCAGGTACCGATGGCCGCCGGTGGCCAGCGTTGCATAGAACTCGTCGCTGTCACGGGCGAAGGTGACGCCCCAGAAGTTGAAGTCGGGGTTGTGGATCCGCGTGCCGTCCTTGGTCACCGCGAACTTCTCGAGGTCGGCGATCGGCCGGCCCTTGACGAGGTCGAGGATCGTCGTGCGCGTGGAGAACTGGCCGGGCGTGGTGTACGAATCGCCGGTCACGAAGGTCGTCATCGCGCCGAGTCGCCCGTTCGGCGACACCCGAGCCCGACTGGGCAGGCCCGTGAGGGTCATGGTGTGCCAAACCTTCCCGTGGTCGAGGACCAAAGCGCGGAAGTCGACCCCGGAGCGCGCGACGGTCAGGCACAGCCCGTGGCCGCCGGCCTCGTAGAAGCGCAGGCAGGCCGGGCCCTTCTGAGCGCTCGGGCGACCGCCGCTGGCGGGGTCGACGCGGTAGAGATGGCCCTCGAGCGTCGCCCGCTGCGGGTCGACGGCGCGCACGAGGACCGACTTCGGGGCCGGCCCGGCCGCCACCGGCCCTAGCCGCGCGGCCGGCTTCGCGCTGCCCGACAGCGTCGCCGCCGGCGGCTCGCCGCGCGCGCCGAGCGCCGCGATCACGACGTAGACAGCCCCACCGATTGCGCACAGCGCGGCCACGAGGACCACGAGCGCGTTGCGGCTACGCAGCAAGCGGTGCCACCTCACGGCGCACCACCACCGCGGCGGCGGCAAGGATGGCCACCGCAAGCACCGCCGCGAAGACGATGACGGCGGTGTCGACGCCTCCCACGGTCCACAGCGCGCCGAACGCTAGCGCCCCGAAGAGGCGGGAGGCGGCGACGACGGCGGTGACGAGGCCCATGCCGCTGGCGCGCAGGTCCTCGGGCAGCAGCGAGCCGGCCAGCGCCATGACGACGCCGTCGGTGGCGGCGTAGAAGGCGCCGAACGCGGCGAGGTAGAAGACCAGCACGGCCGGCGAGATGGACGGCACGAGCAGCGAGCTGTAGACGCCGAGCAGCAGCAGGTAGCCGCCGACGAAGACCTTTCCGCGGCCGACCCGGTCGGCGAGCCGCCCCATCGGCACGGCGAGCGCCATGAAGACCAGCGCGGTGCCGACGAAGAGCAGCGGCAGGTAGCGCGGCGCGAAGCCCATACGGTCCTGCAGGCCGAGGTAGAGGAAGCCGTCGCTGAGGGTGGCCAGGCCCAGGGCGCCGGCGGCGAGGGTCAGGCGCCGGAAGGCCGGGACCTTGAGCAGGCCGAGCGCGCTGGCCATGGCGGCGCGCCGCGAGGGCG
>DASVFT010000049.1:0-4501 GCA_036379935.1 Solirubrobacteraceae bacterium | reverse complement strand
GATTGCTGGCGGGAGGACCATGCCCACCCAGCGGACACGCGAGCGGAACACCGAGCGGCTGCGCGTACTCGTCGTCGATGACTCCGAGCTGTTCCGGACCGGCCTGGAGTCCGTGCTCGCGGCCGAGGGCTTCGACGTCGCCAGCGCGGCGAGCGGCGAGGAGGCGCTCGCGGAGCTGGAGACGTTCGATCCCGACGTGGTGGTCATGGACATGGGCATGCCCGGGATGTCGGGCCCCGAGGCGACGCGCCGGATCCTCGAGACGGCTCCCCACACGTACGTCATGATGCTCACGGGCAGCGAGGGCGCCGACGTGCTCGATGCCGTTCGCGCCGGCGCGTCCGGGTACCTGCTCAAGGCCACCGACCTGTCCGACATCGTCAAGGCGATCCGCGCCACCGCGGCGGGGCTCTCGCCGTTCGCACCCCAGGTCACCGGAGCGCTGCTCGCGATGGTGCGCGACAGCCCCGCCGCCGGCGAGATCGATGCCGGCGTCGTGCTCTCGGCACGCGAGCGGCAGGTGCTCGCGCTGTTGGCCCACGGCTACAGCAATGCCGAGATCGCCGACCGGCTCTACATCAGCCCGAGCACCGTGAAGCACCAGATCTCCGCGCTGCTGCTGAAGCTGCACGTCGACAATCGCATCCAGGCCGCCTGCGTGGCGATCCGCGCCGGTCTGGTGGACGACTCGGTCTCACTCAACTGAACGCTGCTGGAGAAACTCGACGGCCGCGGCGCGGCTCGGAAGCCTGAGCTTGCCCAGGAGCGAGGAGACGTGGCGTCGCACGGTGACCTCCGAGATCCCGAGGCGCTGCGCCATCTCCCCGGTAGAGGTCTCGGTGACGACCATGTCCAGGACCTCGAGCTCGCGGCTGGTCAGCGCGGTGGCGGCCCGCGCGGCCACGGCGGCCAGGCGGGCGTCGCGGCCGCGCATGGCGTCGAGCAGGTGCTGCGACTCGCGGCGCGGCAGGGCGACCTCGCCATCGAGGATGCTCCGCATCACGGCCGGCAGCCGTGCCGGGCTGACGTCCTCGCCGAGATACCCGGCGGCGCCGGCCTGAACCGCGGCCACGAGCTCCTCGCCACTCGGGCTGCGCGTGAGCACCACCACGCGCGTCCCCGGCAGCCGGCCTGAGACCTGGCGCACGGCGCCCAACGCGCCCGGCAGATCCGCGGAGATCAGCACGAGCTCGGGCCGCTCGCTGACGGCCGTCGACACAGCAGCCTCCGCGCTGGACACCTCGGCCGCGATCGCGAAACCCGCTGAGGCGAGCGTGACGCGCAGACCTGTGCGGAACGACGCATCGGCGGAGACCAGCAGGACGCGGGGCGAGAAGCCCACGCCGCCACGATACCCCCGCTCCTAGCCAGAGGAACAGGATCGCTGCAACGCCGTGTAGCGGGGACGGCGTGCGCGGCGGCGCTGGTCCGTCGCGTGCGCGCGGGGCGTTCTCCCTGCAAATGGCCACTTTTCCCGTGTGCATGCAAGGGACGGCGTTCATCGAAGTGAACGAAGTCGCGCTACCCGGGCCATAGCGAGGGGACGTGCACGGACCCATCCTGCGCGCCTAAGGCAACCCACCCCGACGCGTCGTCGGGATGTGGGGGCAACTCACACTCACATCCCATCTGTAGGAGGGGGTTCCATGCGGCTCTTCACCAAGAAGCGCGCAGTCATTTTGGGTGTCGTCGCGGCGATGGCGATCAGCGCCGTCGCGTTCGCGTACTTCACCAACAGCGGCTCGGGCACCGGCTCGGCCGCGGTCGGTACATCCTCGGCGGCGACGATCACCCAGACCAACACCCTGGGCGCGCTGTACCCGACGACGTCACAGCCGGTCAACCTCGACATCAAGAACACGGGCTCCGGCGCGCAGTACGTCGACAAGGTGCATCTGGACAGCATCACTGCCGACACGTCGCATGCCTCGTGTGACGTCAGCTCGTCGGGCGCGAACGCCGCGTTCACGATGGCCGACGTGACGGTGGGCGAGACGCTCGCCGCGGGCGCCACGACCTCGAAGTCCGGCACGCTCGCCATGAACGACACCGGCGTCAGCCAGGACAGCTGCCAGGGCGCGACCCTGACGCTGCACTTCTCCAGCAACTAGCACCAGCGGGAGGGCCGCCGCGCTGGGGGGCCCGCATCGGGCCCCCCAGCGACGGTGCCACCCCGTACCCGTGCGCACCGAACCCGAGAGCCGACGAGCCCCACCGTGATCCACCACCTGACAACGACAGCGAAGAGCGCCGGCCTGAAGTTGCCGCTGGCGCTGCTCGGTGTCCTTGCCGTGGCCTTCGGGATCCACGTGGCCACGAGCGCCGGCGCTCCGAAGGTCGCGACCCCGACCATCACCTCCAAGCCGGCCACTCCCACGAGCGAGACGTCAGCGACGTTCGCGTTCTCGAGCGGCTCCGGGGTCACGTACGAGTGCTCGCGCGACGGCGCGGCCTTCAGCGCCTGCGCCAGCCCGAAGTCCTACTCCGGCCTCGCCGTCGGATCGCACACCTTCCAGGTGCGTGCGAGGCGCCCGTCCGGGGACCTGAGCTCGGCGGCCTCCTACACGTGGGTCATCGATCGCACGCCGCCGCCGGCGCCAGCGATCACGGACAAGCCCGCCAGCCTCACCGACGAGGCGCGCGCGAGGTTCGCGTTCACCGATGCCGAGAGCGGCGTGGCCTTCCTGTGCAGGCTCGACGGCGGCGCGTTCTCGAACTGCCCGAGCCCGGAGTCGTATTCCCGGCTCGCCGACGGCTCTCACACGTTCCAGGTGCAGGCGCGCGACGCGGCCGGCAACACGAGCGGCGCGACGTCCTACACGTGGAGGATCGACACGCTGCCGCCGCCGGCTCCGACCCTGACCGGGTATCCGAGCCAGCCGACGACGTCGACGACGGCGACCTTCACCTTCACGGACACCGAGGCCGGCGTCGGCTATGAGTGCCGGCTCGACGACGACTGGTCCGCCTGCACCAGCCCGAGGACCTACACCGGGCTCGACTCCGGCCGCCATACCTTCGGCGTTCGCGCCCTCGACGCGGCCGGCAATCGCAGCAGGGCGACGAGCTTCACGTGGACGATCACGCGCGCGACGAACCGTGACTTCACGATCAGCGGCAGCGCCAGCGCTCTGCTCTACCCGGGCGCTCCCGCCCAGCCGATCGCCCTCACGCTGACCAATCCGAACTCCGTCGCGATCTACGTGACCAGCCTCCAGGTCACGGTCGCCGGGAGCAGCAGCCCGGGCTGCAGCCCGGCCACGAACCTCGGGCTGACGCAGTCGAACGCGTCGAGCGCGGCCCCGGCGCGGGTGCCGGCCGGCGGGTCGGTGACGCTCCCCGCGCAGGGCGTCTCGGCGCCCACGATCCGGCTGCTGAACCTGCCCGTCAACCAGGACGCCTGCAAGAACGCGACGTTCTCCCTGAGCTACAGCGGGAGCGCGCACTCATGAGCCGCCTGCGGATCACCGTGCTCGCCCTCGTCGCCTGCCTCGTGCTCGGCGGGGCGGCGTTCGCCTACTTCCACGGACTCGGTTCGGGCACCGCCTCGGCCAGCGTCGGCACGCTGGGCGCCCCCTCCAACGCGACGGCGACGGTGCCGAGCGGCAACGGCACGGTGGCGGTGAGCTGGAACGCCTCGCCCGCCGTCAACGGGGTCTCGCCTCAGGGGTACTACCTGCTGCGCCACCAGACCGGCGGCGGGACGGTGGCCGCCTGCGGGACCAGCGCGACCTCGCTGACGACCGCCACGAGCTGCAACGACAGCTCGGTGCCGAACGGCAGCTACACGTACACGGTCATCGCCAAGAAGCACTCGTTCACGGCCAGCACGACCTCGAACGAGGTCACGGTCATCAACGACACGGTCCCCCCGACGGTGACGGTCAACCAGAAGGCGGGGCAGGCCGATCCGGCGAACGCCCTGCCGATCCTCTACACGGTGACCTTCAGCGAGCCGGTCACGGGCTTCGACGCGAGCGATCTGACCCGTGGCGGCACGTCGACGGGCGGCACGGTGGCGGTGACGGGCAGCGGCGCGAGCTATGAGATCTCGGTGTCGGGCGCGCCGACCGATGGCACCTTGACCTTCTCGATCGCGGCCAACAAGGCGCAGGACGCGGCGGGCAACGGAAACACGTCGTCGACGAGCACCGACAACAGCGTCACCTACGACGCGACGGCGCCGGCGCTCACGCTGACGACGCCGGCCAACGGCTCGGCCACGAACGACACCACGCCGACGATCTCAGGCGCCGCGGGCAACGCCGCCACCGACTCGAGCACGGTGACGGTCAAGATCTACAGCGGGACCGGGACGGGCGGCACGGTGCTGCAGACGCTGACGCCGACGCGCTCGGGAGCGACGTGGACCACGACGGCGGCGACGCTCGCGCAGGGCACCTACACGGTCCAGGCCACGCAGACCGACACGGCGGGCAACGTCGCCACCAGCGCGGCGAACACCTTCACCGTCGACACGACGGCGCCGACCGTCACGGTG
>DASVFT010000048.1:0-6699 GCA_036379935.1 Solirubrobacteraceae bacterium | reverse complement strand
AGCTGCCGCGGTCGCGCCCGGGGCGGCAGCCGGCGTGCCGGCGGCGGGCCGCTACGCCGCGGGCGGCGCGGCGAGCTGCCGCGCGTCGCGAGAGGGAGCGGCAGCCGGCGTGCCGGCGGCGGGCCGCTACGCCGCGGGCGGCGCTACGCCGCCGCCGGCGCCGCCGGCGCGACGGGCTCGGCCGCCGACAGCACCAGCTCGCCGTCGCCGGCGTCCACGCGGACGGTGTCGCCCTCGCTGAAGTCGCCCTCGAGGATCGCCAGCGCCAGCGGGTCGACCAGGTGCTTGGCGATCACGCGCTTGAGCGGGCGGGCGCCGTAGGTCGGGTCGTAGCCGAGGTTGCCGAGCAGCTCGCGGGCGCGATCGGTGAGCTCGATCTCGATCCCGCGGTCGCGCACGCGCGCCACCAGCCGGGCCACCTGGAGGTCGACGATCTTGCCGATCTGGCTGCGATCGAGGCTGTGGAACTCGACGATGTCGTCGAGGCGGTTGATGAACTCGGGCTTGAATTGCGCCTCCGCGCCGGCCCGACCGCCCGGGATGTTCGAGGTCATGATGAGCACGACGTGGCGGAAGTCGACCGTGCGGCCCTGGCCGTCGGTCAGGCGCCCGTCGTCCATCACCTGCAACAGGACGTTGAACACGTCGGGGTGAGCCTTCTCGATCTCGTCGAGGAGGAGCACGGAGTACGGGCGCCGGCGCACGGCCTCGGTGAGCTGGCCGCCCTCGTCGTAGCCGACGTAGCCGGGCGGCGCCCCGACGAGACGGCTGACGGAGTGCTTCTCCATGTACTCGGACATGTCGATGCGCACCATCGCGTCCTGTGAGTCGAACATGAACTCGGCCAGCGCGCGGGCCAGCTCGGTCTTGCCGACCCCCGTGGGGCCGAGGAAGAGGAAGTTGCCGATCGGGCGGTCGGGGTCCGCAAGGCCGGCGCGCGAGCGGCGCAGGGCGTTGGAGACCGAGGCGACGGCCTCGTCCTGGCCCACGACGCGCTGATGCAGCCGCTCCTCCATGTGGACGAGCTTGGCCACCTCGCCCTCAAGCAGGCGGCTGACCGGGATGCCGGTCCAGCGCGCGACGACCTCGGCGACGTCCTCGGCGTCGACCTCCTCCTTGAGGAAGCGCGTCGCCCGGGGCTCCGCCTGCTCGGCCTCCTGGAGCTGGCGCTGCAGCTCCGGGATCTCGCCGTGGCGCAGCGTGGCCGCGCGCTCGAGGTCCGCCTCGCGCTCGGCGCGCTCGAGCTCGCGATGCGCCTGCTCGAGGCGCTCCTTGATCTGCGAGACCTTGTGGATCTCGTCCTTCTCGGACTGCCACTCGGCCTTCATCGCCGCGCTCTGCTCGCGCAGGTCGCCGAGCTCGCGCTCGATGGCCTCGCGGCGCTCGACGCTCGCCTGGTCGGTCTCGTGGGCCAGTGAGGTGAGCTCGATCTCGAGCTGGAGGACACGGCGGTCGACCTCGTCGATCTCCGTGGGCAGCGAGTCGATCTCGATGCGCAGGCGCGACGCGGACTCGTCGATCAGGTCGATCGCCTTGTCGGGGAGGAAGCGGTCGGCGATGTAGCGGTCGCTGAGGGTGGCGGCGGCGATGAGCGCGGCGTCCTGGATGCGGACGCCGTGATGGACCTCGTAGCGCTCCTTCAGGCCGCGCAGGATGGCGATGGCGTCCTCGACGCTCGGCTCGCCCACGAGGACCGGCTGAAAGCGGCGCTCGAGCGCCGCGTCCTTCTCGACGTGCTTGCGGTACTCGTCGAGCGTGGTGGCGCCGACGGCCCGCAGCTCGCCGCGCGCGAGCATCGGCTTGAGGAGGTTGGCGGCGTCGACGGCGCCCTCGGCGGCGCCGGCGCCGACGATGGTGTGCAGCTCGTCGATGAAGAGGATGACCGTGCCGCCGGCCTCCTTGATCTCGTTGAGGACCGCCTTCAGGCGCTCCTCGAACTCGCCGCGGTACTTGGAGCCGGCGAGCAGGGCGCCGATGTCCAGCGCGATGACGCGCCGGTCTCGCAGCGACTCCGGCACGTCGCCAGACTCGATGCGCTGGGCCAGGCCCTCGACGATGGCGGTCTTGCCCACGCCGGGCTCACCGATGAGGACCGGGTTGTTCTTGGTGCGGCGGCTGAGGACCTGGATGACCCTGCGGATCTCGTCGTCGCGCCCGATGACCGGGTCGAGCTTGCCCTGCTCGGCCTCGGCGGTCAGGTCGCGCCCGAACTTCTCCAGGGCCTGGTACTTGTCCTCGGCCGATTGATCGGTCACGCGGTGCGGTCCGCGAACCTCCGCGATGGCCTGGGCCAGCGCCTCCTTGGTCGCGCCGGCAGCGCGCAGTGCGTCGCCCGCGCGGGAAGGATGGGCCGCGAGCGCGAGCAGCAGATGCTCGGTGGAGACGTACTCGTCCTTGAGGGCGCGCATCTCCTCCTCGCCCTCGCGCAGGACGCGCACGAGCTCGCTCGAGGGCCCGGCGGCCTCGCCGCCGGCCGTCATGGTCGGCAGCGCGTCGAGCGCGGCGTTGACGTCACCGCGCAGCGCGTGGAGGTCGGCGCCGAGCTTGGTCAGCACCGGAACGACCACGCCGCCCTCCTGCTCGAGCAGCACGCCGAGCAGGTGCTCGGGGGTCACCTGCGGGTTGTGGCGGCGCTCGGCCAGCTGGCCGGCCGCGGCGATGGCCTCCTGGGCCTTGATGGTGAATCGATCAGCTTGCATGAAGAAGATCTCAGTCGAACTGACATAGATCCTAGCAGAGGCTTGCGCCGCCGGCCCCACAGGGTAGGCCCTCGCCATGCCCCACGACGACGAGCGCCAGGCGCCGCCCCACGACACCGAAGCGGACGAGCCCCTCGGGCCGATGACCCCCGACGACGAGACCGAGCTGGGCGACACGCCCGAGGCTCACGACGAGATCTCGCCTCACGACCTGCCCAAGGACCATCCGGGCCGGCAGAAGGCCGAGGAGCTGGCGGGCGGCGAGGACGGGACGACGCGCGGCAACGTGTAGGCCGCACCGGCGGGCTCGTCGCTCACGCGGCAGATAGGGTGACAGCGTGGAGACGGTCCTCATCATCGTCGTCGCCGTGCTCATCGTCGGCGGCTGGCTGGCCTTCCACGCACAGCTTCGTCGCCAGAGCAGATCGCCCGACGCGACGCCCGACGACGACGACTAGCCCTGCGGATCGCCTTGGCGTCCAGCTGGACCGGACCGGAGGCCTGCTCGGTCGGGCGCGTCGCTAGCCGCCGTCGCGCTCGATGCGGATCGAGCGCCGCCCCGGTGGGCGGACCTCGTCGGCGCGGATGAGGTCGGTGCTCGAGGCGTACGGGACGATCTCGGCCTTGAGCGAGCGGCGGACGTTCTCGAGCTCCGCCGCCATCTCCTCGCGCATCTGCGCCGAGCGGCGCTCCAGCGCCTCCAGGCGCCTGGTGGCTCGCTCGAGCTCCTCCTCCAGCGCGAGCACGCGCTCGACGCCGGCGAGGTTGAGGCCGAGATCGGAGGTCATCTCCTGGATGCGGCGCAGGCGCTCGACGTCGGCCTGCGAGTACAGGCGCGTGCCCTTGGGCGAGCGCTGGGGCTCGATGAGCCCGCGCGCCTCGTACATCCGCAAGGTCTGCGGATGCATCTCGGCGAGCTCCGCGGCCACGGAGATCATGAACACGCCGCGCTCGTGCTCGACCGTCACACGTGCGGTGGTACGACGCCTCGTGCTCATGTGAAGAGCCTCGCGCGCGGGTTGCCGTTCATGACCTCGGACAGCTTCTCGACTGCCTCGGATTGCTCGTCGTTCAGGGCGGCGGGGACCTCGATCACGAAGCGGTAATGGATGTCGCCCTGGCCGTTGCCGCTGAGCCGCGCGGGCCCTTCGCCGCGCAGGCGCTGCACCGTGCCGTGCTTCGTCCCGGCCGGGACGCGCAGCGTCTTGCGCCCGCTCAGCGTCGGGACCTCCACCTCAGCCCCGCGGATCGCCTCGGGGATGGTGAGCGGGACCTCGACCTCGACATGGTCGCCCTTGCGCTTGAACACCGGGCTCTCGGACACGTGAGTGATGACGTAGAGGTCGCCGGCCGGACCGCCGCCACGTCCGGGCTCGCCCTTGCCGGCCAGGCGCACCCGCGACCCGTCGCGCACGCCGGCCGGGATGTTGACCCGGTACTTCTTGGCCGTGCGCACCGAGCCCGCGCCGTGGCACGTCGGGCAGGGGTCCTCGATGATCGCGCCGGTGCCGCCGCACTGCGAGCACGGCTGCGAGATCGAGAACAGCCCCTGGCCCTGCGACTCGATGCCGCGCCCCTGGCAGCGGGGGCAAACCTTCGGCGCGGTGCCGGGCTTGGCGCCGGTGCCGCGACACGTGCTGCACATCTGCGAGGTGGGCACGGTCAGCGGGATCTGGGCCCCGTCGATGGCCTGCTCGAAGGAGATCGAGACCTCGGCCTCGAGGTCTCGACCGCGCTCGGCGCGGGGACCGCGCTGGCTCGTGCGACCGCCGCCCGCGCCGCCTCCGAAGAGGTTGGAGAGGATGTCGGAGAACGAGCCGGGGTCGAAATGCGGGCCGCCCGCCCCGCCCGCGCCGCCGGGGCGCCCGGCGCCGGTGAAGAAGCCGCCGCGATCGTACTGCTTGCGCTTGTCGGGGTCGCCGAGGACGTCGTAGGCGGCGGAGATCTCCTTGAAGCGCTCCTCGGCCTGCTTGTCGCCGGGGTTGGTGTCGGGGTGGTAGCGCCGCGCGAGCTTGCGGTAGGCCTTCTTGATCTCGCTGGGCGAGGCCTTCCTGTCAACGCCGAGGACGGCGTAGAGATCGCGCTGAGCCACGCTGCCCCCTAGCCCGCCACCACGACCTTGGCGGGACGCAGGACGTCGTCACCGTAGGTGTAGCCGGCGCTGTAGACCTCGACGATGGTGCCGGGCTCGGCGCCGTCGGCCGGCTGCTGGGCCACGGCCTCGTGGCGGTGGGGATCGAAGCGCTCGCCCTTGGGAGAGTCGGGCTCGATGCCCAGCCGTGCCAGAGCCGCGAGCAGCTCGGTCTGCACGAGGCGGATGCCGTCGGTGAGGTGGTGGTCGCGGTTCTCAGGCTGGGCCTCGGCCGCGGCCAGGGCGCGCTCGAAGTTGTCGAGCGCGGTCAGGAGCTCGCGCGCGAGCTTGGCGATGCCGCGGCTCTCGGCCGCGGCGACGTCGCGCCGCGCGCGCTTGCGGACGTTGTCGAGCTCGGCCACCGCGCGCAGCCACTGGTCCTTGTAGTCGGGCTCGGCGGGAGCGGCCGCGTCGGGGGAGGCGGCCGCGTCGGGGGAGGCGGCCGCGTCGGCCGCAGCGGCCGCGTCGGCCACAGCGGGCGGCTCGGACTCGGCCGCCATCTCGCGGGCGGCGGCGAGCTCGGGGTCGTCGGCCTCGGGCTCGGCGGCGGCCGCCTCGGTGGCGGCCGCCTGCCTCGTGTCCTGCTCGTGGGTCACGACTTGCCCTCGTCGACGACCTCGGCGTCGACCACGTCCTCCTCGGCCTCGGCCGCGCCGTCGGACGCCGCGCCGTCGGCCGTCGCGCCGTTGCCCTGGGAGGCCGCGGCCTCCTGCTGGGCGCGCTCGTACATGGCCTCGGAGACCTTGTGGAACGCCGTCTGCAGCGCCTCGGTCTTGGCGTTGATCTCGTTCGCGTCCTCGGAGGTCAGCGCGTCGCGCACCTCCTTGATCGCGGCCTCGATCTGCTCCTTGGACGCCGGGTCCACCTGCTCGCCGAGCTCCTTGAGCTGGCGCTCGGCCTGGTAGGCGGCGTTCTCGGCCGTGTTGCGGGCCTCGGCCAGCTCGCGCAGGCGACGGTCCTCCTCGGCGTGCGACTCGGCGTCGGAGACCATGTTCTTGATCTCGTCGTCGCTGAGGCCGCCACCGGCGCGGATCTCGATCTTCTGCTCCTTGCCGGTGCCCAGGTCCTTGGCCGACACGTTGAGGATGCCGTTGGCGTCGATGTCGAACGCGACCTCGATCTGCGGGATGCCGCGCGGCGCCGGCGGGATGCCGGTCAGCTGGAACTTGCCGAGCGACTTGTTGTAGGTCGCCATCTCGCGCTCGCCCTGCAGGACGTGGATCTCGACCGACGGCTGGTTGTCCTCCGCCGTCGAGAAGACCTCGGCCTTGCGGGTCGGGATCGTCGTGTTGCGCTCGATCAGCTTCGTCATGACGCCGCCCTTGGTCTCGATGCCCAGCGTCAGCGGGGTCACGTCGAGCAGCAGGACGTCCTTGACGTCGCCGGCGAGGACGCCGGCCTGGATGGCGGCGCCGACGGCGACGACCTCGTCCGGGTTGACGCCGCGGTGCGGCTCCTTGCCGGTGAGCTCCTTGACCTTGTCCTGGACGGCCGGCATGCGGGTCATGCCGCCGACGAGGACGACGTGGTCGATCGCCGAGGCACCCTTCTCCTTGGCGTCGTCGAGCGCCTGGCGGACCGGCGCGACGACGCGGTCGAGCAGGTCGCTGGTCAGCTCGTTGAACTTCGCGCGGGTCAGGCGCTGGTCGAGGTGCTTGGGCCCGGACTGGTCGGCCGTGATGAACGGCAGGTTGATCTGGGTCTCCTGCGCCGTCGACAGCTCGATCTTGGCCTTCTCGGCGGCCTCGTACAGGCGCTGGAGCGCCATCGGGTCCTTGGACAGGTCGATGGCCTGGTCCTGCCGGAACTGCGCCACGAGCCAGTCGACGACCGCCTTGTCGAAGTTGTCGCCGCCGAGGTGGTTGTCAC
>DASVFT010000047.1:0-6808 GCA_036379935.1 Solirubrobacteraceae bacterium | reverse complement strand
GACGGGCTGGCGCGCGACGGGGACGAGGACGCTGCCCTCGCCCGAGAGCCGGCGCACGGCGAGGCCACCTCCGCGGCTGGAGTTGTAGGTGTAGGCGACGCGCGTCCCGTTGGTCGCGGTCTCGCGCGCGAGCGTGGGGCTCAGCCGCTTGGGCGCGGCCTTCGAGGTCAGCGAGGAGGAGTAGAGGCCGGGACGCGGGCCGTCGCCACGACGCACGAAGGCGAAGCGGCCCAGCTCGAGGCTGGGGGCGGTCTCGCTGTAGGTGCGCGAGCTGAGGGCGGCGATGCGCTCCTCGGTCCCCGCGCGCAGGTCGTAGGCGTAGACGTCGCAGCCGGCGATGGCCGAGTTGCCCTGGCAGCGCGAGTAGACGGCCAGCAGGCGACGGCCGGCGATCGCGTAGCCGGTCGAGCCGATCTGGGCGGCCGGCGGCGCGCCGAAGTCGGCGATGGCCGGCGTGCTGACGGTGCCATCGGGCGCGCGCACGGCGAGGCGCCAGCGGCCGCCGGCGGCCGGCTGCGCCCACACGAGGTAGCCGCCGTTGCCGGTCAGGTTCCGCGCGCCGGGCGCGGCGGCGACGAGGCTGTCGGCGGATGCGCTCGCGGCGGTCGCGGCCAGCGCGGCGGTCGCGAGCGCGAGGGTGAGGAGGGCGGTGGGAGGACGCATGCGACACCAACGTTGCGGGCACGCAGAAGTCACGTCGGCAGGCGTGCGCCGTCGCGCTCGTCGGGGCGCGGCGCGGAGGGCGCGGGCACGTCGTCGGCCGTCAGGAAGCGTCCGACCACCGACTCCTCGAGGTCCAGGCGCGCCAGCGAGCGCAGGAAGCCATGGGTGACGACGACGTGCAGGCGCGACTGCGTCTGCGCGTACACGAAGCGGCTCAGGCGGTAGGCGATGGCGGGGTAGAAGTTGGCGACCTCGACCTCGACGGCGACGTTCGCGCAGCCCGGACGCTGGGCGGGGCTCCGCTCGACGTCGATCTGCAGGTAGCCGTCGCCGTCGTGCCCGCGCCGTGCCACCAGCAGCCCGCGCGCGATGCGCCAGCGGACGATGCCGCGGCGCTCGTCCATCTCGTACTCGGGCGCGTGGAAGGTGATGAGCTTGAACGGGCGCGCCAGCAGGCAGACGTAGCGCTCGCCCTCGGTGTAGTAGACGCGAACGAGCCCGAGCGTGGCGCGCGACAGGAAGCGCCAGTACGTGCGGGCCAGGCGCTCGAGGTACATGGGCGACCACAGGGCGTCGACGGTGTCGGCGGGGAGCATGACCTCCGCCGACTGCACCGAGCGCACCGCGCCGGTCGACCGGTCCAGCTGGGTCGTGTCGTCGACGTCGCGGACGAGGTCGACGTCGTCGGGGACCTTCTGGCCCAGGCGCCGTCGCACGCCGACATAGGCGGCCGCCAGCGCGGCGGCCAGCGCGGCGACGATGGCGGCGGGGGCCACGGCGGGAGCGTACCCCCTCGCCGGCCTGGTCCAGACCTACCAGAGGCGCCTGTCGAGGCGCTCGACGTCGACCTCCTCGCCGGCTTCGATCGTGCCGGTGCCGGCGGTCACGATGGCGAGCCCGTCGGCGCGCAGCATCGAGCGCAGCTGGTGCGAGCCCTGCGGGCCGGTGGGGGTGGCGAGCCCGTCGCGCAGGGTCACGCGCACGCATTCGTCCCGATCGGGCTGGCGCGGGATCGGCGCTGTCAGCCGCGCCGTCTCGCGCTGCGGCCGGTGCGGGGCGCCCTGCAGCGCGGCCAGGGCCGGACGCGCGAAGAGCATGAAGGTGACCATCGCCGAGACGGGGTTGCCGGGTAGGCCGAAGACGAGCGTCTCGCCGCGGGTGCCGAACCACGTCGGCCGCCCCGGCCGCAGCGCCACGCGCCAGAACACCTCATCCACGCCGAGCGCCTCGAGGGCCGGCTTGACGTGGTCGTGCGGGCCGACCGACACGCCGCCGGAGAGGATGACGGCGTCGGCGCTCTCGAGCGCGCCGGCGATGGCGGCGCGGGTCTGCTCCTCGGTGTCGCGCACGACTTCGGTGGCGATCACGCGCGCCCCGGCCTGGGTCGCCAGTGCGGCCAGGGTGAGCCCGTTGGTCTCATGGAGCTGGCCGGGCGCCAGCGGCTGGCCGGGCGCGACGAGCTCGTCGCCGGTGGCCAGGACGACCACCCGCGGGACGCGTGCGCAGGCCACCGTGCCGCGGCCGCTGGCCACCGCGACCCCGAGCTCGGCGGCGCCGAGGGGCGTGCCCGCGCGCAGGATGGTGTCGCCGGCCTGGAGGTCGTCGCCCGCCGGGCGCACGTTGCGGCCGGGGTCCACGTCGTCCTCGAGACGAACGCGATCGCCCTCCACGCTCACGAGCTCGATCTGCAACACCGCGTCGGCGCCCTCCGGCACGGCCGCACCGGTGGAGATGCGGATCGCCTCGCCGTCGCCGACCGCCACGGTCGCCGGCGCCCCGGCACGCGACTCGCCGACGACGGTCAGCGTGCGCCCGGCGGGGCCGGAGCGCACCGCGAACCCGTCCATCGCGCTGTTGGCGAAAGCGGGGACGTCGCCGGTGGCGGCGACGTCCTCGGCCAGGACGCGGCCGAGCGCGTCCCGCACGGGGACGTCCTCGGCGGGCAGGGGGCGTACGGCAGCCAGCACCGCTGCCCGGGCGTCTTCGATGGAGAGGGCCATGGGCAGATCATCCCTGCCGTCGGGTGCGGCTGGTATCCAGGGCTCATGCCCGCGGCCTCCTTCGGTGCCGGGCGGCCGCGCGCGGTCGCCGACGTGCCACCCCCGGCGCTGGCGGACGGCGAGGCGGCGGCGAAGGGCTGGCTGCTGCGCTTGATGGCCGCGCGGCCGCTGCAGGACGCGCCGGCGGTCCCCACGGCCGAGCTCGCCCGGGACGGGCCGATCCTCTGCGCCGCGATCCTGCGCGCGGTCGGGTCGGAGGCGCACGTCCCGCGCCTCGAGGCGGGTGGCGACCTGGTCGCGATGGCCTCGCGCGCCGGCGCGCTCGCGGGCGCCGGCAGCCCGGCCAGCGCCGTGGCCGCCGTCGGCGAGCTGCGCGCGGCGGTGTGGGAGGCGCTGACGACGGCCATGGCGCCGCTCGACGCGGCCACCACGGCCGCGCTCGCGGAGCGGCTGGCCTTCGTCTGCGACCTCGTCGCCGTCGCGACGGTCTCGGGCTCAGCCCGCGCCGGCGAGCCGGCGGACATCCGCGTCCACGATGCGCGCGGCGGGGGCGACGTGCGGGCGGCCGGCGAGCGGCAGGGGCCGGGCGACGTGCGGGCGGCCGCGGCGGGCGGGGACTGGCGCGCCGCCGCCCAGCATCAGCTCGCGGCCGGGCGCGGCTTCGCGCTGCTCGCCGTCGAGGTCGACGATGCCGCGCGGCTGCTCGCCGCCGATCGCGATGGGACGGCGCGCTCGGCGCTCGCGCGCGCGGAGGATGCCGTCCGCGCCGAGCTTCGGCCCGGCGACGTCATGGCGCGCGAGGAGGACGGGCGGCTCTGGATCGTCGCCGCCGAGCTCGGCGCCACCGGGGGCCGCGCGCTGGCCGAGCGCCTGGCCGACGCCGTTGCCGCCGCCGCGACGCTGCGCGGTGCGCCGTTGAGCGCGTCGATCGGGCTGGCCGCCTCGCCGGCGGACGGCACCGACCCAGCCGAGCTCGAGGCGCGCGCGGACGAGGCGCTGTTCGCGGCGCGTGCGGCCGGCGTCTCGATCGCCTAGCGCTAACCGGTCGGCGCGATGCCGCCGGTCGCCGCGTAGGGCGACGGCGCGGGCGCGGCCGGCGGAGGCATCTGCCCGCCGCGCTGGGGCACGACGCCGATCGTGCTCGTCTGCGCCATGCCGAGCGTTCGGGCCGCGGCCGCGGTGAGGTCGTAGCGCGCGCCGTTGCCGAACGGTCCGCGATCGACGACCGGAACGGTGAGCGCCTTTCCGTTGAAGAACACCGCCACCGGCGTCCCGCACGGGAGCTTGCGATGGGCGACGCCCAGCAGGTCGCGGCTCATGACCTGGCCGCACGCCGTGCGCTTGCCGTAGAAGCCGGGGCCGAACCAGGTGGCGCGAGCTGGCCGGTAGATCGTGACGCTCGTGGTCAGCGGCGCCTCGGCGGCGGCCTGCGCCTCGCTGCCGGCGACGAGCGCGCGCACCGCGAACCGCCCGATCGCATCGGTGCGCCAGCGGGCCACGAACGAGCCGTCGGACGCCACGATCGCCGTCGCCGTCGGCATCCAGCTGCCGTCAGGCTGCTGGCGCTGGATCTGGAGCGTGCGTCCGGCCTGATCGGTGCCCAGCGCGCCGCGGAAGCGCAGCGTCTGGCCGAGCATCTCGCCCGGTCGCGTGAAGAGCGACGGCGCCGCGAGCGGGGAGGGGTCGTCCGCGGCCGCGCTCCCGACGCCGACCGCGGGTGCGCAGGCGGTGGCGCAGATCAGGGCACTGAGGGTCGCGGGCGTGCGGCGCAAAGGGGGGACTGTGGATCTCGTTTAACGGCCTACGGGGTGAGCTGACGGGCTCGCGCCGAACGAGCGGCGCTACCGACCGACGGTCGGATTCGCCCCAGCGGACCCGGGTGGTGGGTCCACAGTGGTTCCCCCGCTCCCCAGGTGACAGGCACCGGGGGACTCGGCAGACGCGCGGCAGCCTACCCCATCGTCGCCTGCCCTAAGCGCTGGGAGGCCCACCCCGAGGGGTGGGGCGTCAGGGGCGCGGCAGCCGCTGCAGGGCGGACTTCAGCGCGCGGCCCCCGGCCGCGATCCCGATCTGCGCGAGCTCGCCCGCCGCCTGCACTGCCGTGGCGATGAGATCGGCGCCGCTCGGACCGTCCTGCTCGGCCTTCGGGGTCGCGTATCCGGCGGGCGGGATCGGCAGCGGGGCCTTTGGCGCCGCCGGCCGCCTGGCCCTGCCGGCCGCGGCCGGCTTGGCGGCGGCCTTCGAGCGCCGCTTCGCGGTCGCTCGTGCGCCCGCGTTCGCGGCCGGCTTGGCGGCGGCCTTCGCGCCGGGCTTCGCCGTGGCTTGTGCGCCCGCGTTCGCCGTCGACTTCGCGGCCGGCTTGGCACCCGCCTTTCCGCGCCGCCTCGCCGTCGCCGGACCCGTGGCCGCGCCGCCCTCCGCTGCCCCGCTCGCGGCCGCCGGACCGCGCTTGGCGCTGCGGCGGTGGGGCCTTGCGTTGGGGAGGCTGGCGAGGACCTCGCGGTCGCGGCCGGCGGGGGGATCGCTCGAAGCCATGGCCAGGATTCTGCCCTACGGCTGCAGCAACGCTCTTACGCGTCCGAAACCTGAAACGAACACCCGCGTTTCGCGTAGTAAGCGAGAAGGGCACCCTTCAACACGATTTCCGCTCTTGAGCCGACGACGTAGGGCGCCGTATCATGACGGCTACGCTGGGGGCTGTACGTTGGGGCGGGGTACGCTCGTAACGAGGCTCACGGCAGCCTCTCCCCCACAGTCATGCCGGGCGCCTTGGCCGCCCGGAGAACCGAACGGACGCACATGTCAGTAGTGGAACTCCAGGAACTCGAAGAGATCAAGGGCCTCGTGGCCAAGGGCCAGCAGGTGGGCGTGCTCACGTTCGCCGAGATCGCCGACGCGGTCTCCGAGCTGGATCTCGACGAGTCCGACGTCGAGGAGCTGCACGGGTTCTTCGAGAAGTCCGAGATCGAGCTCGTCGAGGACATCGATCCGGCGGCTGCCGCCTCCAAGGAGGTCGAGCGCGCCCCGGACAAGCGCGGCCGGCGCAAGCCCAAGACGACGCTCGACCTGCGCCCGGACATGACGACCGACTCCCTTCAGCTGTTTTTGAAGGACATCGGCAAGGTCCGGCTGCTCACCGCGCAGGAGGAAGTCGACCTCGCCAAGCGCATCGAGCGCGGCGACCTCGACGCCAAGCAGAAGATGGTCGAGTCGAACCTGCGCCTGGTCGTCTCGATCGCCAAGAACTACCGCAACCAGGGCCTGCCTTTCCTCGACCTCATCCAGGAGGGCACGCTCGGGCTCGTCCGCGCGGCCGAGAAGTTCGACTACCGCAAGGGCTTCAAGTTCTCGACCTACGCGACGTGGTGGATCCGCCAGGCGATCGCGCGCGCGCTGGCCGACAAGGCGCGCACCATCCGCATCCCCGTCCACGTCGTCGAGAAGCTCAACAAGATCGGGCGTGCCGAGCGCAAGCTCGTCACCGAGCTCGGCCGCGAGCCGACCGCCGACGAGATCGCCGAGGTCACCGGGATCGACCCCGAGGAGGTCGACTCGATCAAGCGCTCGGCCCAGGCGCCGGTCTCGCTGGAGAAGCCGGTCGGCGACGAGGAGGAGTCGGAGTTCGGCCAGTTCATCGCCGACGAGCGCGCCGAGTCGCCCTACGAGCGCGCCGCCGAGATCCTCACCAAGGAGGCGTTGCGCGAGGCGCTGGAGAACCTCTCCTACCGCGAGCGCCGCGTGCTCGAGCTGCGCTACGGCCTCGGCGGCGAGCACCCGCGCACGCTCGACGAGGTCGGGCGGACGTTCAACGTCACGCGCGAGCGGATCCGCCAGATCGAGAACCAGTCGCTGAAGAAGCTCCAGAGCCTCGCCGAGGCTCAGAAGCTCCGCGACGTCGCCTGAGCTTGAGAGGATCGTCTCGTGCTCCTCGAGCGCGAGACCTTCCTCGACACCCTGGCCGGCCCGACCGGGCGGCTGGTGCTGGTCGGCGGCGAGGCGGGCGTCGGCAAGACCGCGCTCGTGCGCGAGTTCGCCGACGGGCGCCGCGTGCTGTGGGGTGCCTGCGACCCGCTGGAGACGCCGCAGCCGCTCGGGCCGCTGCTCGACGTGGCCGACGCGGCCGGCGGTGAGCTGCGGGAGCTGGC
>DASVFT010000046.1:0-2628 GCA_036379935.1 Solirubrobacteraceae bacterium | reverse complement strand
CGGCTCGCTGCGTCCGAAGTGCCCGTAGGCCGCCGTCTTCTTGTAGAAGGGCCGGCGCAGGTCGAGGTGCTTGATGATGCCCGCCGGGGTGAAGTCGAAGTGCCGGCGAATCAGCTGCTCGAGCTTGCGGTTGGGCACCTTCCCGGTGCCGAAGGTCTCGACCATGATCGAGACCGGATCCGCCACGCCGATCGCGTAGGCCACCTGCACCTGGGCGCGCTCGGCGAGGCCGGCGGCCACCAGGTTCTTGGCCACGTAGCGGGCCATGTAGCAGGCCGAGCGGTCCACCTTCGTCGGATCCTTGCCCGAGAAGGCGCCGCCGCCGTGGGGGCACGAGCCGCCGTAGGTGTCCACGATGATCTTGCGGCCGGTGAGGCCGGTGTCGCCCATGGGTCCGCCGGTGACGAAGCGGCCGGTCGGGTTGATGTGGTAGGTGATCCCCTTGGCATCGATCAGGTGCTTGGGGATCGTCGGCAGCACCACCTGCTCGATCATGTCTTCGCGGATCGTCGAGAGCCCGGCGTCCGGCCCGTGCTGGGTGGAGATGACCACCGTCTCCACCGCGACCGGCTTGTGGTCGACGTAGCGCACCGTGACCTGGCTCTTGCCGTCCGGCCGCAGGTAGTCGAGCGCGCCCGTCTTGCGCACGTGGGTCAGCCGCTGGCAGAGCTTGTGGGCCAGCATGATGGGCAGCGGCATCAGCTCCTCGGTCTCCGTGCAGGCGTAGCCGAACATCAGGCCCTGGTCGCCCGCGCCGAGCTTGTCCACTCCCATCGCGATGTCGCCCGACTGCTCGTCGATCGCGGTGATCACCCCGCAGGTCTCGAAGTCGAACCCGTACTTGGCGCGGGTGTAGCCGACCTCGCGGATCGTCTCGCGGGCGACGCGGGGGATGTCGACGTAGCACGAGGTCGTGATCTCGCCGGCCACGACCACGAGGCCGGTGGTGAGGAGCGACTCGCACGCCACGCGACCCGTCGGATCCTGCGCGATGATCGCGTCGAGCACCGCGTCCGAGATCTGGTCGGCGATCTTGTCCGGATGTCCTTCGGTCACCGACTCCGAGGTGAACAGAAACTCCTCGCCTGCCATGCCGTCTTACCCTCCGTGGCTGGTGATTTCCGTCAACTGCGAATACGAGACACTAGCACGCCTCGCTCCGACCTCTCAAGCGGAATCCCCGGATTCCGTCGCGCCCGCGGACACTTGGCCCACTCGCACGCGCAGCGACGTCTCCCAGGTCTGCCCGGGCTCGAGCGCGAGCGGCCACGCGAAGAGCAAGGCCGAGCCCTGATAGATGCGCTCGAAGCCGGTCTCGGAGAGCGAGACCGTCTCGACGGGCGCCCACGCGACCGCGGCGGGCGCGTCGCACTCGATCGCGAGCTCGCAGCCGAGCCACTCGTCGATCATCGCCAGCGCGCCCGCGCCATCGAGACGACCCCGGCTGCCCAGCGAGGGACGGCCGTCGACGCGGAAGTAGCGGCCGGGCGCCTCACCCGCGCTCAGCGCGAGGTTGCACTGCACCGCCCACCGGGCCGCCAGCGGCTCCTCCCCGCTCCAGCGAAGACGGTACCGCACCGTCACCGCGGCCTCGTCGGCCACGACGCGCAGCGACTTCTCCAGGGCCAGCGGCAGGCCGTCGAGGTCCGGCAGCGAGCAGCGCACCGCGACCTCGCGGGGCGCGGTCTCCACCTCGTGCGCGAGGGGCTGCTCTCCCACCACCCGGCGCGCCACGTCCCACGGCTCGAGCGGATCCAGCTCGCCGTCGGACGGGAACAGCCCGTCGAGCAGCGAGGCGCGCCGGAAGCGATCGTAGCGGAGCAGCGAGGTGAGCCCGGCCTCCTTCACCTCGGGCGCCGAGTGGATCGTCTTCACCTCGCCGTCCTCGTGCGCACGCGGCCGATCCGCCACCTTGCGGTGGTACGCCTCCGGCCGTCGGGTGAGCACGTCGGCCACGTCGACTTCCCCCTGCGTCCACGCCAGCTCGGTGAGCGAGCCGCCCCGCGCCGGGCGCAGGGTCAGGCCCAGCGCCCCGCCGCGCACGACGACCTCGGCGTGGCCGTCGCCGTCCACGTCGGCGTGGAGGCATTCGATGTCCGGCGTCGAGCGCGACGCCCGCAGCTGCCGCTCGCACGCGATCAGCGAGGCCTTCACCGAGCGGCGCAGGTGCGGCAGGTAGCAGCCGCCGAATACGCCGTGCCAGTAGGCGTCGTTGGCCTGTCCCTGCCAGAGTCGCTCGCGCGCCGCGAGCAGGCGCCGGTCGCGCGGACGCCGCCGCAGGCCCTCGTGCACCCGGCGGGAGAGGCCGAGCATCTTCCAATAGGCGTCGCCCATCTCCGGATACTTCACGAGGAAGTTCCGGAAGAAGCCGCCGCGCAGGAGCCGGGCGAGCCGCTCGCCGTCCGGCGTCGCGAGCAGGCGGTGGCGCGCGTCGTCGAGCTGGGCGCCCGCGGCCGGAGGCAGCGCCCATTCTCCCATCTCGGTGTAGGCCGCGGTGGGCAGGTACACGCGGCCCGCCGGTGGCTCGGCGTCGAGGTAGCGCGAGAAGGTGGAGACGCGGAGCCACGGAGCGGCCTGCAGCGCCTCGAAGAAGCGCGTCAGCCAGCGCTCGCCGTACACGAGCTTGTC